>JAHCJK010000079.1 GCA_026184295.1 Planctomycetota bacterium
CGCGGCCAGTCGCTGAGCGAAATCCTGATCGAACTGCGCAAAGGCGAAGCGAAGGCGAAACGCACCTTCCCGCTGACGCGCATGCTCAACATCTTCAGCGAGATCTGCCAGGCGGTGGCGTTCGCGCATTCCAAGGGCGTGCTGCACCGCGACCTGAAGCCGGCCAACGTGATGGTCGGCGACTTCGGCGAAGTGCAGCTCATGGACTGGGGCCTGGCGCGCAAGTTCGGCGACCCCGACACGCAGACGGCGGGCATCGTCAGCGTCGCGCCCGGTTCCAAGCCGCTGCTGGTCAAAGCGCGCCCGGAGGCCGTGCGCACGGTCCGTGACGAGGACACCCTGGCCGCGCAGGGGCTGGTGGCCGGCACGCCGGAGTACATGTCGCCCGAACAGGCCGCGGGCGAACCCGCCGCGATGCATCCCCGCAGCGACGTCTACAGCCTGGGCGCGCTGCTCTTCGAAATCCTGAACTACCGCCCGCCGCACGTGGACCCCGATACGCGCGTGCTGCTGCGCAAAGTCGCCACCGAGCCCGCCGTCTTCCCGCGTCCCGGCGGGCACCGCCCGCGGGTCTCGTCTGCGCTGCGCGCCGTCTGCCTGAAGGCGCTCTCGCTGAATCCGGAAGACCGCTACGCGAGCGCCCTGCAGCTTCTGATGGATGTCCGCGCGGTGCTCGACGACGCCCCGGTGACGGCCAAGCCCGACACGGTGATCGACAAGGCCGCGCGCCTGGTGCGGCGGCACGGCGCGGTGCTGGCGACCTCGGCCGCGGCGGTGGTGGTGCTCTCGCTCGGCGCCGCGGGCGGCTCGTGGTTCCTGAAACAGGAGGCCCAGCGCAGCGAACACGAGAAAGACCTGCGCCTGCTCGAGGCCACCCAGCGCCAGGAGGCCGAATCGCGCATGCGCGAGGAGGCCGAAAAGCGCGCCCAGGCCGAACAGGACCGCACGCGCGCGCTGGAAGCCCAGCGCGTGGCCGAGTCCCGCAACATCGAGAACGCCAACCGCCTCGCGCGCGCCATCCCGCTCTTCCTCGACGCCCTGGAACTGCTCAAGCGCCGCCAGTACGACCCGGCCATCGCGCAGTTGCAGCTCGTCATCGAGGCCGATCCGTTCTCGCCCGTCGCGGCGCTGGCGTACTTTGCGCGCGGCGAAGCCTGGCAGGCCAAGGGCGGCACGGAGTCGGGCCAGCGCGCGATCCAGGATTACCTGGAGGCCGACAAGCTGGCCCAGGGCGCCAACAAGGCCGGCGACCCGCGCGCCGTGATGCGCTGCGGCGAGGTGGCCTGGCGGCAGCTCGGCGATACTTCGCTGGCGCTGAAGTACTACGAACGCTCGGCCGCGATCGATCCGTCGAACCCGTACGCGATGATGGCGCTGGCGTATGCCCACATCCTGCGCGGGCGCGCCGCGGCCGGCGTGGACGAACGCCGCAAGCACGCCGCCGAGTCCCTGAACCTCGCGCTCAAGGCGATCTCGAAGGGCGACTTCCTCTGGGAGGCGCATTACATCGCGGGCAGCCTGTACGGCGGCCTGGAACTGCCCGAGACCGGGCTGCTCGACCTGGCCAAGGCCCCGCAGCATCTCTCGCAGGCCCTGGTGCTGGAACCGAACGCGACCGACCTGTGGTTCGCGCGCGCCAAGGTCATGCGCGCCGTGGGCGACAAGACCGCCGCGCTCTCGGATCTTGGCACCTACCTGCGCCTGCGACCCGATTCGGCCGAAGGGCTCGCGCTGCGCGCGGAGCTTTTCCTGGAATTCGAACGCCCGGCCGAGGCGCTCGCGGATGCCGACCGCGTGCAGGCGCTGGACCCGCGCAACGCCGGCGCCCTGCGATCGCGCGCCATGGCGCTCGCGGCGCTCAAGCGCCTCCCCGAGGCCGAAGCCGCGCTCGGCGACGCGCTGCTCGCGGTCCAGGGCGATGCCTCGCTTTGGCTGCGCCGGGCGCAGGTGCGCATGCAGTTGCGCAAATACCCCGAAGCCGCCGAGGACGCCGGCAAGGCCTGGACGCTCGACGGCAGCCGCTTCGAGGCCCTGCGCCTGCGCGCGGACGCTCACATGCAGGCCGGCCAGACGCTGGAAGCCGTCGCCGATTTCCGCCTGCTGAAAGAGAAGGCCCCCGACCAGCCGGAGATTCAGGTCGGTCTGGGCGACGCGCTGCGGTTGCAGGGGCAGGGGAAGGAGGCGCTGGACGTCTACCGCGGGCTGCTGGCGCAGCGCCCGGAACGCCTGGACGTGCGCCTGCGCGTCGTCCAGATGCTGATCGAGGACCCCAACGCGGCCTGGTTCGATCCCGTCGCGGCGGTGAAGGAGGCGCGCCAGGCCAAGCAGGACGCCAAGGCCGACGATCCGAAGATTCTGATCTCGCTCGCCGACGCGCTCTCGGCCGGCGCGCAGCAGAAGGAAGCGCTCGATACCATCGAACGCGCCTACTCGCTTTTCCCCACCGATCCCGAGGTGCAGTCCGCGCGCAAGCGCCTGCGCGAGGGGCAGGAAGGGAAAATTCGCCCGCACCGCTGATCGAGTTCGCCGATCACCTCAATCCACGTCTTGCATTTACCGATATCTACCCAATAAAGATGCGAAGAAGGGCGGGCTGCGGCGTCTTGCCTTAGCCCAGGCCAGGAAACCACGCGCATGACCTTTCGCCGCACGCTCGCGCATGTTCACACCTTCCGCATTCCCTGGATCGCGATGGCGCTCGTCGCCGCCGCCGCCTCGTGGGCCGCGGCCGAGTCCGCCGCGCTGTACCTGCGCGTCCGCAGCACGCCGGTGCGCAGCAAGCCGAGCCTGAAGGACGGCGGGCAGGAGGCCGTGCTCTACGCCGGCCAGCAGGTGCAGGTGCTCGAACGTTCGAAGGACGGCGACTGGGTCAAGGTGCGCTTCACGCGCGCCGACGAATCGAAATCCGATCACGGCAAGGCCGAAGCCGTCACCGAGAAGGGCCTGAAGGAAGGCTGGGTTCACGCGACGCTGCTCGGCGAGGCCCCGCCCGGGCTGGAAGCGAAGGACGCCGCGTGGCTTTCGGCCGGCGGCGAGGCCTTCAAGAAGGCCAGGACCGACGTGTCGGACGGCTACGCCAAGGCGCGCAAGGTCGGCCCCGGCGTGCTCGCGGAACTCGACGGCCGCTACCCCAACGCCGAGGAACTCGACAAGTTCCTCCGCGAAGGCCAACTGGGGCTCTACCGCCCCGACTGGCCTTCGCAGGAAGGCGGCGTGACCAAATGACCTTCTCGCCGCGCGGGCACGGGCTGTGGGTCCTGGGCGCGCTGCTCGGCGTGGGCGCGCTCGCGCTTACGGGCTGCAAGCCGAAAGAGAGCGCCTACAAGGCCACCGAAAACGTGAGCGCCTACGCGCGCGAGATGGGCGACGCGGCGGGCCGCGTGACCAACAAGGCCGCCACGCGCCTGGGCCTGGTCGAAAAGAAATACGATTACGTGCGCTTCGCCTGGGGCCCGGGCGAGAAGCCGCTCGCCGTCGCGCCGGCGTACAGCTTCGAGGACGAACGCGAGGCCGGCCGCGCGCTCGCGGCGGAATTCATAGCGCGCCTGGGGCGCTTCGAGCACGAACGGGTCGAGCGCTATTTGAACCAGCTCGCGGCGGCCATCGCGGCGTATTCCGACCGCCCCGATCTGCCCGCGACCGTCGTGGTGGTGCATTCGGAAGAACGCAAGGCTTGGGGCCTGCCCGGCGGCTACGGCGTGGTGACGCTGGGCGCGCTGCGCTGCTGCGAGAGCGAGTCCGAGGCGGCCGGGCTGCTGGCCACGATGTTCGCGCAGTCGAGCCTGAAGCAGACGCTGCACCTGCTCGCCGAACAGGCCGCGGCCGCCGTCCCCGAGGCGAAAGACAAACCCGTCACCGCGCTGCCGCCCGAAGACTTCGCGCGCGCGATCCAGGCGACGGCCAACGCGCTGCTCAAGGAGGCCCCGGACGCCGCCTTCATGGCCGCCGCAGACCGCTCGGCCGTGGACGTGCTCGTGCGCCTGGGCTACGAACCCGGCGGCCTGCGCGCGCACCTGGCGCGGGTGCAGGCGAAGATGCAGGAAGAATCCGGCGGGAAGCCGATGAAGGAATACGCGTGGTTCAAGGCCCGCGAGACGGCCATGGACGAACGCTTTTCCGAACTTCACGTGCTGCCGACGGGGCGCACGGTCAGCGCGCGCTGGCGCCGCGAATGCAGCGTCCAGTTGCCCGCGCCGAAGCTGTAGGCCTTCCTTCGATCTTCAGACGGCAGGCGGCGCGGGCGGCACCGGCGGGACGCCGGGCGCGGGCGGCGGGGGCGTGGCGCCCGGGCCCAGCAGCGCGCCGAGCGCGGCAGCCGAATCGGCATCGAGCAAATACAGCGGCGTGAGGTGCTCGGTCTTCACGTCGTCCTTTTTGCCCGTGCCGTAGGTGATCTTGGAAATCTTGTACGTGCCGGTGTTCCCGCAGGCCTTGCAAAGCGTCTGGTCCACCTTGTACATCGAGCCGCTGGGCTTGGGCAGGGGCAGGCCGGCCAGCGCCTGAAGGTCGCCCGTCTTCAGCCGCGCCTCGGTGCCGGGATCGGAACTCGCCTGGCGCACCACGGTCGCGGCGTCCGCGCACCAGTACCCGCAGGCCTCGCAGAAGACTTTGCCGCGCCACATGATCACGGAGAGGATCGCCGGGGCGAGCGTGGCGATCAGCGCTTCCATCGTCCATGCGGCCCAGAGGATGAACCCTTTTTCCGCTTCGCCGGGGCCGGACTGGTAGGACTTTTTGGTCGTGTACCAGCCCTTCTCGCCCACTTCCTGGACGAAATCCCAGAGGGCGGCGGGGTTCGACATGACCGTGTGGACGGGCACCGGCGTGCCGTAGCTGTCCAGCAGGACCGACGTGAAGACCGACCAGGCGACGTACAGCGCCGCCGAACCCGAGAGAAATCCCGTCAGGCCCACCAGGAACAGGCTGCGGCACTTCGAGAGGATGGCCAGCTTGTAGACCCCCAGGCCCAGCCCCAGAAAGATAAAAGTGGCCAGGAGCATGCTGATCTTCTGCGATCCGACCCAGGCGATGCAGTAAAAGCAGGAGTACCCGTACACCAGCCCGGTCACGGCGCCCAGCAGCAGGCTGAGCGGCAGCATGACCGCCGGGCCGCGGCCGAGGTTCCCGGAACTTCGGTAAACGGGGCGCATATTCATTGGGAGTCCTTTCCAATAAACCAGTTATGTGAATCGCGGTCGTGCGTGGATTCTCAAGCGGCCGTCGGCGAAGTCAAGCCTGCCGTTCCCCAAGTCCAAGCCGTTGCGCCGAAAGGCCTTCGCGACGACCTTTCGCTTAAACCCGGCTCCAAACGCGCCGATACTCCCCCGGAGGGGGTCGGCCCGGAGCAATCACGTGCTCTACTATCTGCATCAACTCTCGTCGGAGTGGTTCGGCGGCCTGGCGGTCTTCAAGGCCGTCACGTTCCGCGCCGCCTTCGCGGCCGTGGCCGCGTTCTCGCTGTGCGTGCTCTTCGGGCCGCACCTGATCGGCTTCCTGCGCCGGAAGAAGATCGAAGAGGACGTGGATAAGAAAGACAGCGAGTTCCTGAAAGAACACCACGCGGGCAAGAAACACACGCCCACGATGGGCGGGATGATCCTGATCGGTTCGGCCCTGCTGGCGACGGCCTTTTTCGCGCGCCCGGACGTGATCTTCGTGCCCATCGCGGCGTTCACCATGCTCGCGCTGGCGCTGGTGGGCTTTTACGACGACTACATCAAGCTGACGCAGAAAGGCCGCGACGGCCTGACCAAGCGCGAGAAGCTCTTCTTCCAGTTCCTGGTCGGCGGCGGCGTGGGCCTGATCCTGGCGCTCTACAACGACCCGCGCAGTTCGACGCAGGTGGCGATCCCCTTCGTCGATCCGAACTTCTGGCCCACGCTGGGCTGGTTCTACGTCGGCTGGGCCGCGGTGGTGATGGTCGGTTCCTCGAACGCGGTGAACCTGACCGACGGCCTCGACGGCCTCGCGACGCTCTGCACCATCACCGTCGCGGTCGCCTTCGGGATTCTGGCCTACTTCGCCGGGCACGCGGGCATCGCCGAGTACCTTTCGGTCCCGCGCGTGCGCGGCGCCGAAGAACTGAGCGTCATCTGCGCGGCGCTGGCCGGCGCCTGCCTGGGCTTCCTCTGGTTCAACGCGCACCCGGCCGACATCTTCATGGGCGACACGGGCTCGCTGCCGCTGGGCGGGCTGGTGGGCCTGGTGGCGCTGTCCATCAAGCAGGAACTGATGCTGGTGCTGATCGGCGGGGTCTTCGTCGCCGAAGCGCTGAGCGTCATGATCCAGGTGACCTCGTTCAAGTGGACGGGCAAGCGCGTCTTCCTCATCGCGCCGCTGCACCACCACCTCGAACGCAAGGGCTGGTCGGAAACCAAGATCGTCTCGCGCTTCTTCATCGTCTCCGTGCTGCTGGCCGTCTTCAGCGTGGCCCTGCTGCGCGTGCACTAACCGACCCGAGGTCCGCGTGGAACAGGCCCGGCGCAACATCCTGATGCTCACCGGCGTGCTGCTCGCGCTGGGCATGGTGATGGTCTACAGCGCCAGTTTCGTCGCCGCGGAGCGCAAATTCGGCGACCCGACCTTCTTCCTCGAACGCCACGGCATCTATTTGCTCGCCGGCTGCATGGCTCTGGCCGTCGGCAGCCTGTGGGACTACCACCGCCTCGCGCGCCACTGGAAGTGGCTGCTCGCGATCGCCTTCGTGGTGCTCGCCGCGGTGCTGGTGCCGGGCATCGGCGAAAAAATCAACGGCGCGCGGCGCTGGTTCCGGGCCGGCGGCTTTACGCTGCAGCCGTCCGAGTTCGCAAAGCCGCTCCTGATCGTCGGGATGGCCGCGTGGGCCGCCACCCGCCAGAAGGAAAACCGCATCCGCTCGTTCAAGGAAGGCTTCTTGCCTGGCGCGGCGCTGGCCGGCGGAGCCGTGCTGCTGGTGGCGCTCGAACCGGATCTGGGCACCGCGAGCCTGATGCTGTGCGTGCTGGGCTCGATCCTGTTCATCGCCGGCATCCGCCTGTCGTACGCGGTGCCCGCGCTGCTGGTGGCCGTGCCGGTGGGCGCGCTGGCCGCGTGGAGCAAGCTCGCGTACATCCAGGCGCGCCTCGCCGACTTCCTGAGCGGCAAGAGCGACCCGCTGGGCAAGGGTTACCAGGTGACGCAGGGGATGATCGCGCAGGGTTCGGGCGGAATCTTCGGCGTCGGGCTGGGGCAGGGGCACTCGAAGCTGCTCTTTCTGCCCGAGGCGCACAACGACTTCATCCTCGCGCTGATCGGCGAGGAACTGGGCCTGATCGGAAGCGTGGCGGTGGTCTGCTGCTATGCGTTGTTCGTCTGGCAGGGCTGGACGGTGGCGCGCAAGGCCCCGGACCTGCTCGGCAGCCTGATCGCGCTCGGCGTCACGCTGCTGGTCGGCATCCAGGCGGCGATGAACATCGCGGTGGTGACCAAGTCCATGCCCACGAAAGGCATCAGCCTGCCGCTGATCAGCTACGGCGGGTCCTCGCTGGTCTTCCTGCTCTTCTCGATCGGCCTGCTGCTGAACGTCGCCGCGCACCCGGCCCCCGACGAAGCCCCCGAGCGCGTCGGCGCCGTGAAGCGCAAGACCGGCTTCTGGCGCATCTTCTCGGCGGGTTCGGCCCCCGCGCCCAGCGCGCGCTGACCGCTCCGCGGCGCGAAAGTCCTCCATTTTTATATAGGTATTTTAGGGGTCGCGTGCCGATACCACGAAGAAGGTGTCGGGCTCTTAGCGACGGGAGACTTCATGCGACTGGTGATTGCGGGCGGCGGCACGGGCGGGCACCTCTTTCCCGGCCTGGCCATCGCCGAAGAACTGCTCCGGCGCAGCGACGAGCACTCGGTGCTCTTCCTCGGCGCGCACGGCGGCATTGAAGAACAGATCGTGCCGCGCCACGGCTACCGGCTGGAAATCCTGCCTTCGCTCAAGGGCGGTCTCTTCGGCTTCGACCTGCCGCGCAAGACCCTGCGGATGTGCCGCGGCTACCTCCAGGCGCGCAAGTCGCTCCTCGATTTCAACGCGCAGGCCGTCGTCGGCCTGGGCGGCTACGCTTCGGCGCTGCCGGTGCTGGCTTCCTGGGGCGTCGAAGTGCCCTGCATGGTTCTCGAACAGAACGCGATCCCCGGCCGGACCACGCGCAAGCTTTCCAAGTTCGCGAACGAGATCGGCGTGCAGTTCCTCGAGGCCGCCCCGCGGCTGTCCAGCCCCGGCAAGGTGAAGCACGTCGGCAACCCGCTGCGCCGCAAGGTCGTGGAGGCCGCCTACCAGGCCGCGCGCCGCAACACCTCCGCGCGCGCTACGCCCGAAGAACCCGTGCTGCTCGTCCTGGGCGGTTCGCAGGGCGCGCGCTTCCTGAACGAGATCGTCGTCGTCGCCTGGCCGAAGCTGAAGAAGCTGATGCCCGGCCTGCGCGTGATCCTGATCAGCGGCAAGGAAGACGAGGCGCGCGCGAGCGAAGCCTTTGCCGCCGCGGGCGTGCGCGGGCAGGTGCTGCCCTTCACCGAGGCGATGGAAGACCTGTATGCCCAGGCCGACGTGGTGCTGGCCCGCGCCGGCGCGACGACCCTGGCCGAAGTCTCCGCCTTCGGGCTGCCTTCGATTCTGATTCCTTACCCGCACGCCGCCGACGACCACCAGACCGCCAACGCGCGCGTCTTCAGTTCGCAGGGCGCGGCCTGGACGCTCTTCCAGAAGGACCTGGAGGCCGACCGGCTGGTTCAGCGCATCGCGGACACCGTCCTGCAGCCCGAACGGCGCAAGCGCATGGCCACGAGTTCGCACGCGCTGGCCCGGCCCGAAGCGGCCGCCGACGTCGTGGACCGCCTGGAACGCCTCGCGGGGCTGCGTTCGTTCAAGACGCCGCCGCGCGCCATGCCGCCCGTGGGACCGGAAGCGGTGCACGCGGGCGTCGCGTAGTTTTTTCCCGGAAGCTCATCGAAAAAGGACCGACCATGAAGACCACGGCCGTGCGGGAACGGAAGCGCCAGACGCGGGCAGCCACCAAGGCCCCGCTCGTGGAGGCCAAGCCCGCGCCGAAGCCCAAAGCGCCCGCGCCCGCCGCGGAAGCGCCGGGGCCGCGGGGCCCGGACGACCTGAACGGCTGGCGCATCCACTTCATGGGCGCGGGCGGCATCGGCGTCAGCGCCATGATGGAACTGGCGCGCGCGCGCGGCGCGGTGGTGAGCGGCTGCGACGGCTCCTGCGGTGGTCAGGTGCCGCACCTGCGCGAGACCGGCATCGACGTGGAGATCGGGCACCATCCTTCGCACATCGACGCCTGCGACGAACTCGTCCACACCGCGGCCGTGCCGGAAGGCCATCCGGAGGTGCGCCGCGCGAAGGCGTTGGGCAAGGTGGTCAGCACGCGCATGCACATGCTCGGGCGCATCGCGAAGCAGACCCGCGCGATCTGCGTCACGGGTTCGCACGGCAAGACGACGCTGACCTGGATGATCTCGCACCTGCTGATCCACGCCGGGCGCGACCCCTCGGTGATGGTCGGCGGCGTGGTGCCCTCGCTGGAAAGCAACGTGCGCGTGCCGCGCGGCCGCGGGCCCCGCCTGAAGAGCGACTTCGTCGTCGAAGTGGACGAGTCCGACAACCGGCTGATGGCCGTGCGCCCCACGCTGCCGCTGATCACGAATCTCGACAACGACCACCTGGAACACTACGGCACCATCGACGACCTGCGCAAAGCGGCCTCCAAGTGGCTGCGCAGCACCGACACCACCGACCCGCTGGCCGCGATGTTCGGCTGCGGCGACGACCTGCGCGTGCGCATCTCCCTCGCGGAAGCCGCGCTCGAAAACGGCCTCCCGGTCTTCGACTACGGCTTCGAATACGGGCGCGCGGTGCGCGGCGAACACGTCCGCTCCGAAGGCATGAGCATGCGCTTCGACGCCGTCGGGCCCTTCGGCACGTGGAAGGACCTCGAACTGCCGATGCCCGGCAAACACAACGTCCTGAACGCGCTCGGCGCGATCGCCGTCGCCTGGCGCCTGGGCCTGGATGAGACCACCGTGCGCAGCGGGCTCGCCGCCTGCGAACGCGTCGGCCGGCGCTTCGAGATCAAAGGCGTCGCGAAGGGCGTGCGCGTCGTCGACGACTACGGCCACCACCCGCTCGAGCTTTCCATGACGATGCGCGCGGCCAAGGCCAGCGCCGCCGGGCGCGTCGCGGTGCTCTTCCAGCCGCACCGCTACACCCGCACCGCGGCGCTGATGGAAGAGTTCGCGGCCTGCTTCGCGGGCGAACATCCGGCCAAGGTGCTGGTGCTGCCGGTCTACGCGGCCAGCGAGGAACCGATTCACGGCGCCGACCACCACACGCTGGCCCTGCGCATCCGCGCGAAAGGCCTGGCCGCCGCCGACGCCGCCGAAACGCGCCAGGCGGCCGTGGAACACCTGGCCGCCTGGGCGCGCGAAGGGGACACCGTGCTGATTCAGGGCGCGGGCGACGTCACCGAGGCCGCCGGCGAACTGCTCGCGCTGCTACACCGCGGTTAGCAGGCGTTCGCCCATCTTCGCCGGCAGGCCCGCGTCCTTGATGCGGCGGCAGGCTTCCTGCGTGTCGTAGCTCGTGCGGCGGTATTCCAGCGTCTTCGTGGCCGAATCGTACAGCACCCAGCAGGCGCGCGGGTCGCGGTCGCGCGGCTGGCCGACGGCCCCGACGTTCACGATCGTCTTCACCTTCGGATCGATCTGCTGCACCGCGTCCTTGCTCACCTTGGGCGTGGCCTCGTCGTACATCGCCATCGGCACGTGCGTGTGCCCGACGAAGCAGAGCGGCGCGGTCATGGCCTCGAAGCCGGCCTTCATGTCCTCCTGCGAGAGCAGGTACTGGCGGACTTCCTTGCCTTTGACCGGCGAGCCGTGAACGAACTGGATGCCGGCCGCGCTGGCCGTGAGCGGCAGCGTCTTGATCCAGGCGCGGTCGGAAGCGCTCAGCGCGCCGAGCGTAAAGAAGCCGCAGTTGCGCGCGAAGGGGTTGAACTCGTCCAGCATCGCGGGCTCGAGCACGAAGGCTTCGTGATTGCCCTGCAGCACCGTCCAGCCGCGTTCGCGCACGATCCCGATGCACGCGCTCGGCTCGGTGCCGTAGTTGATCACGTCGCCCAGGCAGTAGACCTGGTCGGGCTTGGCGGCGTCGAGTTCCTTCACCACGGCCTCGAGCGCCGGCAGGTTTCCGTGGATGCAGCTCAGGACGGCGATTTTCATTGGGTGCTCCTTGTTGGCTTGGGTTGAGGGAGACGCCTTGCGGTCCCGGACGGAGAGCGGAGGCGTTTGCAACGTTTGTTTCGGCTGCGCGAGCAGCCGCTTCACGGCGGACACGAAGCGCTTGCGCCCAGGGAGGTCGGCGGGCGGTTCCGGCGCTGCAGCGGCGGAGACATCCCTGCGTCCCTCAAAGAGCCGGCGCTTGACCGTGCCCACCGGAATTTCAAGAAAGGCCGCGATCTTTTCCTGCGGCAGTTCGTCGAGATAGAACAGGCTCAGGACGGCGCGCCGGCCTTCGCCCATGTTTTCCATCGTCCGTTCCAGCCGCGCGAGCCACGGGTCGGGCTCGCCGTCGTCCAGGAGCGGGTCCGTGGGCAGGTCGGGCGTGTGCGCGCGGGTCTCGCGCGCGGCCTGCAACGCGGCGCGGGCGGATTGCTTCGCGCGCACCCACGCGCGGCATTCGCGCCAGGCGATGGCCTTCAGCCACGGCAGAAAACGTTCGATCTCGCGGAGCGAGGCGAGTTCGCGGAAGGCCTTGAGAAAGGTCTCCTGCGCGACGTCTTCGGCCTCGAGGTCGTGTTCGAGCAGGTGGCGGGTGTAGCCGAGCACCAGCGGTTCGTAGCGGTGGACGAGGGCCTCGAAGGCGGCCTGGTCCCCGGCGCGGGTCCGTTCGATCAGATGCGCGTCCGTGGGCGCCGCGTCGAGGGTCAAAGGTCGCTCCAAAATACGCATCGTCCCGCGCACTCCGTAACCGATCACAGGAGGCGCGAAGGGCGCGCAGGTTCGGGGATTTTAGCGAAAAAAGAGGAAATGAGGCAAAGATTAGGCGGGGTCATGCAGGCGGCGCGCCGGCCCTACGGGCCTGGAAGCCCATACCAGCAGGATATGAAGGAGTACAAGGCAGACGTCGCAAAATAGGAGGTTGGCACCTAGGCTGACGCCATCCAAGGAAGAGGAAGGTCCGTCCAGCGACGATTGGGATTGTTCGAAGAACTGCATCGGCCAGCCCCATCGCCAATGTTCCAGGGATTCCGATACGCTCAGTTCGTTTCCAAAGCATCCGTTCGGCGTACCAATATTGAAATACACAGTTACCGAGCTTTCGTGTGAATGATCTGGCGTGCAATTAGCGCCCAGAAAAACCCCTGCAGCTATGGTTAAGAGAAGCAGCGTGGATAGGTGCATTTGCCGGAAAGACCGCTTCGGTGGGTGCGCCTCGTTGGAAGTGCGCATAAGTCCAGCCCTCTTGTGACATTCAACGCAAGTTCGCGCGAAAAGTTGACGAAAAATACCTCTGGCACCTTGTGGCTTAACGGGAAGAGGTGTCGACACTTAACGCCGGATGCCTGCCATGCCCTGGTTCCGCGGCCTCGAATCGATCGTGCGCGAACGCGTGCCGCTCGCCCAGATGAACAACTACCGCGTCGGCGGTACGGCCGAATTCTTTGCCGAACCTCCGGGCGAAGAGGCGCTCTCCATGGTGCTGCGCCGCGCGGCCGACGAGGCCGTGCCCGTGCGCATGCTCGGCCACGGCACGAACCTGCTCGTCGCCGACGAAGGCGTTTCCGGCCTGATCGTCCGGCTGCCCAAACACGCATTCAGCGACCTGACGCACGAAGGCACGCACGTTACCGTCGGCGCGGGCCACAGCCTGCCCGGCCTGGTGAAATGGAGCGCCAACGCGGGCTACGCCGGGCTGGAATGCCTGGCCGGCGTGCCCGGCACCGTCGGCGCGGCCCTGCGCATGAACGCGGGCGGCAAGTACGGCGAGATCGGCGCGCGCGTGACGCGCGTGCGCGGCGTCGAGATGGACGGGACGCCCTTCGACTGCGCGCGCGAGGCCTGCGGGTTCGTCTACCGAGATTCCGGCCTGCGCGGGCGCATCGTGACGCGCTGCGAGATGGACGTGGAAGCCTCCGACGCGGAAGCGTGCTGGACCCACGTGCGCTCGATCCTGGCCGAAAAGAGCGCCACGCAGCCGCTGAAGGACCGTTCGGGCGGGTGCGTCTTCAAGAACCCCAAGCGGCCGAACACGCCGCCGGCGGGCAAGATCATCGACCTGATGGGCATGAAGGGCGTTCGCATCGGCGGGGCGCAGGTCTCGACCAAGCACGCGAACTTCCTGATCTGCCATCCGGGCGCGAAGGCCGCGGACATGGTGGCGCTGATCCGCCTCATCCGCGAGCGCGCGCTCCTGGAATGCGGCGTCGAACTGGAACTCGAGATCGAAACGTGGGGCGTCGATCCGGACGCCCTTAAGGCGCGGGTGGCGTAGCGGCGCAGCGCGGGCCGCGGGAGAAGCGCATGGCATCAATGACTCCGAACGACCGGCTGTTCAACCGCAAGGGCGGGCCGAACCGGCTCGACCATCTTTCCGTCGGCGTGCTGTACGGCGGGCCCTCGGCCGAACGCGAGATTTCCATCCAGTCGGGCGACATGGTCGCGCGCGCGCTCCAGAACGCCGGGCGCGAAGTCCACCGCGTGATCCTGGACGACTCCTTCAGCGTCAACATGGCGGCCTCGCTCGAGATCGACGTCGCCTTCCTGGCGCTGCACGGCGAATTCGGCGAGGACGGCAAGGTCCAGATGATCCTCGAGCAGGCCGGGATTCCGTACACCGGCAGCGGCGTGGACGCGTCCTCGATGGCCTTCGACAAGATTCTCGCCAAGCGCTGCTTCGAAAAGAACGGGATCCTCTCGCCCGCGTGGATGGGCTTCGACCTCGAGGAACTCGCGACGCTGGGCGGCCCCGACAACCTGGACCTGATGCCGCCGGTGGTGGTCAAGCCCGCGGCCAGCGGGTCGAGCCTGGGCATCTCGATCGTGCGCAAGATGGAAGACGCGGCCGCCGCGATCCGCCGCGCGTTCGAGTTCGGCGAGAGCGTGCTGGTGGAACGTTTCGTGCCCGGGCGCGAGATGACCGTGGCGATTCTGGGCGACGAGCCGCTGCCGGTGATCGAACTGCGGCCCAAGGGCGAATTCTTCGACTACCAGGCGAAGTACGTGGACGACACGGCGTACCAATGCCCGGCGAATCTTTCGCGCGAGATGACCAACCGCGTGCAGGCCGCCGCGCTGGCCGCGCACCGCGCGCTCGGCTGCCGCGACGTCTCGCGCGTGGACCTGATCGTGGACGCGCAGGGCATGCCGTGGGTGCTGGAAGTGAACACGCTGCCGGGCCTGACCTCGCACAGCCTGCTGCCCAAGGCCGCGGAGGCCGCGGGCTTCGACTTCCTGAGCGTCTGCGAGTTCCTGCTCCTGCAGGCGCTGGAGCATTCCGAACGCAACTGCCGCGCGGCCTGACGGCGCCGCGCGCGCCCGCGCGCGAAAGTTCGAAAACCTCCCGGGTTCCCCGGGTTCCCTTTAAGTCCTGCGCTCGCCGTGCCGAAACCCTGAAGGAAGGCCTTATCCGCCTTCGTTCGGGGGGAACTCATGGCTCGTACGAAACCGGCAGAGAAGAAGAAGAACGCCAAGGTGGTCGCGGAACCGTCCGCGCCGGGCGTCGCGTATTCGGTGGGCGAAGCGTTCGGGCGATCGGTCCGGCCGCTGCTGCCGCTGCTCCTTTTCGGCGTCCTGTACACGGCGGTCTCCGTCGGGCTCTGGTGGCCCGTCTGGAAGGATGAGCAGGCGACGCTGACGCGCGAGCGCCTGGTCAAGCCGATGCTGGTCAACCGCGCGCGCCCGCCCTGGGTCAGCGACCTGGAGATGCGCAAGATCGCGCAACTGGGCCTCGCGGCCGAAGGGCGCAACGTCTTCGAGCCCGGCCTGGCCGAGAAGCTCGCGCGCGCCTACGAGACCAGCCCGTGGATCGAACAGATCGGCGCGGTGCGGGTGCGCTACCCCGCGGCCGTGCAGGTGGAAGAGCCGCGCTGGCGCGTGCCCTTCGCGCGCGTGGAATGCGAGGGCGGCTACCTGGTGCTCGACCGCCGCGGCCACGCGATGCCGCTCTTCGCCGACGACCTGGCCGCGCCGCCGGCGCCGGGCATGCAGGCTTCGCGCCTGGAGTTGCCTTCGATCGCGGGCTTCCGCCTGCACCGGGCCGAACCCGGCATGCGCGTTCCCGAAAACGAGGCCGCCGAGGCGCTGGAACTGCTCGGCTGCATCCAGGACCTGCTGCGCCGCTCGCCGGGCAGCCTGCGCGTGATGCGCGTGCAGCGCGACCCCGCCGGCACCTGGCGCGCCTGGGTGCTGAAAGGCCCCATGATCGAATGGGGATACTGGAACGACGAGGCCCGTCCGGTGGACGAGCCGACTTCGCGCGAGAAGGCCGACCGGCTGGCCCAGATCCTGGCCAACTGCGACGTCACGAAACTGCGCGAGATCAAGCTGCAGCTTCCGGGCGCGCCCGTGACGCCGCGCTGACCGCGGCCCGGCCGCGGGGAACTTTTCAGGTTCGGGTGGACGCCATGTCGAAATTCTTCGCGATCCCCAAGACCATCACCGCGCAGGTGGCCACGCTGGCGCGCAAGGCCAGCACGGGCCTGATGGCCCCGCGCAAGCTCGAGGAATTCGTCGTCGCCGTCGATGTCGGCAGCTCGCGCATCGCCTGCGCCCTGGCCGAAATCCAGGACGACCACGCCACGGTGCTCGCCGCCGACGCCGTGCCCAGCTACGGCATCCGCAACGGCGAGATCGTCGATCTCGAGCGCGCCGGGGAATCGATCCGCATCGCGGTGCAGGCCGTCGGCGACAAGGTGGACGCCGAAATCCGCAGCGTGGTCGTCGGCTTCAGCGGCGACGTGCGCCTGAACGTCAGCAAGAGCACCATCGAACTGGGCGGCGAACAGCCCGTCGTCGCCGTCTCCGACGTCGCGCGCCTGCGCAAGTCGCTCTGGCCGGACCTGGGCGGCACGCGGCGCGTCGTCCACCGCTTCGACGGGCCCTTCGCCGTCGGCGAAGTCCACGGGGTCGAGCGCCCGGTGGGCCTGCGCGGGGCCACGCTGGGGATGTCCGCGGGCTTTCTCACCGCGCCCAACGACCGCATCGACAACCTGCTCAAGACCGTGCGCAGCGCCGGCATCGAGGTCGAAGACCTGGCGCTCGAACCGCTCGCCTCGTCGATGGGCTCCCTGACGCCCGACGAACGCATCCTCGGCGTCGCGGTGCTCGATTTCGGCGCCGGCGGTTTCCGCGGCACGCTGTGGGAAGGCGGCCGCATGCGCCAGACCTGCGCCTTCGGCCAGGAACGCCACACGCCCGCGCTGGGGGTCAGCCCCGCGTCGAGCGGCATGGAAGGCGTCGTGCTGGGGCTCGCGCGCCACTTCCGCATCGCGCCCGGCACCGCGCGGCGTCTGCTCAAGGAACACGCCGCGGTCGGCGACGACGTGGCCTCCGGCCCCGCGCTGGACGTGCCCGCCGTGGACGGCCTGACCTCGATCCGCGTCGAGATGCGCGACTTCAACAAAACGCTGGAAGACCTGCTCACGCCGGCCATCCGTTCGCTGCGCGACGGGCTCCCGGCCTACACGGGCAGCCACGCGGGCGGCCTGGTGATCGTCGGCATGGGCGGCAAGCTGAAGGGCCTGCCGAGCCTCGTCGCGCGCCACTTCGGCGGCGCGCCGGTGCGCCCGGGCACGCCCCACTGGGAAGTCGCGCGCGAGGCCGCGCTCCCCGAAGAACTCTCCGGCCCCGGCGGCTGCACGCTTTCCGGGCTGGTCCACTTCGGCGCCGAATCCCGCGCGCGCCTGCGCCTGGAACGCGCGGCGAGCCTGTGGGGGCGCATGCGCATGACCGTCCGGCGCGTGGCCGCGGCGCTGTAGCTTCGAAAAAGGAACCGTAGCGGCGATGCCGTTGACGACCCTCTTTACCCAGGCGTACGCGCCCTTCCTCGCCCTCGGCGTCGGGAAGCTGGGCGCGGCCGCGGCCGCGCGGGGCTGGCAGGAGAACCTCGCCGACGGCATCCCCTGGGCCGGCTGCGACACGCAGGCCGCGCGCCTGATCGCCACCGGCATCGAACGCAAATTGCTGCTCGAAGGCGCCGGCGGGCCGCAGGCGCTCCTGGCCGAACGCGCCGCGGCGCTGGACGCCCTGAGCCTGAAGCGCACCGTGGCCGTGCTCCTGGGCGACGGCGCCGACCCCGAGGCCGCCGGCTTGCTCGCGGAACTCGCGCGGCTGCTGCGCGAACGCCACCTGCATGTCTGCCTCATCGCCGCCGCGCCGCCGCAGGGTTCTTGCGTCGATCCGCTCGCCGAGGCCGAAGCCCACGCCGAACTGGCCGTGCGTCTGAACGCCGGCGCGGAGGAAGGCTCGCGCGAACTGCTCGTCGCGGCGCACGCGCTGCTCGGCGCGTTCGCGGGCGGGCTGAGCTTCGACGAGACCAAGGCGGCGCTGGCCGGCGCGGGTCCGGTGCGGGCCTTCGCGGGCCTGGGCCGCGGCGCGCATGCTCCGGACGAAGCCCTGGCGCAGGCGCTGGCCCAGGCCGGCGCGCACGCGCAGGCGCCGCAGGCGCGCGTCGCGGTGATGCTCACCGCCGGGCGCGAGATGAACCTGGACGAGTACCGCCTGCTGCGCGGGCGTTTCGAAAGCGGCCCCGCGTCACCCGCGGGGGTGCTGCTGGGCGTCGGCTGCGACGTGGCGCTGGACGAGGAAGCCCACGCGCTGGTGCTCTGCCGCGCGCCGCACAGTGCCAACGTGGTGCGCCTGACCCTGTCCTAGTCCCGCCAGCCTTGCCTCTTGCACGAATTCGACGGGCATGCAAAAATAACAGTCCGTCCTGGGCGCCAGGGTTGAAGCCCCTGCACCTTGAAGCGTCCTGATGGAGAAGGTGGCCCCCGGAGTCCCGCCATGAGCGAGCGCGCGTCGTTGCATCGAACGGTCTTCCTGTCCATCGTGATCGGCGTGGTGGTGGGCGTGGTCGTCGCCAAGGCGATGGACGGCTGGCCCGCGGCGCGCGCGGCCGGCGAAGAGACGCAGGGCAAACGCCAGTTCACCGAACAGGCCGAGACCTTCCGGCAGGCGGCGAAGCAGATCGCGCCGAGCGTCGTCGCGATCACGTCGCTTAAGAAAGTCCAGAAGATCGAGGGCTACACCTTCGAGAAGCGCCGCGACCTGCTCGGGTTCCCGCGCTACTACCGGCTGCCGAAGTACGCCGAGAGCCAGGAGCCGATCGGCGTGGGCTCGGGCTTTATCTTCGACGAGAAGAACGGCTACATCCTGACCAACAACCACGTGGTGGCCGAAGGCGAAGAGTTCATCGTCAAGCTGCACGACAAGCGCGAACTGAGCGCCAAGGTCGTCGGGACCGATCCGCAGACCGACGTGGCGGTGCTGAAGATCGAGGCGCAGAACCTGACCGGGGCTTCGCTGGGCGATTCCGACGCCGTGGCCGTCGGCGACTGGGTGCTCGCCGCGGGCAACCCCTTCGGGCTGCTCGAACAGACCATCACCGCCGGAATCATTTCCGCGAAGGGCCGCCGCAACCTGCACCTGAACAACTACGAGGACTTCCTCCAGACCGACGCGGCGATCAACCAGGGCAACAGCGGCGGGCCGCTGGTGAACCTGAACGGCGAAGTGGTCGGCATCAACACCGCGATCTTCTCGAAGACCGGCGGCTACCAGGGCATCGGCTTCGCGATTCCCATCAACCAGGCCAAGAACATCGCCTCCAAGCTGGTCAAGGACGGCTACGTCCCGCGCGGCTGGCTGGGCATCGAATTGCAGGGCATCGCGGCCGACAAGGCCAAGCGCCTGGGCCTGGAAGAAGGCGTCGGCCTGGAAGTGAAGGGCGTGCACACCAAGGGACCGGCCTACGAAGCGGGCCTCTGGCCCGGCGACATTCTCCTGACGCTGAACGACAAGGAGATCCGCATCGGCAACGACCTGAACACGCTGATCCCCGACATGGAACCCGGCGCGAAGGTGACGTTGAAAATCCTCCACCCGGACCAGCGCAAGTACGTCCCCATGACCAAGGAAGTGACGCTGGGCGTCCAGCCCAAGGACTGGGGCATCAAGAAGGACGAGGACCGCTGAGCGCTACGGCGCGATCTTGTAGAGGTGGACTTCGTAGGGCTTGAACGCGTCCACCAGTTGGCCGTCCTTGATCTCCACGGCGCGGTTCTCCTCGAGCACCTCCGCCTTGCCGCTCGCGCCTTTCAGCGTAAACGTGGCCTTGGTCTCCGCGCCGCGCATGTTGACGGCGAAGAGGTACGTCGCGCCGCCGTGTTTCTTCAGCACGCATTCGACGGGCGCTTCGGCGTTGGACGACGCGACCTCCACGCCGTCTTTCTCCGAAGGGCTGTTCAGCGCCGGCGCGAGCGCCAGGATCTGCTTGTTCAGCTTCGTCACGCCTTCCAGCATCTCGGGATCGTCGAGCAGCGCGTGCTCGTTGAACTTCGGCTTCCACTCGTGAACGAAGTAGATCAGCCCCTTCGCGCCCGCGATCAGCGCCATCCAGACTTCGGTGCGCACCTGCGCCACGCTGGGACGCACGTCGCTGCTGATGTGGGTGCACTCGATGCAGCACCAGACGGTCTTTTCGTCCTTCGACCATTCGCGCAGGCGGCGCACGCCCTTGGGCACGAACCACAGGTTGTCCTTCACGTCCTTGTGGCTGTGCGTGACGGGGTAGATGTCGAAGGAGACGATGTCGCCGCCCTTCATGTACTCGGGGTAGTCCTCGGGCTTGTTGGTGCGCGTGCCGCGCCCGTGCCACGCGTCCCAGGCGACGCCCTGGCCGAGGTTCAGCATCACCGGGCGCGACGGGTCGGCCTCGCGAATCTTCCGGTAGTCCTCCTGAATCTTCGACGGCAGGATCGGCGGGCCGTAGCCCTTGCCCTTGCCGAGCGACTGCGCGTTGTCGGGCTCGTCGCCGTGCATCCAGCCGATGATGGTGGGATCGTCGAGATGTTTCTTCCCGACCTCGTTCTGCGCACAGATCACTTTCAGGCCCGCCTCTTTGATGAGCGTGAGGTGTTCCTCGGTGGGGCCGTTCCAGAGCGCGACGTAGACGTTGAAGCCCGCGGCCTTGTACTTCGCGGCGTTGCGCGGGTCCTGGAGCCACACGGTGATGGGGAAAAAGGTCTCGTCCGTGGGCGGCCCGTACTTCCACTTGGGCGCGGGCGCGTCGGCGGCGAAGGCCGGAACGGCCAGGCCCAGCAGCAGCAGCACCGGCAGCACGGCTTCGATCATGCGCATCGGTTCATCCTCCCGAGTTTTCCCGTCGGTGCTTTGCGTACACCGGCGTGAACAGCAAATCATTGCTAATGATTGCCAATCATCCCAGACGATCACAGACAATGCGGACAGGCTTTGCCTGAATACGGCACGAGGTTTGCCCAAGTGTCTTGCGGGTCCCGTGTTGGTGCCTCCAAACGAGCCAATCGTCCAAGGAGGATCTGCCATGGCTCCCGCCAGACCCCCGGGGAAATCCTGGGAATCCTACGCCGAATTCATGCTGCGCAAGGCGCAGGAGGACGGGCACTTCGATAACCTGCCGGGCACGGGAAAACCGATTCCCGGACTGGACCAGCCGTACAACGACCAGTGGTGGCTCAAACAGTGGCTCAAGCGCGAGGACCTGGAGTGCCTCCCGGAGGCGCTGCGCTTCAAGGCCGAACTGCACCGCGAGACCGAGCGGCTCTGGCGCATCCCCGACGAAGGCGACGTGCGCCGGCGCGTCGCGGAACTGAACGAGCGGATTCGCCGCATGCACGCGCGCATCGTCGAAGGCCCGGACCTGGACGTATCCGAATACGATCCCGAAGAAATCGTGGAACGGTGGCGTGCTAAACGCGTTGCGCGCGGTTGATTTTCCAAAAGGTCCGCGCCGTTTCGCGTCATACAAGCGCAGGAAAGGAGGCCTGCGATGACACGCTTCATGGCCTATCGACATTTTCAAACCGGAACGGTGCTGCGGATCGGTCTGGCCGCGGGCACTCTTACCATGCTCGCCGCGGCGGTCACGGCGCCGCCGCTGCGCATCCCGATGCTGGCCCTGGCCTGCATGATGGGCGTCCTCGGCGTCCTCTTTCACGGGTTGGACGTCGCGGTGGACGAAGGATCGGTTCGGCTCAGCCTGGGCATCGGCCTGTTGCGAAAGGACATCCCGCGCGCCGAGATCGCCGAGGTCCGGCCCGTCCGGAACCACTGGCTGATGGGCTGGGGGATTCGCTACTTCGGCTCCGGCTGGATGTGGAACGTCTCGGGGCTGGACGCGGTCGAACTGAGGTTCACCAACGGCCGCCGGTTCCGCATCGGCACCGACGATCCCCAGGGCCTCTGCGACGCGCTGCGCTCGAAGACGGCGTAACGCGTAGACAAAGCCCGCTCCGCCGTACAGAATCCCGCCCATGCCGAACCAGGCCGGGCGGGATTCTCTTTTCTGCGATGTCGCGGTGATCGGCGCCGGCGGCGCGGGGCTGCTGGCCGGCATCGCCGCGGCGCGCGCCGGCGCGAAGACCGTGCTCTTCGAACGCATGCGCGTCCCGGCCAAAAAGGTCGCGATCTCCGGCGGCGGGCGCTGCAACTTCTCGAACACCCTCGACCCGCGGCGCTTCGTGAAACTCTTCGGCGACGAGCACGCGCGCTTTCTCGGCCACGCGCTCAAGGCGCTCTCCAACGCGGAACTTCAGGAAATCCTCGCGCGCCACGGCGTGGACGGGCAGGTGGAACGCAACTACCGGCTCTACACGAAGAGCGGGCGCGGCGCCGACGTGGTGAAGGCCCTCGTGGACGAATTCCAGGCCGCCGGCGGGCAGTTGATCACCGGCGCGCGCATCGTGAGCCTCGAACGCGGCGAAGCCGGCTGGACGCTGCGCATCGACCGCGCCTCGCCCGAACCCGCCCGCGGCGCGGCGGCGGAAGCGGCTGCGCAGGCGGTCCCGGCCCATCTCGAGACGCACCTGGCCAAAGGCGTGGTCGTCTGCACAGGCGGGCTGAGCTACGCCGCGACGGGTTCGACGGGCGACGGCTACGCGTGGGCCAAGGCGCTCGGCCACACGGTCACGAAACTGCGCCCCGCGCTGGTGGGCCTGACGCTCGAAGAAGCCTGGCCGCGCGCGATCTCGGGGCTCGCCTGGGACGACGCCGCGGTCGAACTGCGCCCGGAGCACGAACCCAACGCCAAACCGCTGAGCAGCGAGCGCGCGGAGATTCTCTTTACCCACTTCGGGATTTCCGGTCCGGCGATCATCGATACCTCGAACGCGTTCGTGCGCTCGGGCCTGCCGCGCGCGCACCTGAAGGTGGACTTCTTTCCCGCGCAGCCGCGCGAGGCCCTCGACGCGGACCTGCTGGCGCGCTTCAAGGCCGCGCCGCAGCGTTCGGTCGCGCGCGCGCTCGACGGCCTGCTGCCCTCGCGGCTGCTGGAACGCTTCGAGATGATCCTCGGCGACGCCGCGGCCGTGCCCGTCGCGCGGCTGCCGAAGGACGTCCGCCAGCGCCTGCTGGAGATGCTCAAGGCCACCCGCCTGACCGTGACCGGGACGCGCGGGATCGAGTACGGCGAAGTGACCGACGGCGGGATCGCGTGGGAGGAGATCGAACCGACCACGCTCGAATCGCGCAAGGCCCCCGGCCTGTACTTCGCGGGCGAGATCCTGGACCTGACCGGGCGCTGCGGCGGCTTCAACCTCCAGGCGGCCTTCAGCACAGGATATCTGGCGGGAAAGACGGCCGCAAAGCGCGCGCCCATTCACCGTCGTAATCCTTAGCGATTAAAGACTTGGAACCGGCCCGGCGCGCGGCAGAATTGAACCAAGTTTGCGGGTCACAAAGCGCACTCGCCCTCGTCAGAATCTCATCAAGGGTGCGCGGGAGGACGGAAGATGAGACTCGTTCAGACGCTTGCCGGATCGCTGGTCCTCGCCGCTGCCGCGTGCGGGGCGGGCGGAGCCCAGGACGAGGCCTCCACGGCCGTGCTGGTCCACCGCGACGGCGTCGCCAGCGGCATCATCCTTAAAGAGACGGACAAGGACGTCACCATCCGCACGTACGTCGGCGACAAGGTCTTCAGCCGCGACCAGATCGTCGAAATCCGCACCAACCTGAGCGCCCGGGAACGCGCCGCGATCCTCGCGCGCGTCAACCCCCTGCGCGACGAACAGGAAGCCAAGGCCCGCAACGAGGCGCTCGCCGCCGGCAAGGCGAAGGCCCCCGAGACCCCCGTCGTGATCGCGCAGAAGCCGGCCGAGCGCGCCGCCGCGCCGGCCGAACTGACCGAGGTCCGCAAGAATCCGTACCTCCAGGCCGGCGGGACCTCCTTCGGCACCAACGCGCCGACGGCGGGCGAACGGATGCTCGCGGGCCTGGACAAGAAGGTGACAATGGAACTCGTGGACAACGACCTCGTCGAGGCGCTCGACTTGATCTCCACGATGACCGGCATCAACATCATCGTCAGCCCGAAGGTGCGCGAACTGAAGCCCAAGGTGACGCTGAACGTGAAATCGATGGACGCGGCCAACGTCCTGAAGTGGCTGACGAAGCTCACCGACACCCACATCGAAGTCCAGGACTCGGCGCTTTACGTCTCCGACGTGCCCAGCAAGGCGGCCGCGGACGAAGAACGCACCGAGATGCTCCTGGCGCTGACGCGCATGGGCGCCGACACCGGCATCCTGCCGCCGGAAGGCCAGGAAATCACCGAGGCCGACCGCCTGAAGGTCGCCATGGCGCTCTTTGAGAAGGAACAGCCCAAGCCCACCGACTTCCCGGGGCCGGTGGCGGGCGCGTTCACCAACGCCCCCGATTCGAACCCCGCCACGAACCCCTTCCAGCCCTGAGTTTGTGCCGGGAACGGCGCCTCCGGGGACTTTTTTTCCGCGCGAAAGGAGCTATATCATGACCACAGGTTCCGCAGGGACGATGAGGCCTCCGGTCATGCAGAAGATTCCCACGCTCGTCGGCGTCTCCGGCCACTTCCAGGGCGAATCCTTCGCGCTTGAGTACGGCAAGACGATCTCCGTCGGGCGCAGCCGCTCGGCCGATTTCAGCCTCCGCCGCACGCAAAAGTACCGCGGCCTGGACGACAAAAAGAAGGAAGACGACGAGTCCGCGAAGACCGTCAGTGCCAAGCATTTCGAGATCACGATGTACAACCTCGGCTCCATCGAGATCAAGAACCTGAGCCCCAACGGGACGCTGGTGGACGGCAAGTCGGTGCAGACGGTGGTGATCGACGACGTCTCGAAGAAGTCCCACGAGATCCGCTTCGGCGCCGACGAGATTTTGAAGCTCGAGATGCGGGTGCACGAAGAACTGTAAGCGAGCTGCTTCAACGCATGAAAAAAGCCACCGTCTCCGGTGGCTTTTTTGTTTCTGGCAGCCCTGATTTTTCGATGCTTGGGCCTCATTCTCTGTGGGCTACCTCCGTCCCGTGCTATCCGTCGGACGCACTTCAGCGCCATCTGTTGATCCGTTGCTTGCCACCAGCTTTAGCTGGTGGTGTGAAGGCTTTCTCCCAGGTGCTCAGCCGGCTTTAGCCGGTTTCCAAATTGCGGCTAAAGCCTTAGGGATCGGGGAAGCAGGCTAAAGCCTGCTGAAGGCTGCGCGTTTGGGATCTCTTCCACCAGCTAAAGCTGGTGGCAAGCAACGGATGAACATCGTCCGCACTGAAGTGCGGAGAACGATGTTCCCCGTGCTTGCTTCCAGTATTGATTTCTTACTTTTCCCTCGGATCGGTCACGCGGCCCATGAAGAGAATGGAGCCGGTGGCCTTTTCGCGGATGAGGAAGACGAACGGCCGGTTGGCGTTGAAGATGCTCGCGCCGCCTTCCTTGCGTTCCCATTTCACGACGACCGTGGCCGCGGCGGCCTCGGTGCCGGACTCGGTCACGTCCACCACGGCCTTGTGCGCCACGAGGGCGATGCTGAGTTTCGCCTGGCGGGTGATGCCCGAAAAATCGGCGGCGAGGAGGTCGAACGCGAGGTTCA
>JAHCJK010000008.1 GCA_026184295.1 Planctomycetota bacterium
TTCTTCACGGGTTCGCGTCCGCCGCTGAAAAGGAAGTAAAGCCCCGCGATCAGGATCAGCGCGCCCACGCCGAGCAGCGCGGGCGGCAGCGCCTTTCCGCCCTGCGCTATCGCGGGCTTCAGGCGCGCGGAGGTCGCGCGGCTGGAACGCGTGGGCTGCACGCGCGCCTTGGTCGAAGGCCCGACGCGCGGCACGGGCTGGGTACCGGGCGTGCCGGCGGGCGCGCACTGCGCGCAGGTGTAGCGGTTCTCGTCGAGCGGGAAGGCGAGTTTGTTCTCGAGGTCGCTTTCGGAGATGCGGCGGCCGCAACTTTCGCAGTAGACGATTTGCATGGAGCGCGCTCGCCGGCCGGGGAGGGTGCGTCGTCGGGCATCCATCTTAGGTTAGGGCCGAATGAAGTCCACCAAAACCGAGTGGCACGTTCCTTGCATTGGCTGGAACGGAAGCATGGGGGAGTGCACGAGGGCGTCCAAGAACACTGGTCACCTTTGAGAAGGGGGTTCAAACATGGCGCAGGTTCGCTTGAATTCGAAGGAAGAAGTTGGGGTTAATTGGGGTCAGATGGCGATTACGACGGTGGTTGCACTGGCGCTTATGGCCGGCGGCGCGTGGTGGATGCTGCACTAGGGCGGACGATGTACAAGATTTGGTAACGCTTTTTGACACCGCTTTGACAAATTTCGGCAGTCGTAACGCATGCGCCGCTATGGAGTTCGCGGGAGAACTCCATGGCCGGCGCGTGCTTTTTTCAGGTCCGGCCGTCCCGCTTCCGCGTCTGAAAATTTCCCATCAAGCTAATAACTAAACCCACCGATCCTGCCCAGGATTTCTCCGCAGATAGTTGCGTTGGCCGCCCACGGCTGGGGTATTCGCTAATATTAACAGCCGCGGAGCCTCGCTTGCCATGACGTCCAAGACTCGGAAACCGCGCGTGACGATGACCGCCATCGCCAAGGCCTCGGGCGTCTCGCAGACGACCGTGAGCATGGTGCTGACGGGGCGTTCGAAGGAATTCCGGATTCATGCCGAGACCGCGGACAAGGTCTGGGCCGCCGCGCACAAGCTCGGCTACCGGATGCGCCCGCGCAAGAACCGCACGCGCCCGCTTCCCGTCCCGCCGCTCGAATCCGGCGCAAGCGGCGAGGCCTACTCCGGCGTCGCGACGCTGGCGGTCGTCTTCGTCGAATACCGCGGGCTCTCCGGCGATATTCTTTACAGCCCGTCGTACCTGGGGCTCTGCCGCGCGGCCACCGGGCACGAGATCCGGCCCTTCGGCGGCATGGGATGGGAAGGCCTTCCGGCGTTCATGAAGTCGGAGGAACTCGCCCACTGCAAGGGCCTGGTGCTCTTCACGCACCGCGATCCCACGCCCGAGGATCTCGCGCCGATCGAGAAGTCCGGCATCCCGTACATCCTGATGAACCGCGATCCGCAGGGCGTCCGCGTTCCGCGCGTGCTCTTCGATGCCTACGGCATGGCCTACGGGCTGATGGAACACCTGATGCTGCGCGGGCACCGCCGCATCGCGATGTTCGGCACCGACCGCAGCATCCCCAGCGCCGTCGGGCAGCGCAACGGTTACCGCGACGCGCTCAAGGCCGCCGGCTGCTACGACCCGGACCTGGAACGCATCGACACCGCCACCTGGCACGACGCCGAATACCGCGCCGGCGTCCGCGCGCTGCTCGAACGCCGCCCTGACGTGACCGCGCTGTACGCCTTTTTCGATTGGGCCGTGCAGGGCATCTATCAAGGCGTGCGCGACGCGGGCCGCCGCATCCCCGAGGACCTGTCCGTCGTGGCCACGGGCGGCCAGCCGGTCAGCCAGCGCGTCGATCCCGTGCTGACGACGATCCGCTATCCGATGTTCGAGATGGGCGAGGCCGCCTTCCGGCTGATGGAACGGATCTGGCGCGGCGAATCGGTGCCCGAACGCACCGTCATCCCGGGCGAACTGCTCGCCGGCGGCAGCACCGCCGCGCCCAAGGCCTGACCGCGCGCGGGCTCAGCCTTTGCGAATCGCCTCGAGGTAACCTTCCAGCACCTTGCGCGAGTGCGCGGCGCTTGCGTCGAGTTCCTCCGGCGTCTCGCCGGCCAGCTTCTCGATGCTGACCGGCCCGCGGCAGCCGGCCTTCCAGAGCGTGCGCATCATCGCGGCGTGATCGACCTTGCCGTCGCCGACGTTGGGGAACGCGCCCGGCCCACCGACGCCCTTGCCGCCCACGTGATCCTTGACGATCAGGCTGCAGCAGGCCTCCGCGACGGGCTTGATGTCCTCGGCGGGATCGAGCCCCTCGTAAAAACTCACGTTGCCGCCGTCGTAGCTCACGCGCACGCGCGGGCTCGGCACGCGCCGGACGATCTCGGCCAGTTCCTTGCTGCTCGCGGTCACGCCGCAGTGGGGCTTGAACGAGATCGTCACGCCCACGGCCTCGGCGTGTCTGGCCGCCTCGGGCAGGCGCGCGAAGAACGCGTCCACGTCGCGCTGCCATTCGGCGTCGGGGCGTAATTCCTTGTGAAAGACCTTCCACGGCCACGGGCCCCAGCAGAGCAGTTCGCTCGCGCCGAGCGCGGCGGCCTGGTCGAGCTTGACCTTGAACTCGGCGAGGTCCTTCTCGGTCAGCGGCCCGTGCATGCCGAAGAGCACGTTCACCTTCAGCCCGGCGGCCTCGGCGGTCTTGCGGAGCGCCGCAACTTTCGGTTCCCAGCCTGGGGTCTGGTCGAAGAGCGGTTGTTCCGCGTGCTTGGGCAGAATGCCCATGTACGCGAAGCCCGCGCGCGCGATGCCTTCGACGGCGCGTTCGTACGGGTGTTTGTGCCAGGGGAGCGTGAAGCAGCCGATCTGCATGGTCATCGTCCTCGCGCGGGACCAGGGGAAAACCAAGTGATTGGCGGGAGACTATAGCAGCTTTGCGGCGCGGCGCACCTGCGTGCGGGCCGGGCGCTTACGCCGAGACGCGGATCACGTCCATGATCGTCGCGAAGAGCATCAGGCCGATCAGGAAGACCCAGCCGGCCACCGAGAGCGGCAGGTGGTAGCGGCGGCTCGCCGGCCACACCTTTTCGGCGCAGGCCATCAGCACCTTGCCGCCGTCGAGCGCCGGGATCGGCAGCAGGTTCAGCACCGCGAGGTTGACGCTGAGCATGCTCGCGAAATGCAGCGCGCGCACGAGGTCGAAGCCGACGTATTCCTGCCCCTGCGCCACGATGCCCACGACGCCCGAGAGCTGGCCCGGGTGCGAGAAGATCGCGGGGATCGCGCCGAGCACCATGCCGAACATCGCCGCCGCCTGCGCCCACGGCAGCACCAGCAGGTTGAACGCCGAGGCGTGGCCCGTGTACGCGTTCAGGAACGCGAAGAGGAGAACCGCCAGCAGCACGTTCGCCGCCGGCCCGCCGAGCGCGAAGAGGATGCGCTTGCTCGCGGAAATCTTCGACCACTCTTCTTCGGTCTCGATGTCCGGCAGGACGTAGCCGCCGAACGGGAACCAGGCGAGCCCGAACTCGGTGCCGCGGCGCTTGAACGACCAGAGGATCGGGCCGAAGCCGATCGAGAAGCGCGCCACCGGAATGCCCACCCAGCGCGCCGCGAGGTAATGCCCGAGTTCGTGGATCAGGATCAGGAAGCCGATGACGAAGGCAATCAGGAGGTAGCTCATGCGCGGTCCCCGGAGACTCCACGACGCTATCTTACCACTTTTCGGCCGTTTCTTTCGGCGCGGGGCCTTTAGGAACCGCCCAGCACCAGCGCGGCCATCTTGGCCAAAAAGGCCGCCGGCAAGAGCATCGCGGCGCCCGCCGCCGCGCCTACCAAGCCGTAGATAAAGACGGTCACCAAGTCCATGGCATCGGCTTTTTCGCCAGTATCCGTCAATCCTTGAAAGGCGCCTACGGCTTGGCAGAAAAGCAGCACGACCATACCCCACACCCACAGGATTATCTCGACGGCTGGGGTATCCGCCTTCCTGTGCATGAGCAGGATGTACGCGCATAAGGCGACGGAGGGGGCCAAACAAAAGAGGATCTGCCATAGATCCTCCCGGCTGTTTTGCGAGCGGGCCTTCCACTTCTGGAAGGCGTCTCGCAGGGCCGGGAGATACCGGTATACGGCCAGCGCGACGAATCCCGTCCATAAGAGGAGCATCAGGGCGAGCGTCGCGTGGCTCATGCCGAAAGACTACCGCGCGTCATTCCGCCGGCAACCTTTACCGCTTCGCCGTCAGTTCCGGCGCCCAGAGTTCGCCCTTCACGCCGTGGCCGAGCAGCGAGGGCGTCGCGCCCTTCAGCGCCGGAGCCTTTTCGAGCGGCGCGAAGGCGCGCGCCTTGAGGTCCCAGGCGTGCCACGCGCCTTTGTCGTCCTGCGCGACGAGGTCCCCTTCGGCGTCTTCGCCCACGGCCACGAAGCGCGTGCCCTGCGGCGGCTGGATCGGCGCGGCCGCGGCCTGCGCCGCGTTTGCCGGCTTCACGTACAGGCGTCCGTCCTTGCCCACCAGCGCCAGCAGCGGCTGTTTCCGTTCGTCCTGCATGCGGGCGAGGTACACGAAGCGCGCGTTCGTGGCGGCGGTCAGCGGCGAGGCCTTCGGCGCGCCGTCGGTGGCCGGGCCCGCGACCATCACCGTGCCGTCGGCGTAGAGCGCGTACAGGTCGTCGCCCACGCGCGCGACCTGCACGGCCTCGCCGAAGCTGTCCTGCGGGAAGTTTTCCGTCGAATCGTACGTGACGCCGTCGCTGCCCTTGCCGGTCACGGCGTTCCAGCCGTCGGCCCGGGCTTCCGCCATGTCCGCGATGGTCACGCCCTTCGGCACGATAAAGGTGAAGCGCGGCTGTAGGATCCCGCGAAAGATCATGTTCGGCGTCTGCGGGTGCGGGCGGATCGCGTCGAGCCGCCCCGCGATCTCGCGCGGGCCTTTTTCCTTCAGGAGCAGGTCCAGCAGCACCGAATAGCGCGGCGCGAAGTCCACGAAGTAGCAGTACGCCGCGTTGCCCATAAAGCCCGCGCGCCCGGGCGCGTCGGCCAGGTTCTTTTCGTAGTACCAGCGGATCGGGCGCGCGTACTTGTCGTAGCTCGTGCAGCTTTGAAACGCGAGCAACTGATACGGCTTCTGCTTCAGCCCGTGGCACTTCGCGGCCAGGTCCTTCTGGTTCTCAAGCCCGATCTGGAAGCGCGCGTATTCCAGAACCGCCTCGGAGACGTAGTACGTCCCGCTCAGCACGTTCGAATGGCCGTGGTAGATGAAGACGTCGGCGTGCGCGAGCCCTTCCACGAAGTTCGTCACGCCGCGCACGATGCGGAAGTACTGCGAACTCCCGCCCGTGTGCCGGATGCGCAGGGTCACGTCCCGGCCCATCAGGCGCACGGCTTTCATCGCGACCGAACGGTCCGCGGAGCCGCGGCAGGGGTAATCCTTCAGGCGCAGCACCTCGAGCTTCTTGCGCAGTTCTTCGACGAAGGCCCACGAGTTGAACGTGCAGCGTTCGTTGTCGTACATGTTTCCGCCGACGATGCAGACATCCAGGTAGCCGTCCTCGATCATGCGGCGGTAGTACTCGCGCGGCCCCTGCTTCAGGGACAGCGGCGTCTCCAGGCCCGGCACGGAGGTCCCGGCCTTCGCGATACCTTGCAGCGCGGCGGCGTGTTCGGCCGCGGCGGCCTTGACCCAGGCCCGGTCGTCGGCGGTCAGGTACTTCTGCGCCGTGGGCCAGTCTTCGCGCACGTAATACGGCAGGGGCGCGCCGCGAATTTCGAGGTACAGCGCGAGCACCCGCGCCGACGCGCGGCGCCGCTCGGCCGTCTCCGCGCCCAGGGCCTCGTTGAGCGCCTCCGCAGGGCCCCACAGGTTCGAGAAGACCCCGGTCTCCGGCTGAAAGCGCGTCTCGAGATCGCCCTGCCAGTACGTGCGCCCCGCGCGCCCCGGCTGCGCGACCTTGGTCTCGACGAAGATTTCGCCCACGCCGTCCAGATGCGGATAGAGCCAGCGGTCCGCGCCGTCGGTGTTCTTCCCAAGGTACTGAAACCACGAACCGCCGATGAAATACGACTGGCCCACCCCGTACTTGCCCGCCTCCGCCCCGCGCCGGGGGGCCTCGGCCGCTTGCAGGCTGGCGCATCCCAAAAGAGTCCAAAGGCTTACGAGAAGGGCGGTCTGAAGTCGCATAAGACAAGTCCCAGGGAAAACTTACGGTTCGCATCGTTGGACGCTGGCCAGCGCCAAACGTGACCGATTTCAACTAGGAAAACGATGGGTACTCAACGTCTATACGGCTTGCTGGTGTATCCGAAACTGAGGGGTCCATGCGAGCACAATCATGCGCGTTGCTCCTTCTTATGGTTTCGACGGCGCCGGCCGTTGCGCTCGATCTTTCCGAGTCCGCGCCATTTTCCAATCCTGCGCTGATCGAGAAGGAATTCGAGACCAGGTATCTGGTGGGGTTCGCGCGTCTCATCAAGGCGCACCAGGACATCGAACTGGAACTCACCCTCAACGAGCAGGGCGGCGTGCGCGAAGCGCGCCTTTTTCGCGGGCCGCGCAAGCCGGTCCAACCGCTGGATGAGCGCGCCCAGGCGCTCGCGCGGAAATGGCTGCACGCACTCTCTTCCGAATCATTCGACGAACGCGAGGAAGCGACCAGGGCCTTGATCGGCATGGGCCGCGACATCGAGCCGCTGCTGGTGACGAACCGGCAGATGGACCTCGAGACCCTGCATCGCCACGAAATGGTTTACCGAGCCGTCGAGGGCGCTTTGGACTTGGGCGAGTTGCCGGAGTTCCTCCGGGCGATGCAGTTCGGCAGCGCCGCCGCCGGCCGGCGCTTTCTGCTGGCGTTCCGCAAGGATGAACTGGAGGCGACCGTTCCGGCGCTGAAGGAATTCCCGCTCTGGAACGGGATCGAGCCGGCCGAATCTTACGCGCAGCGCGTCGGCCTTCCGCCCCGTCGTACGATTCAACTGAAGGACGGCGTATCCATGGAATTCATCCTGGTGCCGCGCGCCCGCTTTACCTTTGGTCCGGTCAAGCCCGAGCCGCCCGGGGCTCCGCCCGAGGACCGGCTGGTCTGGGCGTACTTGGGAGGCGCCGCGCTGGCGGTCCTTGCGATGGCGCTGATCCTGCGCGCCGCGATAATGCGGCGCAGGTGGAACTTTTCGCTCGGGTACCTTTTCCTGTTCGTGCTCGCGGGATCGCTGGGTCTTTGGGGCGTGGTGGACTGGCGGCGCGCGGTTGAAACGCAAGCGCGGCACGAGGCGGCCTTGCGCGAGTACAACCTGCGGTATGCGCTGGAACGGAACAACGCCCGCGAAGTCGTGCTGCAGCGGCCCTTTTACCTTTCGAAGTTCGAGGTGACTTGGCGGCAGTACTGCGCCGTGGCGAGTCGGGAACTGCTCGAAGAGGACATCCAGATCAACGCGGGCGGGCGCGCCGAAACGGTCGCCAAACTGGCGAAGGCGCGGCCCGATTCACCGGCCTTCGGCCTTCTGGAAGACGACCCGCGCGAGTACCTGGAACTGCTCAACCGGAGCGTGCCGGGCACCTTCCGGCTGCCGTCGGAAGCCGAATGGGAGCTGGCCTGCAACGGAGGCCGGACCGGCGTGTACTCCTTTGGCTCGGACGCCCGGGACCTCGACGCGCACGCCTGGTACTTCAACAACATCGTGGATGCGTCGAGGATGCCGGGATTCAATCAGGCCCAGTGGAACCGGCTCATGGCTGCCGATCCGTACTCGCGGCTGTGCATCCTGTGGACCGGCTGCAAGGCGTTGCCCAAAGACGTGGGCATGAAAGCGCCCAACGCGATGGGCTTTTACGACATGCACGGAAACGTGTGGGAACTCTGCTACGACAACATGGTTCAGACGAATCATGCGTACCGCGTGGAACCGCAACCGACGCAGGAGTTCCTGAACAAGTATGCCGTGCCGTACGTGTTCTGCGGCGGAGGCTTTGACTCGAATCCGCGCGAATGCCGTTCGGGGTATCGCCTGCGCACCTGCGCCCCGAATGCCTTCGAAACATGGGGCAACGTGTTCGCGCATCCGGTCGGGTTTCGCGTGCTGATGGAAGTGGACGCGCCGAAGCCGTTCGATCCCGATCACCTGCAGCGGTGATGGTGGTGGTGCCCGCTGCCGAAGAAGACGCCGAAGCCGAAATCGATCACGAACGGGCTCCCGCTCTCGGTGCGCACGGGGTAGCCTTCGCGCGCCCAGCGTTCCTGTTCCAGCCGCGCGGCCTCGCGCTCCGCGGCCTCACGTTCGATCTTCTCGCGCTTCTCCTGCGCCTTCTTCTCGGCCTCGGCCTGTTCCTTGACGGCCTTCTCGGCCTGCTTGCGCGCTTCCTCGCCGGCCTTGAGCGTCTCCTTCGCGCGCTGCGCCATGCGCTTCATCAGGTCCTTGTCCGACTCGATCTCGTCGCCCTGCGGCTGCTGGCGCGTCTCGCTGAACGGTTCGAAGCGGTTGCGCGGGTCCTTGAGCAGCAGGCTGCGCGGCGGCACCACGAGGAAATGGAAGTCCTTGTATTCGACCCACTGCCGCCCGGTCACGCCTTCCAGGTCGCCGCGCTTGTCGAAAGAGGCGTCGGGCACGCCGTCTTCGGCGCGAAGCGTCGAAAGACTCGCAAGACTCGCGACGAGGATAACGGCGGCACACGCAAAGGGACGATAGCTGCGCATAACAAAGCCCTCCTGCTTATCTCCATGTTATCAAAAGGAGTCGAAATTCCAGCAGGAACCGCGCCAAAGGCGGCGCTTGCCCGTCCGGGGCTTAAGCCATTTTCCCAGGCGCTGACACCATCGCAAAAAGCCTAGGCGAGCGCCTTACGCTCCGCCTGCGGCGGCTTCGGTCTTTTGCGCGCCGGCGGGGAAGGTCCAATTCTTCGCGGCGTATTTGGCGTCGCGGGCCAGGCCGTTCAGCGGCGCGGCGAGCATCTCCAGCTTCTTCTCGTACAGCGGGCTGCGTTCGCAGGCGTCGCAGATGAAGCACGGATCCTTGTCGGCGTCGGCGCAGGTCTGCGTCACCATGCCCTTTTCGGCGCGCTTCAGTTCGCGCTTGAGAAAGCCTTCGCTGACCGTGTCGTTGACGCAGACCCACGGCAGAATCTCCGTGGTGGGCCGCTCGCGCAGCGCGTACCAGTCCGCTTCGATGTTGTGCTGCTTGAAGGCCTCGCCCCAGGCGTCCATGCGCAACTGGTCGTCCCAGCCGTCGAAGCGCGCGCCCAGGCGCCACGCGGTCTCGATGGCCGCGCCGAGCCGGCGGTCGCCGCGCGAAAAGAGCCCTTCCAGGTAGCTGCAATCGGGCTCGTGGACCTTCACCTTCACGCTCTTGACCCTGGTGCTGGAACGGATCACCTGCTGGCGACGGCGCCATTCGTCGCGGGTGAGCATCGGGGCCCACTGGAACGGCGTGCCGGCCTTCGGCACGAAGCTGCTCACGCTGGTGCTCACCTTCGCGGGCGGCTTGCCCACGCGCGTGCGCGTCAGCGCGATGGTGTCGCTCAGGCGGCCGATGGCGCGCAGGTCTTCGTCGTTCTCGCCCGGCAGGCCGCACATGAAGTACAGCTTCACGTGGTCGTAGCCGTGCTTGAAGGCCTCCAGGCAGCCCGCGATCAGATGGTCGTCGCGCACGGGCTTGTTGATGATGTTGCGCAGCCGTTCGCTCGCGGCTTCGGGCGCGATGGTCAGGCCGCCCTTGCGCACGCGCGACATTTCCTTGGGCAGCGTGGCGAGCACCGTGCCGATGCGCAGGCTGGGCAGCGCGACGCCGATGCCGCGGTCTTCGAAGTAATCGTTGAGCTGCCGAGCGAGATCGGTGATGCCGACGTAGTCGCTGGACGAGAGCGAGAGCAGGCCGATCTCGTCGTAGCCGGTCTGTTCGAAGCCCTTCTTGGCGAGTTCGATCACCTTTTCGGGGCTGCGCTGGCGCTGCCCGCGCGTGATCATGCCCGCCTGGCAGAAGCGGCAGCCGTTCACGCAGCCGCGCATGATCTCGATGCTGAAGCGTTCGAAGACGGTCTCGACGTACGGCACGATCTGCTTCGTTGGGAAGTACGCGTTCTCGAAATCGTGGACCGTGCGCCGCTTGACCGGGAACGGCAGGCGGTTCTTCAGCGGGACCACGTCCGCGATGCTGTTGTCCGGGAAATACTCGAAGCGGTAGAAGCGCGGAACATACACGCCCTCGACTTCGCGGCAGAGCCGGTACAGGAGTTCCTCGCGCGGCAGGCCGAGCTTTTTCAGTTCGACGACTTTGTTGACGACCTCGAGCGCCAGTTCTTCGCCTTCGCCGATGCAGAAGGCATCGACGTAGTCCGCGATCGGTTCGGGCGCGAAGGCCGTGTGCCCGCCCATGATGACGATCGGGTGCGACCTGTCGCGCGCTTCGGCCTTCAGCGGGATGCCGGCCAGGTCGAGCATCGTGAGCATGTTGGTGAAGCCCATCTCGTACGCGACGCTGAACGCGAGGACGTCGTACTCGGAGACGGGGGTGAAGGTTTCGAGCGTGTAGAGCGGCGCGCCGTGCTCGCGCATGCGCGCTTCCATGTCGGGCCAGGGCGCGAAGCAGCGTTCGCAGACGATGTCCGGCTGTTCGTTCCAGAGCCCGTAGAGAATCTTGAAGCCGGTCGAGGACATGCCCATCGTGTAGGTGTCGGGAAAGGCGAGCGCCACCTTCGCGCGCATGGCCGCGTGGTCCTTCACGACCTGGTTCAGTTCGCCGCCGGCGTACTGCGCGGGCGTGCTGACGAACGGCAGGATCTGGCGTTCGACGTAGCGGCGCAGTTCGGCGTTGCGCAGCCCCGCGGCTTTTTTAAGCGAAGAGATCATCACCACCCCCGGAGAACTCGAATCGGAACCCGCGGCGCGTCCATGGCGAACGCGTCTAAACAAGCCCGATCCGGTTCACTATTAAGCCCGCAGGTGAAAGAGAATGCAAGTACGAAGGGAAGGGGAGGGAAGGGGAGGGGGACAGAATTGAAAACGGGAACAAGTGTGGAGAGCCTTACGTTGGTCGAAGGTTCGAAAGGAGCTGGTTCGCAAGGAGCGATTGGAATCCGTCGATTTCGGGACAAGATTTCATTTCTCGGTTGTGGTTAACCGCCAGGAGACGCAATGTTCGCACGCGTCAGTTTCCTTCCCCGAAGGGGAAGCAGGTGAAAGCCCAGGGTTGCGCGCGCAGCGCGCTACCCTGGGTGTGAGGGCGCGGTCAAAGCTGCCCTGAATGGGCAGCACGAACGCCGAATAAGACGGAGGACCCCGTGGGACAATCACTAGCGAACGTCATGGTGCACCTGGTTTTCAGCACAAAGAACCGCGCAGCGACGATCCACGCGGACATGGAGGCCCCGTTGCATCGGTACATGTCGGGCATCGCGAGAAACCTCGAGTCGCCCGCCCTTTCGGTGGGCGGCATGGCGGATCACGTCCACCTGCTCTGCGTCTTGTCGAAGAACCTCGCAATCGCGGAGCTGGTATTGAAGCTCAAGCGCGAGTCGTCCGTATGGGCCAAGAAGCAAGGCGTGGCCGATTTTTATTGGCAGGGCGGGTATGGCGCCTTTTCCATCGGAGCCTCGGGCCGCGCGCAGGCGGTCGCGTATATTCGGAACCAGAAAAAGCATCACCAGAAGCTGTCATTCCAGGAAGAATTTCGCGCGATCCTCGCCAAGTACCGGGTGGCGTACGATGAACGGTACGTGTGGGACTGAATCTCGGTGGCGGTGCTGCCCTTATCAGGGCAGCGATGCTTGCCCACTCACACCCAGGGTAGCGCGCTGCGCGCGCAACCCTGGGCTATCACCTGTTTCCCCTTCGGGGAAAGCGAGTGCGCGGGGAACGCGAGGGCACGGGGCGCGCGAGGGCACGGGGGAACGCGAGGGCACGGGGAGCGCGCGGGCACGAGGGAACGCGAGGGCACGGGGAACGCGAGGGCACGGGGGAACGCGAGGGCGCTGGGAACGCGAGAGCACGAGGGAGCGCGAGGGCACGGGCGCGCGAGGGCGCGGGGGAACGCGAGTGCGCGGGGAAGCGAAGGCCCGGGGAAAAGCAACGGCGCGGAGAACGCAACGGAAACAAAGTGATGTGCCGGCTTGTTTGCAACCGATTGTGCGGGCACTGGTTGTGCTCGAATGGTTTGGATTCCGCCGCACTTGCGAAAAAACATCCCACCCGATGCTTGTCTCGCCCGCGCGTTCGCGCTATACCCAAACGCAGAGCTTCAGGGTCACTGGCGATAATCGTGGAATCAACCACGGGGGAGCCTGAAGCGCCGTACGCACGTGCCGCTCGCCTGGGCTAGAGGACACCGGACCGGACGCCGGTGTTTTTCTGTTTTCGCCTGGGAAGGAGTCGCACATGACCGCGCCAGCCGCTACCCGCCTTACCGCGTACCTCAAGAGTCTCGACGGGAAACCGATTCACCCCGGCACCGCGGCGTTTCTCGCGGCGCTCGACCAGATCGGCGCGCAGTCGCCCGCCGTCGCGAGCGCGATCATGCAGGAACTGCGCGACCAGCGCGCGAACCTGAAGCTGATCGCGAGCGAGAATTACAGCTCCCTCGCCGTGCAACTCGCGCAGGGCAACCTCTTTACCGACAAGTATTCCGAAGGCTATCCGCAGCACCGCTTCTACGCCGGCTGCGACAACGTCGATGCCGTCGAATCCGAGGCCGTCGGCCTCGCCTGCGAACTCTTCGGCGCCGATTACGCGTACGTCCAGCCGCACTCGGGCGCCGACGCGAACCTCGTCGCGTTCTCCGCGATCCTCTCGAGCAAGGTCCAGGCGCCGCTCCTTAAGGAGTACGGCGAAGAGAACCAGTCGAACCTGCCGCGCGAGAAGTGGGACAAGATCCGCGGCGCGCTCCACAACCAGAAGCTGCTGGCGCTCGATTACTATTCGGGCGGGCACCTGACGCACGGCTACCGCCACAACTTCAGCGGGCACCTCTTCGACGTCTATTCGTACAAGGTGGACGAGAAGACGAAGCTGCTCGACCTCGATTCGATCCGCGCGCAGTTGAAGGAGATCAAGCCGCTGATCTTCCTGGCCGGCTACAGCGCGTACTCGCGCAAGCTGAACTTCGCGAAGATGCGCGAGATGGCCGACGAAGTCGGCGCGGTCTTCATGGTGGACATGGCGCACTTCGCGGGGCTGGTCGCGGGCAAGGTCTTCGCCGGCGATTTCAACCCGGTCGCGCACGCGCACATCGTCACTTCCACGACGCACAAGACGCTGCGCGGACCGCGCGGCGGCATCGTGCTCTGCAAGAAAGAATACGCCGAATGGGTCGATAAGGGCTGCCCGGCGGTGCTCGGCGGGCCGCTGCCGCACGTGATGGCCGCGAAGGCCGTCGCGTTCCGCGAGGCGATGGCGCCGGAGTTCGCCGCGTACGCGCAGAGGATCGTCGCGAACGCGCAGGCGCTGGCCGAGGCGTGCATGAAGGAAGGCATGGACGTGCTCACCGGCGGGACCGACAACCACTTGATGCTCGTGGACGTCGCGAAGACCTTCGGGCTGACCGGGCGCCAGGCCGAGGCCGCGCTGCGCGAATGCCGCGTGACGCTCAACCGCAACTCGCTGCCCTTCGACGCCAACGGCCCCTGGTACACCAGCGGCCTGCGCATGGGCACGCCCGCGACGACGACGCTCGGCATGGGCCCCGCCGAAATGGCCGTGATCGCGAAGGTGGTCAAGAGCGTGCTCGGCGCGGTGAAGCCGACGACGACCAAGTCCGGCACGCCCAGCCAGGCGAAGTACGTGCTGCCCGAAGCGACGATGAAGTCCGCGCACGAACAGGTCGCCGCGCTGCTCAAGCGCTTCCCGCTCTACCCGGAACTGAACGAAAGCTACCTCGGCTGAGACCTTCGCCCAGGGCAGCGCAGGCAAAAGAAAGAAGGAGCGGCTTCGGTCGCTCTTCTTTTTTTGGCGCAGTCAAGCGGCGAGGCGGACCGCCTTCACTTGGTACGGAAGGCCTTGTAGAGCGCGAAGCAGGCGCAGACGATGCCCGCGCACAGGCTCACGCCGGAAAGCACCGTCAGCACGGGCAGTTCGCGCGTATCGGCCTGCGTCCGGTTGGACGAATCGAAGAAGAAGAGCACGCCGGCGCCGAGCATCAGGCCGATGCTGAGCAGCCCGAAGAGTTCGCCGTCCAGCATCCGTACGGGTTTCCGGTCGTAGCCTTTCTTCCAGTCGTCGGCCGGGTCGGGCTTCTCGCCAAAGTGCGGGTCGTCTTCGAGCGGCATGGTCAGTCCTGGCGCACGGCGTTGATCGCTTCCACGCGCCCGTTGGCGTGCAGCTTGCGGTAGATGTTCCGCAAATGCGCGCGCGCGGTGTCGTAGGCGATGCCCTGGTCGAGCGCGATCTGCTTGGTGCTGAGCCCGCGCGCCAGCGCCGCGAAGACGCGCGCCTCGCGCTCCGTCAGGCCCTTGTCCATCGCCGCGCGCACGACCCGCGCGGGATCGGGGGGCGTGGGCGCGAGCGCGTCCAGCCGCACGATCAGCGCGCCGTCCTCCGCGCCCGGCGGCGCCTTGAGCGCCGAGAGCGCGTAGCGCCGGCCGTCGCGCGCGGTCCAGACCACGGTGCCTCCGCCCGGCCCGCAGGCCTGCGGCGCCAGGCGCAGGAATTCTTCCAGCGCCAGATTGCGGTCCGCGGGCCCTTCGTCCAGGCCCAGGATGCGCGCGGCCGCGGGCGAGGCCGCCGCCAGCCGCTGGTGGCGCAGCGCGACGACCGGCTCGCGCACGGCTTCGACCAGCGCCAGCGCCGACTGCCCGCGCTGCCAGCGGTCGTGCCAGGATTCGATGTTGTCGAGCCCGCGGCCCAGGTACGGCGCGATATGGGTCAGCAGTTCGATGGTGCGTTTGGAGAAATACTTCGAACGCCGGTCGCGCCCGAGCGCCAGCGCCCAGGCCATCTGCCCCTGGCGGTTCTTCAGGCGGTAGGCGACGAAGTTGCGCACGCCCACCTTGTCGAGCAGGTCCACGTAGTATTCGGAGTTGAAGTATTCGCGTTCGCCCACCAGCGCGGGGACGTTCTCGACGACGTGGCGCATGCGCTGGATGTGCGGCCAGACCGGGTTCTTCCAGACGTAGTACGGGCTCGCCTTGGGATACGCTTCGACGTAGTGCGGCGTGCCCCACACGCGCTCGGCAAACTGGCGGCCCATCACCGTCCGCTGAAAGTGGATGAACTGCCCGTTCTCGGCGCCGGAGAGTTCGGTCAGCGCCACCAGCATGTTCTGATGGCAGCGCTCCGGATCGTCCACGCGCGTGACGGATTCGAACAGCTTGCCGATCGCCTCGCGCTCTTCCTTGCGCATCCGGCCTCCGCGCGCACTAGTCCGATTTGCCTAAAACGATTCCCTTGAGAATGTATATTAAAAGAACGTAACCTATTGCAATAAGTTACAAGCCTGAAAATCAGGCAAGGAGCGAGACAGACACCATGGAAGCAAAGCCGTCTCCCGATGGGCACGCGCGCCCCAGCACGGAACTTTCAGACCTGCTCACGTACCGCTACCGCCGCAACCTGACGCTGGTTCAGTTGAGCGAACTCACGGGGCTCAGCCCGTCCACGCTGCACCGCCTGGAACGCGGCATCCTCAAGCCGTCGCCGCGTTCGCTGGTCAAGCTGATGGACGGCCTGGGGCTCAGCGCCGACAAGGTCGAACACATGATCCGCCTCAGCGCCGCGAAGTACGGAAAACCCGCGCGCTCCGGGCGAACCCACGGCTTGCGTTGACGCCGGGCCAAACCGGGCGGGTCGCGCCCGGGGCACGCCGGTTCCGGCCTGGGCCGGAGCCCCGGCCTGTCGTTGGCGTGGCGCGGGGACGAGGTAGCATGGCGGCCAATCCTGCGAGGACACCCGCGATGCCCAAGCGCTCCGCCCGCGAACCCTTCCACTTTTCCCCCACCGAATACCACCGCCACGTCATGGACCGCCTCGAGCCCGCGCTCGCGTTCAAGGGCGGGCGGCTTTCGGCGTGGCAGCCCAAGGTCCGCGCGAAGGTCGCGGAACTGGTCGGCCTGCCGGAAGGCAAGCGCGTCCCGCTGAACGTCCGCGGCATCTGGAAGCGCGCGCACCCGCTGGGCAGCATCGAAAAAATCGTCTTCACGGCCGAGCCCTTCGCGGACGTTCCGGCCTACGTCTGCCTGCCGAAGAACGCGCGCCCGCCGTACACCTTCATGATCTGCCTGCAGGGCCACAGCACCGGCGCGCACGTCTCGATCGCGGTGGATCGCGAGGACGACCGCAAGCCCTTCGCGGTCCAGGGCGACCGCGACTTCGGGCTCGGCTGCATGCGCCACGGCGTCGCGGCGCTGTGCATCGAACAGCGTTCCTTCGGCTACCGCCGCGAACGCAAGCAGAAGGCCGTCTCGAACCACGGCTGTCACGACGCGGTGATGCACGCGCTGATGCTCGGCCGCACGCTGCTGGGCGAACGCGTCTTCGACGTGGACCGCGGCATCGATTACCTCGCCGCGCGCGGCGACGCGGCCATGGACCGCGTGGGCGTGATGGGCAATTCGGGCGGCGGCACCATCAGCGTCTTCGCCTCCGCGCTGCTGCCGCGCATCGCGGTTTCGATGCCGAGCTGCTACTTCTGCACCTTCCGCGACTCAATCATGTCGATCTACCACTGCGCGGACAACTACGTGCCCGGGCTGCTGCGCTACGCCGAGATGTCCGACGTGATGGGCGCCTTCGCGCCCAAGCCCACGGTGCTGGTCGCGGGCAGGACCGACCCGATCTTCCCCGTCGCCGCGGTGCGCAAGGCCTACCGCGACCTGAAGCGCATCTACCGCGCCGCCGGCGCCGCGGAGCGCTGCCACCTGGTCGTCGGCGGCGAAGGCCACCGTTTTTACGAAGCGCTCGCCTGGCCCGTCCTGATGAAGGAACTCCGCCGGCTCGGGCACCCGGGCTAGCGTGTTGACGCCCGCGCGGGCGGAGTACACTGGTCCCATGCGCGCCACCGTCCTGCTCCTGCTGCTGATGCTCCTGGTCGGCGCCGCCGTCGGCCCGGGCGTCTTCGCGCCCGAAGAGCGCGCCGACGACGAACTCGTCCTCGTCTCGCCCCATTGGGACGGCATCCGCATCGAATTCGGCCGCGCCTTCGCGGAGGAATGGAAGGCGAAGACCGGGCGCACGGTCAAGGTCGTCTGGCTGGACCTCGGCGGCGGCGGCATGATCAGCAAGTACGTCTACGAACAGGCTTCGAAGGCCCGCTGGGACCGGGGCGAAGGCATCGGCGTCGATATTTTTTTCGGCGGCGGCACCTTCGAATACGAACAGATGTGCGACGAGAAGAGCCTCGCCAGACGGAACATCGCGCTTCCCGGCGGGATGCTGGCAGCGCACGCGCTGCCGGCCGAGTTCGACGCCGAGATTCCTCCGAAGGTGAACGGCCAGACGCTCCGCGACGACCAGGGGCGCTGGTACGCGGCCTGCATGTCGGGCTTCGGCTTCGTCTACAATAAGGAAGTGGTCGCGCGCGCGGGGCTTCCCGAGCCCGCGACCTGGAGGGATCTGGGCCGCCCGGAACTGCGCGGCTGGATCTCCTGCGGCGATCCGGCGCAGTCGGGCTCGCTGCAGATGGCCTTCGAGATCATGCTCCAGGCCTACACGTGGGACGAAGGCTGGGGCGTGCTCACGCGCATGGTCGCCAACGCGCCGGCCTTCAACGAAGGCGGCGCGTCGATCCCGCGCGACGTCTCGCTCGGCCAGGCCGCCGCGGGGCCCTGCATCGATTTCTACGCCGCCGCGCCGATGCGCCGCCAGGGCGCGACGCATCTCGAATTCGTCTTCCCCAAGGGCCTCTCGGTCGTGACGCCCGATCCCATCGCGATCTTCAGGAATGCCCCGCACCCCCGGGTCGCCGGCGCGTTCGTGGATTTCGTGCTGAGCCGCAAGGGCCAGATGCTCTGGTACGTGAAGCGCGGGCTGCCCGGCGGCCCCGCGTCCTTCGACCTCGAGCGCCTGCCGGTCTGGAAGAGCCTGTACGAGCAGACGCCGCCGCTGGAGACCTACGCGCTCACCCGCCCCTTCGAGGAAGGCGAAGCCTTCGCGTACGACGGCAGGAAAGGCGGCAAGCGCTGGAGCATCATGAAGGACTTCCTGCGCGCGACGCTGGTGGACGTGCACGAGGACCTGAAGCAGGCGTGGATGGCCGTCATCGCGCACGGCCGCGCCGACGACCTGGGCCAGGCGCTCGGCCGGCCCGCCGTGGACGAAGAGACCCTGCTCAAGATCGGATCGCGCGGATACCCGCAGGCGCAGTTGAACCGCCTCCGCAACCGGTGGACCGGCTGGGCGCGCGCGCGCTTTCAGGCCATCAAGCGCGCCGCCGAGACCAACGGCCCCGTGCCCGAATACAAGCCGGGTCCGTCCGAGCCCTGAGGCTAGGCGGCGGATTCGGGCGCGGCCACGGACATGCGCACGGCCGAACGCAGATGCAGGTCGCGCTGCGGGAAGGGAATCTCGATGCCCGCGGCGCGGAAACCGCGGTCGATCGCAAAATTCATGTCGCTGACGGTCCGGTACATCTGATACGGCTCCGGCAGCCAGATCAGAAGCTGCAGGTCGAGCGACGAGTCGCCGAAGCCGATAAAGCGCACTTCCGGGGCGGGCTCGGACAGGACGCGCGGGTGCGACTTCGCGGCGTCCAGCAGCGCTTCGCGGACCTTGTCCATGTCCGAACCGTAGGCGACGCCGACGGGCACGCGAACCATGATCTTGGGATCGCGGTACGAATAGTTGATCACATTCTCGCTGATGAACGACGAATTGGGCACGATGATCGACCGGTTGTCCAGGGTGGTGATCACCGTCGCGCGCATGCGAATCTCGGTCACGTCGCCGATGATGTCGCCCAGTTCCACCCGGTCGCCTTCCTTGATCGGCCGTTCGAAGAGCATGATCAGGCCCGCGACGAAGTTGCTGGTCAGGTTCTGCAGGCCGAAGCCGATGCCGACGGAGAGAAAGCCCGCGATCACCGCGAACGAACTCAGGTTGATGCCCACGAACTGGAGCCCGACGAAGAGCCCCGCCGTCATGATCACGTACCGCAGGAGCCGCGCGATGGACTGGTCGAGCCCGTATTTGAGCTGGTAGCGCGTGAAGACGCGCTGCACCAGCACGCGCTCCACCACGCGCGCCACGAGCGTGAAGACCAGCAGGATGACGAGAAAGAGCAGCAGGGTGAGCGGCGTCACCACCGTGCCGCCCAGCGTGAAGAGCGGGTAATGCAGCACCAGCTCGGCGTACTGCAGAAACTGTTCTTGGGTCATACGGGGCTCCTTTCGCAAAGCGTGCCAGTCGCCGGGCGCGCCGGCTCGATTCGGGCATGTTCAGTGTAACGGAAACGGGCGGAGGCCGGGCGACATTCGACGCGGCGGGCGGCTTCGCGGGCCGCGGGGCGGTTTACTCCTGCGCGCGCGCGGCCTGGTCCTGCCCTTCGATCTTCATCTCGTCCAGCCAGGCGAGCGCCTGAGGCACCGTCTGGAAGACCTGCACCTCGATCTGCGGGTGGTTCAGAACCGTCTGGTACATGCGCGCGAATCCCAGGTGCACGTGCTCCGGCGCGACGAGCGCGGAACGGAACGCGTTCGAAAAGGCGCGCGCCTGCCGCCGCTGCGCGAGCGCGAAGATGCCGCCGAACCGAAGGTTGAAATGCGTGACCCGGCTCAGGTTCACGATCCGGTGCGGCGTGGGATGCAGTTGGTCCTCGACTTGGCGCGTCAGCAGGGCCACGTCGTCCAGCAAAGTGTTGTCGATCTCGCCCGAGAATTCGATCCACAGCAGCCGGCCGTCGAAGTGTGCGCTTACCGGCATGCGAGGCTTCCTCGACGGCCTTCCTATACGCTTCGAGACTACCCTCGGATGGGGCCCGGCACAACGGTCAGCCTTGCACGCCCCGTGAGCGCCGGATTAGGTCGGTTGGGAGGGCGAGCGGGGGCCGGCGGGGCCGGACGCGCCGCTCGAGGCAGCTTCGAGCGGCAGGACTTGAGCGCTGGCCGGCATGCCGGGCGCGCGGGGCAGGTCGATCGTTTGCAACGCGCGCCCGTTCCAATCGGCTCTTTATTGCCTCCCGGCGCGCGCTACAGTCGTACGCATGAGCCTCGACCTTCAGAACCTGCGCGTCAGCTACGGCGCGGTGCGCGCGCTCGACGGCGTCACGGTCAAGATCGAGCCCGGCGAGATGTTCTTCCTGCTCGGGCCGTCGGGCTGCGGCAAATCGACGCTGCTGCGCTCGGTCGCGGGCTTTATCGAGGAATTCGATGGCGACATCCGCATCGGCAGCGAATCGCTGAAGGGCGTGCCCCCGCACCGCCGCGACTTCGGCATGGTCTTCCAGAACTACGCGCTCTTCCCGCACCTGACCGTCTTCGGCAACGTCGCCTTCGGGCTCGAAGCGCGCGGCGTCGCCTCGGCCGAGATCAAGACGCGCGTCACCGAAGCGCTCAAGCTCGTCGGCCTCTCCGGCTACGAGGAACGCCGTCCGGGCGAACTCTCCGGCGGGCAGCAGCAGCGCGTGGCGCTGGCCCGCGCGCTGGTGATCCGCCCGCGCGTGCTCCTGCTCGACGAACCGCTCTCGAACCTGGACGCGAAACTGCGCTGGGAGATGCGCAGCGAGATCAAACGCATCCACGCGCAGACCCGGATCACGACGCTGTACGTCACCCACGACCAGAAGGAAGCCCTCTCGCTCGCCGACCGCATGGCGATCCTGAAGGACGGCAAGATCGAAGCGCTTGGGCGCCCGCGCGACCTGTACTGGAATCCGCCCTCGCGCTTCGCCGCGGGCTTTCTGGGCGACCTGAACGAACTCCAGGGCACGCTCGGCGCGGACGCGATGGTGAAGACCGCGCTGGGCGAGATCGCCATCCCCTCCGGCCGTCCCGAAGGCGTGAGCGCCTCGGGGACCGTGACCGTCTTCTGCCGGCCCGAAAGCGTCGCGCTGGCCGCGGCCGAAGGCGGCGCGCTGCCCGCGGGCCACGCCGAACTGACCGCCGGCGCGACCGTGGCCGGCAGCGCCTTTCTGGGCGAGTACACGCTCTACGAGATCGATCTGCCCGGCGGCGCGCGCTGGCGCAGCTACCGCCACGAAGGCGCCGGCGCGGGGCTTTCGGACGGCGCGAAGGTCCGCGTGGGCGTCGCCGACGGGAGCTGGCGCGTGGTGCCGTAGCGGGCCGCGAGACTTTCATGCAGCTTACCTGGGACCACCACACCCACACGATCTATTGCCGGCACGCGCATCCCGAGATGACCGTGGAACGGAACCTCGCCGCCGCCGCCGCGAAGGGGCTCACGCGCCACGTCATCCTCGAACACGTCCCCGAGATCGGCACGGCCGACCACGGCACCCCGGAACTCTGGTACAAAGCCAAGAACGAACGCTGGCAGCTCAACGTCATCGCCAACGACCTCGCCGCGATCGACCCGGCCGCGAAGTACCCGAACCTGAAGCTCCTGCGCGGCGTCGAAGTGGACGCCGATCCGTTCACGATGGACGGCTCCGCGATGCTCGAAGACTTCTCCGGCATCGACGTCGTCGTCGGCAGCACGCATCTTTTTCCCGGCGGCACGGCGTTCTGGTTCGAGAAGGTGGTGCTCCCGCCCGAACAGGCGCGCCGCGTGGCCGTGCAGTGGCGCGACTGGGCCGTGCGCTTCATCCGCGCGGGGCAGATCGACGTGCTCGCGCATCCCGGCGACCTGGCCGGCGCGCGGCAGCTCGTTCCGCCCTTTCACGTGCCGGAGACCCTCGCGCTCTTCACGCCGATCCTCGAAGCCCTGGCCGAATGCGGCGTGGCCTTCGAACTCAACGAACTGCTCGGGACCAAGCTCCCGCCGCCGTACAAGGCCAGCTACGTGGAATTGGTGAAACGCGCGAAACAGGTGGGCTGCACCTTCTCGGTCGCCTCCGACGCGCACAGCCCAGTCAACGTCGGGCGCTATGAATGGGTGCCGCTCCTTATAAAGGAGAGCGGGATCGGCCCCGCGGACCTGTGGGAACCCGAGTCGTGAGATTTTGACGTTCCTCACAGTTTTCCCCTGTCTATACGTTGTATACCTCAAGGGTGAGTGGTCGGCGAGTGCGCATGGTGCATCTTTTGACGCCCCGCGCCGTGTCTTCTTATGTACCGGAACATCCGAGACTGCCATGACTTACGCAAGAGGTATCGTGCTCGCCATGCTGCTGTGCCTGGCGGGTGGAGCGCAGTCGGCCGATACGCCTCTGCCCGGCGACCTGCTCAAACGCCTGGTCGAACAGACCGACGGCTTGGTCAAAGCCGGCGAGAAACCCAAGGTCTGGATCGAGATCTTCGGGAAAAAGACCGAGGTGCAGGTCAAGAGCGCGGACGCGAAGAGCCTGACCGTGCTCATCCAGGGGAACCCGCTGCCGCTCAGTTGGGAGAAGATCTCGCTGCCGGAGATCGCGGGGATCGCTTCGAGCACCGCGGGGGAGTCGGGCGCGCGGCTGCTGCTGGCGGGCGAGATCGCGCTCGCGGCCGGCAACCACGAACAGGCCAACAGCCTGCTGGGCAAGGCGCTCGCCGCCGACCCGAACCTGTCCGAACAGATCAAGGCCGCCGCCGCCAAGTTGCCTTCCGCGCTGGAAGCGCCGCCGCCGCCGAAGCCGCTTAAGATTCGGTTCGAGTCCGGCGGCGGGCAGGCGAACGCGGGCACGGGCAGCGGCACGGCGAGTCCCGCCGACCCGAACGCGGGCGCGACGGCGACGGTGATGCCCAAGCGCGACGGGCAGGGGCGCACGGAACGCCCGCGCGTGCTCTTCGATGCCGCGCGCCTGGCCGCGGTGCGCGCGCGGGCCGGCAACCCCGATGGGAAGCGCTTTCTCGGCTACCTGGCCGGCAACGGCAATCAGCTCAGCACCGAAGAGTTCGCGCTGGCCTACGTGATGACCGGAGACGCGAAGCACGCGGCCGAAGCGATCGACCGCGTCGAGAAGAACATCATCCCACGCGGCGTGATCACCAACCTGAACAGCAGCTTTCCCGCGATGGCCTGCGTCGCGACCGTCTACGACTGGTGCCACGACAAGCTCACCGACGACCAGAAGAAGAAGTGGCGCGAATGGATCGCCAAGGAATACGAGGCGATGAAGCCGCAGTACGTCGAAGGCTACCACAACTACGGCGTCAAGGCCGCGCACGCCTTCGCGCTCTGCGGCTACGCCCTGCGCGGCGACGACGCGCTGGCCGACGACCTGCTCAAGGAAGCCTACGAGCACCGCTGGCAGCAGCTTATTCTGCCGGCCTGCAAGGCGGGCAACGCCGGCGGGGCCTGGTCCGAAGGCGAAGGCTACGGCACGACCACCGCCGCGGTGGTGATGGAACTGGCCGAGGCCGCGCGCTGCGCCGACGGCAAGGACCTGGCCTCCGCCGCGCCCGAATTCTTCGTGGGGCGCCTGGCCTACATGATGTTCCTCGACATGCCCACGCTGACCCCCGACGGCGGGCACCGCCTGTGGATCAACGGCGACATGCACCGCCGCCGCAACTGGGACGACGCGCTCCAGCAGCGCCTGGAACTCCAGGAGATGCTGAAGGGCACCGACCTGGCCGCCTACGCGCAGGAATACGCCGAAGCCAAGGGCTGCAACAAGTGCCAGTACAACTCCATGAACTGGATCGACGTGATGTGGCGCGACCGCGCGCAGCCGCGCAAGCCGCTCGACACCTTCAAGCTCTCGCACCTGGCCGTGGGCCGCGGGACGGTGCTGATGCGCAGCGACTGGACCGAGAACGCGACCCACGTCGGCTACGTCGCCGGCCCGCTGCTCTCTTCGCACACGCACTCCGACGCGGGGCACTTCACCATCTGGAAGCACGGCGAACTGGCCACCAACGCGGGCGACTACCGCGGCACCGGCAAGGGCTGGGCGCTCGACGCCTACATCCGCACGGTCGCGCACAACTCGCTGCTGATCTACGACCCGGCCGAAAAGATGCGCGCGCGCCACGAGAACGTGCTCAACGACGGCGGGCAGCTCGGCTACGACGGCACCGAAGGGCGCATGTCCGGCGCGAAGATCGTCGCCTACGACGCACGGCGCTCCTACACTTACATTTGTTCCGATCTGACCGACGCGTACGCCAAGACCAAGGTCACCGCCGTGCGGCGGCAGCTCGTCTACCTGCGCCCCGACACGGTGGTGATCGTGGACCGCGTCGCCTCCACGAACCCGGCCTTCCCGAAGATCTGGCAGTGCTACCTCGCGGGCAACGCCAAGGCCGAAGAGAAGGTCTTCCGCACCGACAACGGCAAGGCCCGGCTGCGCGCGGACGTGCTCCTGCCCGCCGACGCGCAGGTGAAGCTGCTGGGCGGCCAGGACAAGGCCGTGGACGTCTTCGGCACCAAGGTCCCGCAGCCTCCGGGCGGAAACGGCAGCGACGACGGCCCCGCCTGGCGCGCCGAAGTGCGCCCGGGCGCGGCGCGCGCCGACGACCTCTTCGTGGTCGTGCTGCGCGCGTACGAGACGGCCGAACCGCCCGCGGCGACGGTGAAGGCCGACGGCAACACGCTCAAGTTCACCATCCCCGGGGCCGGCGAACTGGTGATGAACGCCGACGGCACGCCGGGCGGTTCGTACAACGGCAAGGCCTTCGCCACCGGCGTCGTGCCGCAGGAAGAATAGTTCCGTGAGGTCCACGGCCATGGTCCGGGCGCGCCTGATCCCTGTTTTCGTGCTGCTGGCCTGCGCCGCGCACGCGCGCGCGGCCGACGCCGGCGTGCCCGCGGATCTGCTGCGGCGCCTGGCCGCGCAGGTGGCCGAGGCGGTAAAAGCCGGCGAAAAACCCAAGGCCTGGGTGGACGTGCTGGGCCGCAAGAGCGAAGTGCCGCTGGGCGGGGCGGACGAGAAGTTCGTGACGGTGCTGGTGCAGGGCAACGCCTTCCCGCTCGCCTGGGCCAAGATGCGCCCCGAAGACATCGTCTCGGTTGCGCGCGGTTCGGCGGGGCAGCACGGCGAACGCCTGCTGACCGCGGGCGAAGTCGCCATCGCGCTGGGCCTGGGGGAACAGGCGTCCGACCTGCTGGCCAAGGCGCGCGAGGCCGACCCGAAACTGGCCGAACGCATCGCGGCGCTGGCCAACAAGCTGCCGTCCGCGCCGCCGCCGCCCGCCGTGCCGCAACCCGCCGCCGCCGCCAAACCCGCCAACGAACCCAAGGAAAGCGCCTCGGCCAGCGCGCTCCCGCCGGTCAAGCTCGAACCCGGCTGGTGGAAGAACATCCAGGTCGCGGTCCCGAAGGTCTTCGCCTCGCACCCGCGCATCTACCTGCGCGAAAAGCCCTGGGGCGAGAACGGCCTGACGCTGGATGCGCTGCGCGCCCGCGCGGCCAAGGATCCGTGGAAGGGCTGGATTCCGCGCTTTACCGGCGACCCCGACAACCTGGCGATGAAGTTCCTGCTCACCGGCGACAAGGCCGCCGCCGACAAGGCCGTCGCCGCGATCCAGTCCAAGCCCTCGCAGGCCGGCGACACCGACGACGGCGACACGCTCGAACAGTACTGCATGGCCTTCGACTGGCTGTACGCGGCGTACCCGGGCTTTACCGACGAAGCGAAGAAGAAGGCCGCCGACACGATCGCGGGCGTCGCCGAAGACCTGGTCAAGCGGCTCACCAGCGGCGGGCCGCACATCTTTCACACGCGCATGTACGCGTGGGCCAACGGCATCGTCTTCGCCGGGCTGGCGCTGAACGGACACCACCCGAAGGCCGACGAGTTCGTCCAGTTTGGCTACAAGTATTGGCGCGAGAAACTCTTTCCCGCACGCTGGCATCAGGCCGGCGCGTGGCAGAACGGCTTCGGCTACGGGCGCAAATACATGTTCCGCAGCACCTGCGCCTTCCTGCATGCCTGGCAGAGCGGCACGGGCGAGGATTTGTGGAAGGTTATCAAGAACGAGCAGGACGACTGGATCGGCGCGCAACTGCGCTTCCTGGTCACCGTGCAGCGTCCGGACGGCACGTACCCGACCTTCGGCGACTGCTACAACAGCGACGACGAAAAGTTCAGCGGCGGCCTGGCGCAGATGCTCGCCGCCGGCACCCGCGACCCGCTCGCCGCGTGGCTCGCCCAGACGCTGCATAAGCGCCACGGGCTGCGCACGGTCGAGGACCACTGGAACATCTACCCGTTTCTCTTCTTCGATCCCGCGCAGGCGGCCAAGGGCCCCGAGTCCCTGCCCACGTCGGCGGTCTGGGGCCCGCGCGCGCTGGGCTTCGCGGTGTTGCGGCAGGGCTGGGGGCCCAAGGACGCGTACGTCTTCTTCAAGTGCGGCGATTACTTCGAGAACCACGGGCACTACGACCAGGGGCACTTCGAGATCTTCCGCGAGAAGCCGCTGGCCGTGGACAGCGGCGCGTACGTGGGCGGCTTCGACAGCCCGTGGCGCCTGGAATACTGCCGCCAGAGCGTGGCCAGCAATACGCTGCTCATCAACGATCCGGCCGACGCGGGCGAGACCGGCTGCCAGCGCGTCGTGAACTTTCAGGGCGCCGACTCGCTCGAGACGTACCTCAACCACAAGTCCTGCGAGATGGGCGACATCCTCGACTTCCGCACGGGCAAGGATTTCACCGCGCTGGTGGCCGAATACGCGAGCGCCTACGACACGGCGAAGGTGAAGCAGTGCACGCGCATGCTCGTCTTCCTGGCCGGGAAGCACCTGATCGTCTGCGACGCGGTGCAGACGGCCAAGCCGATGCGCGTGCGCTTTCTGCTGCACTACGCCGCCGACCCGTCGGTCGAAAAGAACCGCGCGGCGATCGAGAACGGCCCGAGCCGGCTCACCTGCGACACGCTGCTGCCCGAGAACGCCAAGATCGCGAAGCTGCCCGGCTTCACGCTCAACGGCAAGTCGTACTCGCCGGGCAAACCAATGAGCGAAGACGCGGGCAAGGGGCAGTTGGAGATCGAAGGCGCGGACCTATCGGCCAATACGGTGCTCCTGAACGTCCTGACCGTCGGCCCCAAGGAGATGCCCGCGCCCAAGGCCACCGCCAAGAATACCGGCTCCGAAATTGTCGTCGAAATCGAAGGCCGGAAGATTCACTTTTCACTCACGGCGCGCACGATTGCCGTGAAGTGAATCCCCACCGATTCAAAAGCCGCTCGAAATCCTGTGGTGCCGCCCCGGTTTTAACGTTTACCCTTGTGGACTCGGAAAGGGGTGGAACGGGATGCCGACGAGGTTGACGGGCCTGACGCTGGCGCTCGGCGCGGCGCTGCTCTCCGCGGCGGCCGCGCGCGGTTCCGACGCGCCGGGCAAGGACGACGCGATCAAGCAGTTGGCCGCGCAGATGGCGGAGGCGCTCAAGGCCGGCGAGAAGCCGAAGGTCTGGGCGGAGGTCTTCGGGAAGAAGGCCGAGTATCCGCTGAAGTCGGCCGACGAGAAAGGTTTTGCCGTGCTCGTCGCGGGCAACGCCTTCGGGCTCGAATGGGCCAAGCTCGCCCCCGACGACCTGGTCACCGTCGCGAAGACCTTCGGCGCGGGCCACGGCAAGCGGCTGCTCACCGCCGCGGAACTCGCGATGGCCCTCGGTCAGAGCGATCAGGCGCTCGATCTTCTCGCCAAAGTCACCGAAGCCGATCCGAGCCTGGGCGACCGGGTCAAGGCCGCCGCCGCGCGCATCAAGGACGCGCCGGCCGCGGCGCCTGCCTCGAGCGGCTCGAACGAAGCGGCCCCCGGCCCCGCCGCGGGCGGCAAGATGGTCACGGTCACGCCCGAAGAGGACGCCACCACCCCGCTGCGCCTGCCCGACGCGGGCCTGCAGACGCGCATGTGGTCGGCGCCGCAGGACAACTACCTGATGCGCGCGAACATCCTCTACGCCCGCTTTACCTGGAAGGACTGGGGCCTGGACGGAAAGCAGAAGACCGGGCACTTCAAAGGCTGGATGGACAAGAAGCGCTACGTCGCCTTCCGCATGTACTGCAACACGGCCGAAGACCTGCCGACCGGCGTCCCGACCGTGACGAGCGAAGGCAAGACCATCCCCGCGTACTGGGACCCGAAGTTCCTCGAGTTCCACAAGAAGTTCGTGCAGGGGGTGGCCCAGGAGATCGGCGAGAATCCGTACCTGGCCTACATCGACATCGGCGGGGTGGGGAACACCGGCGGCGAATGGCTCGTCTATCCCGACGACCGCTGGGGCGACAAACCCGTCTTCGACAAGGTCGGCTACACCGAGGAGGCCAAGGACAAGCTCGTCTGGGAACTGATGAAGATGTACCGCGAGGCTTTCCCGCACGTGCGCCTGTACCTGGCCTGCGGCGGCTACGGGCACTGCAAGGACAAGGCGAAGCTGATCGAGTACATGCAGCAGAACAACATCGGCCTGCGCAGCGACGGGCTCTGCTGGCCCTCCGTGGACGACGCCGACACCTGGAGCGTCCGCAAGAACGGCACGCACAAGCTGTGGGAGAACGTCCCGTTCCAGTGGGAAGGCTCGTATTCCACGATGGAGTGGGAAAAGGACGGCTGGAAGACCGACGAGATCATGAAGCGCGCGCTCGACTTCGGGCCGATCTCGTTCTGCTACGCCGACGCCGACAAGGACGCGCTGCGCTTCGAAGGCGACGCCGCGAAGGTCAAGATTCTCGAACGCACCGCGCTGAAGATGGGCTACCGCATCGCGGTCGCGAAGGCCTCGTACTACGACACCGCCGCGCCCGGCGGCACGCTGGAACTGAATCTGACCCTGGTCAACCGCGGGGTCTCGAAGATCTACGCGGACCGGAACTTCGAAGTCGCGCTGCTCGACGCGTCGGGGCAGGTGCGCGGCGCGGCCAGCGCCAAGCCGATGCCGTCCACGCGGCTGTGGATGCCCGGGCAGGAGATTCCGGTTAGCCTGAAAGTCACGTTGCCGAAAAGCGTGCCGTCTGGTGAATATAAGCTAGCGATCGCCATGCTGGACGAAGACCCGCGCCGGCCGAATCAGGCCCTCCCGATGGCCCTGAAGAACGGGACCGCCGAGCACCGGTATCCTCTTGGCAGCCTTAAGGTAACGCTGCGAAGTCGATAGCGATTCAACGCCGCGCCAAGTCCCTATGGAATGGGTTGACTTGCACTAAGTGCAGGTTAAAACGAAACACTTGAATCGCACGAGATGCACCATTTGAAATGAATAGGTTGGGGGAGAGATGTCAGGGGCAACAACCTATCCGCGGGTGGGCGATTTTGAATTGATCGCGAAGTTAGGGGAAGGCGGGATGGGCGCGGTGTACCAGGCGCGCCAGATCTCGCTGCAGCGCATTGTTGCCGTAAAAATCCTCGCACCCAAATACGCCCGCGACCAGGAATACGTCCAGCGCTTCCAGCAGGAGGCGCGCGCGACGGGCAAGCTGAACCACCCCAACATCGTCGCCGCGACCGCGGTGGGCTTTGCCGACCGCTATTACTACTTCGCCATGGAGTTCATCGAAGGCGAGAGCCTGAAGGCGAAGATCGTGCGCAAGGGCGCGCTGCCGGAGGACGAGGTCGTGCGCATCGGCGCCGCGATGGCCTCGGCGCTCGCCCATGCGCACGAAGCCGGGATCGTCCACCGCGACGTGAAGCCCGACAACATCCTCATCGACGCCGCCGGCACCGCCAAGCTGACCGACCTGGGCCTGGCCAAGCTCCAGGAAAAGGAAGACGGCAGCCTGACCAAGAGCGGCGCGACGGTGGGCACGCCGCACTACATCGCGCCCGAACAGGCCTGCGGCGAACGCGACATCGACGGGCGCGCCGACATCTATTCGCTGGGCTGCACGCTCTACCACGCCGCCACGGGGCGCACGCCCTTCGAGGCCGCCAACGCCGCGATGCTGATGGTCAAGCACCTCAACGAGAAGATGCCCCACCCGCAGGCGGTGCGGCCGGAACTGAGCGACGAGTTCTGCGCGGCGATCGGGCGCATGGTCGCGCGCAGCCGCGAGGACCGCTACACGACGATGGACGAGGCCGCCGAGGACCTGAACGCGCTGGCCCACGGCGAAGCGCCCGCGCGCGGGGCGCTGCCGCAGGCCAAATCGAACTTCCAGTCGAGCAACCGCGCGCCCAAGCTGGCCACCTCGAAGAAACTGGCGATTCCCGAGCGCGGGCAGTCCAGCCGCATGATGCCGGCGGCATCGCGCCACGGGGGCGAACGGCGCGCGAAGGAACGGCGCGGCGAGTCCTCCAACGCGATGTACGCGGTGGCCGGCGTCTTCGCGCTGCTGACCGTCGCCGCGCTGGGCTGGCTGCTGCTGGGCGGCAAGCCGCCGCCCAGGGACCTGACGCAGGAATCCAAGACGGCGCCCGCCAAGACGTCCGAGAGCAAGACCGAGCCGGACCCCGAGGGCTCGCCCTGGTACAAGAATCCGGGTTCGAAGACCGAGACGCCGGGCACGCCGGAGGCGCCCAAGGCCGACGCGCTGCCGCCGGGCTGGACGCGCGTCTTCAACGGGCGCGACCTGACGGGCTGGCGCGTCGAACGGCCGTCCTGGCGGATCGAAGGCGGCGACCTGGTCGGCCAGGGCCAGGGCGAGGCGCTCGCCATGGCAAGCTACGCCGAGCGCATCAGCACCGATTTCGAGTTCTCCTTCCGCCCGACGCGCCAAGGGATGTACCACATCGACTGGGCCGACGGGGCCGAGGAGTGCGACCTGCTGCTCCAGAAGGCCGACGGCGTGTTGCAGCTCCTGCGCTACGACGGGAAGAAGAACCGCACCCTCGCCGAGTACGCGATGCAGCCCTCCGAGCGCCAGAAGGACGTGCGCGTCTCCGTGCGCGGCGGGCAGATCGACGTCTTCGTGGACGCGCTGCTGCGGCTCTCGTACAGCGACGGGCACTTCACGCCGGGGCGTTCGCGCGGCCTGCACCTGTACGTGTATGCCGGGCAGACGGCGGGCTTCCGCGACCTGGCGCTGCACGAACTGACCGGCGCCGCGGCGGTGGCCTCGACGGTGCCCATGGACGCCTTCATGCGCGAAGTCGCCGCGCTGGCCCCGCAGGAACAGGTCAACCGCGTGATGGCCAAGCTCAAGGAACTGAACCCCGGCTTCCCGGGCGCGTGCGAGCCCGTGATCTTCGGCGGCAAGGTGACCGAACTGCGCATGGAAGGCGCCAAGGTCGCCGACATCTCGCCCCTGCGCGCGCTGCGCACGCTGACCAAGCTCCAGATCGCCACCGAATTCCCCAGCAAGAGCCAGATCGCGGACCTGACGCCCGTCAAGGACCTGCCCCTTACCTCGTTCCAGTGCGACCACGCCCGCGTCGCCGACCTCGCGCCGCTGAAAGGCATGAAGCTCTCCGCGCTGTACCTCGACGGCAACCCGCTCGCGGACATCTCGCCCCTGGAGGGCATGCCCCTGGCCGTCCTCCAGATCAGCTACTCGCGCGTCGGCGACCTGGCGCCGCTCAAGGGCATGCGCCTGAGCCGCCTGCGGATCGACGGCTGCCCGGTCAAGGACCTCTCGCCCATCGGCGGGATGCCGCTGATCTGCCTGCTGATGGAACGCACCGCCGTCCGCGACCTCGCGCCGCTCAAGACGCTCCCGCTGCGCGAGATCCGCATCGACCCGAAGCCCGAGTACGGCAAGACGCTCGCGGAACTCCCGTCGCTTTCCACGATCAACGACACGCCCGCGGAAATCGCCCTGGCGATGCTGGGCGACATCGACGCGCAGGGCTACGTGGCGCTGCTGCGCGAGAAGAACGCCGACGACTGGACGATCCGGTTCCCCTCCTGGACGCTCAAGGACGGCCTGCTGGAAGGGCAGGGCACGCAGGACCAGGGCAACGCGATCATCCGCCGCAACATCCGCCTGCCCGGCGCCTTCGATCTCTGCTTTACCGCCACGGTGAACGCGCGCTTCCACTTCTCCTTCGAGAACAAGAACGGCGGCTGGCACATGCAGTGCGACAAGAACGGCATCGCGCTGGGCGTCACCGCCGATGGGAACAAGGTCGAATTCTCGGGGGAGGCGGCGCAGGTCCCCTTCGACAACAACCCGCACGAATACCGCGTGGTCTTTACCGCCAAGGCATGGGACGTCTACTTCGACGGGCGCAAGGTCATGCAAGCCGGCGGGAACCTGAACCCCGGCGGCTCGCCGCTGACCCTGACGATCTATGCGTCGAAGTCCGGGAAGAGCGTCATCCAGAACCTGCGCGTCCGGCCCGCGCGCTAGCCGGTTCCGGCTCGATCAGCAGATACAACCCGCTGAAGATCGTCAGCACCGTGCTGCCTTCGTGGCAGAGCACGGCCACCCAGAGCGGCGGGAAGCGGTCGGTCACGTTCAGGATGTTCAGCACCGTGCCCGCGACCAGCAGCGCGATGACCGAGAAGGCGATCGCCAGCCCGCGCCGCACCGTCGCGCGCGAACGCTGCGCCAGCCAGACCGCGAAGGCCAGCCAGCGCAGGTCGTCGCGCATCAGCACCACGTCGGCGCTTTCCAGGGCCACGTCGGTGCCGCGCCCGCCCATCGCGATGCCGATCTCGGCCGTGGCCAGCGCGGGCGCGTCGTTCACCCCGTCCCCGACGAAGGCCACCGGCCCGTGGGCCGCGCGCAGGCGCTTCAGTTCCTCCACCTTGCCGCCCGGGCGGAGTTCGCAGCGGCTCTCGTCGGCGCCCACCTGCTTCGCGACGGCCTCGCCCACCACCGCGTGGTCGCCGGTCAGGATCGCGGCGTGCCGGATCCCGAGCGCGCGCAGGCGCGCCAGAACCTCGGGCGCTTCGTCGCGGACGCGGTCGGCGATGCCGAGGACCCCGGCGAGGCCGCCGTCGGCGCCCGCCACCAGCGCCGTCATCCCGCGCGCCCGGAACGCCCGCGCCTTCGCGCGCACGTCCTCGGGCAGTTCGCGGGACTGGGCCTCGAAAAGCGCCTCGCGGCCGACGCCGATCCACGCGCCGTCCACGGTCGCGTGGACGCCCCGGCCGACTTGGCTTTCGAAGGTGGCCGGTTCGGTCAGGACCAGGCCGCGGCGGCGCGCCTCGGCCACCACGGCGTGCCCCAGGGCGTGCTCGCTGCGCTGTTCGGCTGAGGCGGCCAGCGCCAGCAGCCGGGTGAGCGCCTCCGGCCTGCCGGAGGCCTCGTAGATTTCGACGACCTCGGGTTCGCCGCGCGTCACCGTGCCGGTCTTGTCCATGGCCAGGGCGCGGACGCGGGCGAGCGTTTCGAGATGGGCGCCGCCCTTGAAGAGGACGCCGTTCCTGGCCGCGCGGGTGATGCCCGCGAGGATCGCCGAGGGCGCGCTGATCACCACCGCGCAGGGGGAGGCGGCGACGAGGAACGTCATCCCGTGGTAGAAGGCCTCCTGAAAACCGTGTTCCATGAAAAAGTACGGGACCGCCGTGCCCAGCGCCGAACCGGCCAGCACCGCGACGACGTAGGGCGCCTGCCAGCGTTCCACGTGGCGTTCGGTGCTGGTCTTTTCGGCCTGGGCCTGGCCGACCATGCGCACGATCTTCGCCAGCATCGTGTCGTTGCTCGTGCGGGTGACGCGCAGGAGCAGCGTGCCGCGGTGGTTCAGGGTCCCGGCGAAGACCTCGTCGCCCGCGGATTTCTCGACGGGCATCGCCTCGCCCGTCAGCGTCGATTCGTCCAGCGAACTCGCGCCTTCCACGACCGTGCCGTCCACGCCCAGGCGTTCGGCGGGGACGACGCGCACCAGGTCGCCGGGGCGAATCTCTTCCAGGCGCAGGCGGATTTCCCGGCCGTCGCGGACGACGGTGGCCGCGTCGGGGCGGAGTTCCACGAGCGCCTCGATGGAGCGCGCGGTGCGTTCGAGCGTGTATTTTTCGAGCGTTTCCGAGAGCGAAAAAAGAAAGAGCAGCGCGGCGCCTTCGCCCATGCGGCCGATCCCGGCCGCGCCGGCGGCGGCGAGCAGCATCAGCAGATTGACGTCGAGCTGCCTGCGCGCGAGCGCGTGGAAGACTTCCTGCGCCGGGCCCCAGGCGCCCGCGAGGTACGCGCCGGCAAAGAGGGCCTGCGAAAGCGCGGCGTGCCCCGTGGTCTCGGCGGCGTACCCGCCCAGCCCGAGACCGGCGCAAAGGGCCGAGCAGACGGCGAGGAAGGCGGGCGAACTGCCGTGGTTGCCGTGGTCAAGACCCATGTGCGGTCAAGGTACTGGCGGGTAAAGGTGCGTCAATTTAAGGATTGGTAAATGGTTACGTAATTACACGAACCCATACCGAATGGTCGCTTTATGTTCGGGTCTGCAGCGGCGGTGCGGAAGGGCGCGCCGGGCCTGTAATCCGGCACTCACATGGGTCTGACTCGTGACGGCTACTTAAAGCGAATCATGTACTTGTAGCGAGAAAAATCCTTGACACTTAATGATAAGGACATAGTCTTGGCCTGCTCAACAAGTCGATTGTGATCCGTAGTTCTGGCCCGCGCGCCGACGGCTGTTGTTATTTTTGCAGCGCCTGCGCAACGTTCGGACAACGGAATCGTGCCAGCGGCGAATGGTTTGATTAGCGGAGGAAGGAACCCGTGAGCATCGTTGCCCGCGTATTCGTGGTCCTCAACCTGATCCTCTCGGTTGCGTTCTTGATCTTCGCGCTTCAGATCTGGACCGCGAAGACCAAATGGCAGAAGATGTATGAAGAGGAGCGGAAGGTCAATATCCTCGCCAAGGCCGACATCCAGAAACGCATCGTCGATCTCTCCGACGACACCGTGCGCAAGGAAGAGTGGATCAAGCAGCACAAGCAGCGCATCCGCGAACTCTACGGCAAGGTGCAGGAAGCCAACGACAGCATCCTGGCGCTGCAGAGCCGCGTCGGCGAAGCCGAAGCCAAGGTCAGCATGTGGCAGGCGCTCAACGAAGAACTGGTCCGCGAGAACGGCCGCCGCGCTGACGAACTGGCCAAGGTCAAGGGCGTGCTCCTGAAGCAGCAGCAGATGGTCCAGGTCGCCCGCGACAACGAAGTCAAGGCCCGCAACGAAAAGGCCGAGATGGAGAACGACCTGAACAGCACCAAGCAGACCCTGGCCGCCGTCTACCGCGACAAGCGCGCGATCGAAGACGACCTGGCGATCCAGACCCGCCGCATCGAGACCCTGCTGGCCAAGAACGTGCCGGTGTGGGAATACCTCCAGGAAGATCCGGAAGCGACCCAGCCGTACATCCCCGACGCGATGGTCCTGAGCGTCAAGCCCGAGCTGAACCTGGTCATGATCTCGGTCGGTTCGGCCCAGGGCGTCAAGCCCGGCTACCGCTTCACCATCAGCCGCGGCGACCAGTACATCGCCAAGGCGCAGGTCGAGCGCGTCTATCCCGACATGAGTTCGGCGCGCCTGCTCCTGAAGAAGGGCGAAGTCGAGATTCACGACGAAGTGAAGTCGCGCGTGTCGAGCGCCAAGCAGTAAGCGAACGGGCCCCGTTTGGGAACTGAGCGAGGAAGAGACCGATGCCTGTCGCCGACGAAAAGCTGGTCGAGAAGCTGCCCTTCGACGTCTACGCCATGATGCTGATCCTCAGCTTCCTGCTGCTGGGCGTCTCGGTGTGGCTGGTCAACGACGATCTCCAGACGAACTGGTTCGCGGGCACGCAGGGCCGCGCCTGCGCCGAACACATCACCAAGAGCAACGACAAGCCGGAACTGTACAAGGAAGACGCGGTCGTTTCGGACACCGACCTCGAGGACTTCAAGCGCATCACCGGCGAAGAGAAGCCGCCCAAGTACGCTCCGCTGCCGACCTACATGAAGACCAAGCGCATCGAGGTGACCCCCGGCCACGACAATACCGAAGGTATCGGCGAAGAGGAACTCAAGAAGCTGAAGGACTCCTACGAGTTCCCGCTCAACACGCCGGACGATCCGGACAAGAAGAAGACCGAGGCTCCGGCCCCGGAAGCCGCTCCTGCGGCGGCCCCCGCCGGCCAGTAGGTTCCCTCCGGTACCCAGCCTTTCCACGGCGCCTTCGGGCGCCGTTTTTTATGCCCCAGTGCTCGCAAATCCTGAAAGCCGTGTAAGATAGCCGTCAGCGGTGGATTCGTTTTCCCCGTTCGTCCAGCGGTTGGGGGGGCCTGCCAGGGCCCTGCGACGAACTCGGGAAAAACCTCAACGAAAGTCCAGGCGGGGCCGCAGGAAGGAAGTTTATGTCTGCGCGCGATTTAGCAGCGGATGCGCGGCTGCTTTGCCGATACTTCCCGGGAGCGCCTGCTGGGGGCAGGCGGTTCAGGGCTTCTCATTCGAGGGGCCCATGATCCTGGATCCACTGCTAAGCATGTTCCTGACCAAAGACCTGGGCATCGACCTCGGGACCGCCAACACCCTCGTCTGCGCGCGCGGCGAAGGCATCATTCTGTCCGAACCGTCCGTCGTGGCGGTCTACCAGGGCACCAACCGCGTCGTGGACGGCAACGCCGTCGGCGAACGCGCCCGCCAGATGCTGGGCAAGACGCCGGGCACGATCCAGGCGGTGCGCCCGATGAAGAACGGCGTGATCGCGGACTTCGAGATCACCGAGCAGATGCTCGGGTACTTCATCCGCAAGGCGCACGGCCGGACGCACTTTATCCGCCCGCGCGTGATCGTGGCGGTGCCGAGCGGCATCACGGTGGTCGAAAAGCGCGCGGTGCGCGAATCGGCCGAACGCGCCGGCGCCCGCGACGTACGCCTGATCAAGGAACCGATGGCCGCGGCCATCGGCGTCGGCCTGCCGGTCAACGAACCGCGCGGTTCGATGATGGTGGACATCGGCGGCGGCACCTGCGAAGTGGCGGTGATCTCGCTGCGCGGCATCGTCTCCAGCACCAGCCTGCGCTGCGCCGGCGACGAGATGAACGACGCGATCTCCAAGTACATGAAGGAGGTCTACAACCTCCAGATCGGCGAACAGACCGCGGAACGCATCAAGATCGAGATCGGCAGCGCGTACCCGCTGGAAGAGGAACTGGCCAAGGAAGTGCGCGGCAGCGACACCATCGCGCACCTGCCCCGCACGGTGAACGTGCGCAGCGAGGAAGTGCGCGAGGCCCTGAAGATTCCGCTCGAGAAGATCGTCCGCGCGATCGTCACGACGCTCGAACGCACCCCGCCCGAACTGGCCGCGGACCTGGTCGAATCCGGCGTCACGCTCGCCGGCGGCGGCGCGCTGCTGCGCGGCGTCGACCGCCTGATCGCGCGCGAGACCGGCCTGCCGGTGCGCAAGGCCGACGACCCGCTCACCGCCGTCGCGCGCGGCACCGGCATCGTGCTCGACCAGATCGACACCTACTGGAACGTCCTCGAGAACGGCCACGACGCCGCGTAGCGCCTAGCGCGTGCGCGCGCCTTCCTGTTTCACCTTCGCATCCAACGCCGGCTTCGCGTCCAGCGCCTCCAGGATCGTGCGGCTGGCCTTGGCGGCTTCCGGGTCCTCGCCGGCCGCGGCCTTTTCCAGCGCGGGGAAGGCGGCTCCGCCGAGGGCCGTCAGTTCGCGCTGCGCCTTGTCGCGGACCTCGAAGGCCTCCGCGGCCAGGTCCTTGACCAGGGCGGCCACGCGCGCGTCGAGTTCCGGTTCCATGTGTTCGTGCACGACCAGTCCCACGCGCACGGTCTTGGCCGGCGCGGGCTTGGCTTCCAGCGGCAGCCATGCGTCGTAGGTGGTTTGCGGGACGCGGTAGAAGATCGTCAGGCCGTCGGCCTTAAAGAGCGCGTCGTGCCAGACGGCGACGAGCGCCCCGGCTTCGTCGGCGTTCAGGCCCGCCTTGGAAAGGCGTTCGACGAGTTCCTTGCGCAGCCGTGCCAGGTCCTCGTCGGTGGCGGGGGCGAGCGCCACCTGCACGGAAAGTTCCCCGGGTTCGCCGCCTGCCCAGCGCGTCCACGGGCAGCAGCGCACGCCCTTGCCGTTGCGTTCGATCACCATCAGGTCTTCGTAATAGAAGCCGGGTTCGTGCTTGATCGTGAGCGCCTCGCCGTCGCGGCGGAGCTTGGGCGTGGGCGGCGCCTTCATCAGGCCGTCGTAGTAGAGGAAGTGTTCGCTGACGAAGTCGGTGCCCATGCGGCTCCAGCCGTTGTTGGTGTAGACCATGCTGCTCTTGGCCGCGCGCAGCGTCTCCATCCAGTGTCCCTGCGGCACCTCCTTGGGCGCCACGGCCTGGCCGGGATGGTCCGGCGCGACGAGCGCGAAGCTGAAGTGCAGCCGGTCGGGCTCGTTGAGGTTGTCCTGCGCGGGCGGCCACCAGACGAGCGGGCGGCCTTCGGCGAAGCGCACGGTCAGCGCGACGTTCACCTTTTCTTTCGCGTGGAGGTAGATCACGGGCTTGCGCACGGGCCCGCGGTAGGGCAGCTTCGCGGACGGCCAGGCGCGGTTGAAGAACTCGGGAAAGCCGGCCCATTCCTGCTTCATGTCGCGCTGCGCCCAGGCCTCGTTGCGCGGCACGGTAAAGACGCCCCATTCGTGAAGGTCGTACGCGGGAGCCGCGGGCGCGGGCTCCGCGGCCCGCGCGGCCGCGGCGAAGACGGCCAGCACCAGCACCCACATCAGCGCGCATCGCATACGCATCGTGCTCCTTGTCACCGTCCGGAGGCCTTCTTCATCGGGTCCATCGCGGGCAGGGCGTCCATCGCCCGCAGCAGGTTTCGGCAGGCGCCGGCCGTATCCGCGTCCTCGCTGAGCGCGCCGGCCTCCAGCGCCGGAAAGGCCGCGCCGCCGATCTTCGCCAGCGCCGCCTGGGCTTTCTCGCGGACCTCGAACTGCTCGGACGCCAGTTGCTTGATCAGCGCGTCCACGCGCGCGCCGAGTTCCGGTTCCAGGTGCTTGTGGAACACCAGGCCCACGCGCACGATGGCCTTCGGCGCCGGCGTGGCGTTGAGCGGCAGCCACGCGTCGTAGGTCTCCCGCGGGATGCGGTAGAAGACCGTCAGCCCGTCGTCCTCGAAGAGGCCTTCCCGCCAGACCTTGACCAGCGAGGCCGCCTCGGCGGCGGTCAGGCCGGCGGCCTGGGTGCGCTTGGTCAACTCGGCGCGGGCGGCTTCGAGTTCCTTCGGACCGGCCTCGGCCAGTTCGACGCGGGTCGAGCGCGCGCCGGGTTCGATCTGGTCGATCCAGGCCCGGGCCACGCGCACCTTGCCTTCGTGCCGGTCGAGGACGAAGACGTCGCGCATCGCGTGGTCGAGCGAGGTTTCGAGAATCACGGCGTCGCCGTCGCGCCTAGCCGTGGGCGCGGCGGGGGCCTTCATGATGCCGTCGTAGTAGAGGAAGTCTTCGACGCCGTACGTCTGTCCGGCTTTCTGGCTGTGGGCACCTGGGGTGATGACGCGCGCGGCCTTGACCTCCCGCAGGTCCTGCACCCAATGGCCGTCGGGGACCGCCGGCGGCTGCGGGTTGCCCGCGTCTTTCATTTCCAGCAGGCTCAGGTCGAACTCGATCCGGTCGAGGCGCCCTTCGATCCGCTCGCCGCCCTGCCAGCAGGGCATGGAGGCGTTGGGCCACCAGACCAGCGGCCGGCCCTCGGCGAAGCGCACGGTCAGCTTCACGTCCAAGGGTTTCTCGGCGTAAAAGAAGACGACGGGCTTGGCCACTTCGCCGCGGTAGGGCAGGCGGCGTTCGGGCCAGATGCGGTTGAAGAACGCCGGGAAGCCGGCCCATTCTTCCTTCAGATCGCGCATCGCCCACGCGTCGTTGCGCGCGATGGGAAAGACGCCCCACTCATGCAGCTCGTACGAGGCCTTCTCCGGTTCGGCGGCCGATCCGTTGCGGACGAAGAACGGCAGCGCCAGCAACAGCGCCAGGCAAAGTGGACGTAGCGGCATTGGACGGCCTCCGGTAAATGATAGGTATTAGACCCCTGCCAGACGCCCCGGTTGCGCGGAATCCTCGCGTCTATCCGCCGCGCCTGCTTGGCTTTGAGAGGAACCGAACATGCCTGCTTCGCGCCCCGGCCCCGACCGCCTTCGCGTCCAGAAGCGCATCGAAGCGCTGAAGCCGGACCTGGTGGCCTTCACCAAGGACTTCTGCCGCATCGCGACGGTGAACCCGCCCGGCAACCAGTACCTGGCCTGCGCGAAGTTTCTCGAGAAGAAGCTGCACGCGCTGGGGATGAAGACGCGCCTGCTGCGCGTGCCGCCCAAGGTCCAGGCGAAGCTCGTCCCGGGCCTGGACAAGTACCCGCGCTACAACCTGATCGCGCGCTGGGACGTGGGCGCGAAGAAGACGCTGCACTACACCGGGCACTACGACGTCGTCCCGCCGACCTCGGGCTGGAAGACCGACCCGTTCGCGCCGTACGTGCGCGGCGACAAGCTGATCGGGCGCGGCACGGTGGACATGAAGGCCTGCGACGCGGCCTCGATCTTCGCCGTGCAGGCGCTCATGGACTGCAAGGTGACGCCGCCGTGGAACCTGGAACTCTCCTTTACCGCCGACGAGGAAACGGGCGGCTACGCCGGGCTGGGGTGGGTGGTGAAGAGCAAGGCGATCAAGCCCGACGCGGCGGTGCTGCTGGAAGGCGGCAGCGGCGAGCAGATCGGCTACGCGCACCGCGGCGTGCTCTGGCTGAACGTGACCGTGATCGGGCGCGCGGCGCATGCCTCGAACCCCAAGGCCGGCATCAACGCGCTCGAGAAGGCCTGCGCCCTGATCCGCGAACTCCAGACGCTCGAACCGGTCTACGCGAAGCGGCGCAGCCGCTTCCAGGCCAACAAGATGGCGCGCCGACCGACGATGATGATCGGCGGGGTCAGCGGCGGCGGCGGGAAGATCAACACCATCCCCGACCGCTTCACGTTCTCGATCGACCGGCGCCTGCTGCCCGAGGACGACCTGGCCGCGGTCAAGGCCGAGATCATGCGCGTGATCGCGCGCGCGCAGCGGAAGGACAAGGACCTGAAGGTCGAGGTCGCGTACCCGCTGTACGTCGCGCCGGGCTGGACCGACCCCCAGGCCGCGATCTTGAAGGCGGCGCGCGCGGCGCACACGGCCGTGACCGGGCGGAAGAACGGCCTGCGCATGACCGGCGGCTTTACCGACATGCACTGGCTGACCAACGACGGCAAGGTGCCCACGGTCGGCTACGGGTGCGGCGGAGCCGGCGCGCACTCGGACTTCGAATGGGTCGGCATCCGCAGCATGGTGGAGACGTGCAAGATTTACGCGGAGATCGCGCTGCGCATGCCGCGCTGAACGCGCCTCAGAGCTTGCGGCCCTTCAGCTTGCCGACGCGGTCCACCCATCGCGACCACTTGGCGGCCTCGGCCAGCGAGCCGCCGTAGGCCTGCAGGAAGACGGTCTTGTGCGCGTCGGTAAAGCCGTGGTCGTCCTTCTTGGGCAGGAACGAGCGCAGGATCTGATACAGGTTCTTGGCGCGGTTGAGGCGCGAGACGCTGCGGGTCATCGAACAGCCCAGCAGGTCGATGATGAAGAACTCGCTGGCCGAAGACGGCGCGTGAGGCAGGATCAGGAAGTGCCCGGCCTTGCAGTCGTCGTGGTAGAAGCCGCGGTCGTGGAACATGAGGATGAAACGGCCGAGGGCGAGCAGCATCTCGCAGCGTTCGGCCTCGGTCTCCAGGCGCCACCAGCGTTCCATCGCGTTCTCGCACTCGGGAATCGCCTCGGTCGCGAGCAGGCTGTAGCGCGAGACGGTGCCGAGGTCCTCGGCCAGCCAGACCGGGCGCGGCGTGCGGATGCCGGCCTCCATCACCTTCCAGCCGAGATCGAATTCCTCGCGCGCGCGGCTGTTGCGCGTGACGCGCAGGAGCGGGCCGTACCAGGTCTTGAAGTTGTAGCGCTTCACGTAGAGTTCGATGGGCGTGCCGAACTGCCCCGCGGCGAGCTTGACCACCTTGCGGCTGCGGCTGGACTTGGCGATGAACTCCGTTACCGTCGCGAGCGCGTCCGCGTCGTCCCAGGGGATGTCGAGCCCGCGGAAGCGCTGGTACGGGCCCAGACAGCGGATGCGGTAGCCGTTGCGCTCCTGCGAATGCCACTTCACCGGGCCCGAAGGCGGGCGCATGCGCGCGCTGCCGTAGATCGTCGTGTCAGCCATGCTCGGAAAGGACCTCTCGGTACAGGCGTTCGTGCGCGGCGGCCCAGCCGCCGTAGCCGTGGTGCTGTTCGGCGCGGGCGCGGCCGGCGTTGCCCCAGGCGGCGCGGCGTTCGGCCGGCAGGTCCAGGACTTCGCCCAGAATCGCGGCCAGCGCGGCGGGGTCTTCGATGGGAGCCAGCTTCCCGTTCACGCCGTCCTCCACCAGGTCGGGCACGGCGCCGACGCGCGTCGCGGCCACGGGCAGGCCCATGGCCATGTATTCCAGGACGGCGCGGCTGAAGCCTTCGCTGCCGACCGAACTGAGCGTCCCGGCGTCGGCGGCGGCCAGAATCCCGGGAATCTCGCCCGGATCGCGCCGGCCCAGCAGCCGCACCGACGCGCCGAGTTCCAGGGCCTGAACCTGCGCCTCGATCGCCGGGCGGAACGAGCCGTCGCCCACCAGCAGCAGGATAGCGCCCGGACGGCCGCGCGCGACCGACTTCCAGGCGTCGAGCAGCACGCGGTGCGCCTTGACGGACTCGAAGCGCGCGACGCAGACGGCCACGCGGGCCTCGGCGGGCAGTTCCAGCTTCGCCCGGGCCTGGGCGCGGTCGGCGCCGGGGGCGAAACGGTCCAGGTCCACGCCGCCGGGGATGCGGACGACTTTTTCAGGCGCGAAGACCTGCTTGGCGCGCACGTCGGCTTCGACGGCGCTGGAGACCGCGATCAGGCGCGCGGTGCGCCGGGCCAGCATGCGGTTGGCGAGGTTGTTGCGCAGCGGCGTCGTGACGTGGCGCGTGCGGACGACGGGAATCTTGAGGCGGTGGATGCGCGTGGCGAGGACCGCCAGCCAGTGGTCCTTGCCGCGGTGCGCGTGGATCACCTGCACGCCGTGCTCGCGCACCAGGCGGGCGAGCTTCTTCATGTCGGGCAGGTCGTGCGAGGGCCACCAGCGGTGCTTGAGCACGAAGCCGTGCGGGTCGAGCCCGCGGCGGACGGCGATCTCGTGGGTGGCGTGGCCTTCGCGCAGGCCCAGCAGGACGGCGTGGCCGGCGCGGCGCAGGGCCTCGGTCAGGTTCAGCGTATGGGCGGCCTCGCCGACGTACAGCCGCGCGCTGTTGAGTTGCAGGACGGTCAGCATGGGACCCGCGGGGCCGGGCATGGGAGCATCGCGATTCCGTGCGCGAGGAACGTTACTTCGCCTTGCCTTCGAACTCCTTGAGGTCCTGGCTGACCATCGCGGTCTGTTCGTCGGTGACGCAGAGCTTCAGGCATTCCTTCTGATGGGCGATCGCCTCGGCGGTCTCGCCGGCTTCGAAGAGCGCGCGGGCGTAGGCGACCTGCGGCATCAGTTCCTTGCCCGCGGTGGCCTCGAAGGCGGCCTTGGAGGCGCGCAGCGCCAGCTTGGTGTCGCGCGTGACCAGGTTCTTCTCGAGCAGGATGGTCAGGGAGAATTCGCTGAGCAGGTCGGGGTTGCTGGCGGCGTTCTCGACGATCTTGTTGCCCAGCATGCGGGCCTTGCGGTCGTCCTCGCCGCTCATCGCCAGCTTGAAGTACTGCGGAATCAGTTCCTCGACCTGCATCATGTTGCGGGAAGTCTCCGCGTCGAGCTTGCCGTCGAGCGCCATCTTGACGGCCCATTCCAGGCTGCCGCCGGGGTGGCCGTGCCAGGCGATCCTGCCGCCCTTGTCGATCACGAAGGCGTGCGGGATGCCCGACTGCTTGAACGGCAGCATGTAGCTCTGCATCGTCTTGTTGGCGTCGTCGATGGCGACGGTGTAGTTCATGCTCGCGCCGGCGCGTTCGACGAACGGCTTCACGTCCGCGGGCGCCTCGCCCGAGATGCCGACGACGACCAGGCCGCGGTCCTTGAAGCGCTTCTGGACGACGCTCAGATGCGGGATGCTCTCGCGGCAGGGCGGGCACCAGGTGGCCCAGAATTCGACGACGTAGACGTGCTTGTCCTTGCCCGCGGCCAGGTCGGCCTTCTCGCCTTTGACGAACTCGGCGACCTGAAGCTGCGGCGCGGGATCGCCGATGTCGAGCGCCCCGGCGCACGCGGCGCCCAGCGAAGCCACGAACAACAACGCAACCACGGCCTTCATAGGTCGGCTCCTTTAACGGCGGTATCCGGGAGTATCGTCCAGGAAGCGAAACCGTCCCAAGTTTAACCGCAGAACGGGAAATGTGGTCAAACTATCGCCAAGGAATTGGTAGCGCACGACGTTTGAGCGATTTCGAGGAGCTTCGGAAACGCGCCATGTGTGAATTCGAAGGGATGCTTTTCCGAATTCACTTTTTTCCTGCTTTGTCGGTAACTTACCCCGGACCGCTCTGGTTACGTCCCCTAACCAAGACGCTCGCTTTAGATGATGTTTTGCCAAAGGCCCCTTCTTTTTGTAGGATGGAAAATATTAGTGGCTTTGATTGGCCTTATGCACCATGATAAGTAGCCTTTCGACGTGGGGGAATCGTCCAGCGTGACTCAGGAAGACCTTCCCGAAGAACTTGAGCGGCCCATGGACGGCGACGTGACGCGCGTGGGCCGAAAAGGCGCACCTGGCGCAGACGATACGCGCGGCCTGAAGATGGCCGCCGCGATCCTCGGCGTTCTCTGCATCCTCTTCGCCACGGCCGCGGGCCTCAAGCTCGCTTCGGGTCCGGCGCCCGCCGCGCCGGAAGGCCCCGCGTCCGCGTCCGGAAAGCCGGCCGCGACGCCGGTCAAAGGCGCGCCCGCGGCCAGCGCGCCCGCGAACAAGAAGCGCCGCCGGGGCGGCAACTGCCTGGTGGCCTCCCGGGGCGCGGTGCCCAGCGGCTGCGACCGGGCCGAGACGATCAACGACGGCATCACGGACTTCGACGGGCACCGCGGCTACTGTTCGTACGACATGAACAACAAGAGCCTGGAAGGCTGCCTGATCACCCTGCCGAAGCCGGTGGAACTCTCGCGCATCCGCTTCCTGCTCTGGGACAAGGACGACCGCCAGTTCACGTACATCGCGTACGTCTCGCCCGACGGCAAGGAATGGCGCGCGGTCAAGGATACTTCCGACAAGCCCACGCGGAGCTGGCAGGACATCCGCTTCGACCTGCAGCCGGTCAAGGCCGTGCGCATCAAGGGCCTGACCAGCACGGCCAATTCGTACTTTCACGTGGTGGAAGTCGAAGGCTACGACGACGGGCCACTGGTGCCGTTGCGCGCGCCGCCCAAGGCGGGCCCCAGGCCCTCGTCCGCGGACCTGAAGCCGGGCCTGTGGGCCGAGTACTTCGACGAGATGGACGGTTACGCGACGGTGGAGGACCGCCCGCTGCTCGCGCGCCCCGAACCCAAGATCGATTTCGGCGCGATGCCGCCGCCGCAGCAGCCGGAGCAGGGCCTGAAGGGCTGGCCGATGAGCAACGCGAGCGCGGCGGTCTTTACGGGGTACATCAAGATCGAGAAGGCCGACCTGTACACCTTCTTCCTGAATTCCGACGACGGCTCGAAGCTGTACATCGACGGCGAACCGGTGATCGACAACGATGGCGTGCACGGCATGACCGAACTGTGGGGGCAGTTGGACCTCAGCGCCGGGCTGCACCGCGTCTGGATCACCTACTTCAACATGGGCGGCGCGATGGGCCTGGTGCTGCAGTACAAACCCAGGAACGACGACCGCAAAGTGGTACCGGAGGACGTGCTCTTCCACGATCCCTCGGAACGGGAAACGCGCGAATAACGCGGGAGACAGGAACGCGACGATGCCGGCCGGTCATTTCAGAGCGCGCAGGTTCGACCATCCCGGGCGGGCCGGGAGCCCGCCCCACGGCAGACCTCGAGGCGTACGCGCCGTCAAGCGGACCTCCGGCGCGCAGCCTCCGGTAAAACGCAGTTCCAGCGCCGTGCCACCGGCCGCGCGCCGTCCGAACGCGCCGCGCCCGCCGAACGCATCGCTCCGCGCCCGGCCGCAGAAACCGGCTCCAGCGCCCGCGCGTTCCCGCGCCGGCCGCGCCCGCGCGTGCCGCGGCCAAAGCCAAACAGGCGACAGGCGCCCAGCGCCAGCCACGGCGATTCTCGCCGCCGCCGCCTCTGCGCCGCATGAATCACCCAGCTTCGTCAGCGACTTCTCGGGCGGCAGGCCTTATAATGGCCGCCGGAGGAGAACCCATGTCTCGCAATTTGCTTCATCTGGCCCTGGTCGGCCTGCTGGCCGCCGCCTGCGTCGGCCTGGGCGCGACCGCGGGCTGGCTCTGGTTCGGCGCGCCGTCGGCTTCGCCTGAAAACGCCGCCGTGACCAAGGCCGGCCTGGACGCCCCGGGCGAGCGCTCGGCCGTGCCGGTCTCGAACTCGGGGCGCGCGCCGGCCGCGGAGGAAGGCAACGCGGCGAAGTTCGTCGGGCGCGACGATAAGCTGGCGGGGAACTGGAAGCAGCGCTTCGGCGGCGACGGGTACGTGATCTTCAACCGCAACGGCGGCGGGCAGCACGAGGTCCAGCTCCCGACGTACCTTTCCGAAGTCACCTGCACGGGCGACGGGCACGTCTGGGCCGTCAACGACGACGCGCGCGGCCTGGAAGACCCCAACGATCCCAAGAAGCGCTACCAGACCTGCATGTACTCGAACTCGGACATGCTGCTCTCGGTCAAGGCCGCGCGTCCGCTGCCCTACCGCGTCTCGGTGTACTGCCTCGACGGCGACCGCCTGGGCCGCAAGCAGAAGGTCGAAGTGCTCGACGGCGACAAGGTGCTGCACGCGCAGGACGTTGAAGAGATGGGCGGCGGCGTCTGGCTCACCTGGGAATTCCGCGGCTCGCTGGACATCCGCTTCACCAACACCGGCCCGCACAACGCGGTGCTGGCGGGCATCTTCTTCGACACCGACGAGAAGCTGAAGGTCGCGAAGCGTTCGCCGCCCAAGGGTCCCATGCCGGGCGAAGACCAGCTCAAGCCCGGCGTCTGGGCCGAGTACTTCGACCAGTTGCCCACCTACCCGAACGTGAAGGACGTGGCCACGGTGCGGCGGATCGAGCCGGGCATCGCCTTCGGCGGCATGCAGCCGCTTCAGCCCGGCCAGGGGCTGCGCGGCTGGCCGTTCGCCGGCGCGTGCGCGGCGCTCTTCAGCGGCTACGTGAAGATTCCGGAGGACGGCGCGTACACCTTCTTTGTCGAATCCGACGACGGCGCGCGCCTGTACATCGATGGCGAACTGGCCGTGGACAACGACGGACGCCACCCGATGAAGGAGGCCTCCAAGCGCCTGGACCTGAAGGCCGGCCTGCACCGCGTGTGGGTCGAATACTTCAACGCCGAGCCGCCCATGGGCCTGAACGTGTACATGCAGGGCAAGGACGGCAAGAAGGCGCCCATCCCCGAAGGCACGCTGCTGTACGACCCCAGCGAAGTGCTGAGCGAATCGTCCCACCACGAGACCGCGGTCGCGCGCCGCTGAGCCGCCGCTTCCGTCCGCAACCCTCGCAGCCAACGCCCGTCCGAGCCTGTTTTTGCGAAGGATCGCGCCGCCCCGCGTCCTCTCACGTCGCGAAGGCGTTGGTCTTCGCGAACCCCTGTTCAAACGAGGTGCGGCATGCGAATCTTCCTGGCGGTCCTGGGCGTCCTGGCGCTGATCGGAGCCGCGCGCGCGGCCGAACAGAGCGTCCTGCTGGCGGACTTCGAAGCGCCCGGGGACAAGGCCTTCGAGAAGCCGCCGGAGAGCACGATCGTGGCGGAGCACGCGAAGCAGGGCGCGCACGCGCTCAAGTTCGTCCACGGCGGCGAAGGGTACCCCGGCTTTCGCATCGACGCCGGCGCGGCGATGGATAAGCTGCACGAGCACTTCGAACGCTTCCCGCTGCTCACGATGGACCTCTTCAACCCGCAGGATTTTCCCGTCCCGCTGGGGGCGAGCGCCGGGGACGCGCAGAGCAAGGACTACGGCTCGCGCTTCAACGAAGACGGGCTCTCCGCGCCGCCGGGCTGGTCCACGCTGCGCCTGAACTTGACCGGGCTGCTCTGCTCGAACTCGAACAACTGGCACGAGCGCCGCCCGCTGAACGCGAAGGACCTGCGCTTTCTCGTCGTCTTCATGCACCCGCACACGCGCGGGAAGCCCGTCACGCTCTTCGTCGATCGCGTGCGCCTGGAAAACGACGGGTTGCCCAAAGTCGAGGGCCTGCGCGCGTTCGATTTCGGCCCCGCGGTCTCGGGGGTCTTTCCAGGCTTTACCGCCGTCAACGAACGCACAAACTTCGACGCGAAGGCCGGGTACGGCTGGGTGAACCCCGGGCGGCACGCGCGCGTGGCCAACCCCGACATGCTGGGCGGCGACTTCGGTTCGGGCGGATCGTTCGGCCTCAAGGTCGAACCGGGCGCGTACGTCGTGCAGATGGTCATCGACGCCTTCGGCGAGTGGCAGGGACCGCAGGTCTGGTCCGAACGCAGCGTCGCGATCAACGGCAAGACGGTGCTCGAGGAGAAGACCGACGGGCCGACGTTCCTGAAGAACTGCTACCTCCAGTTCGAGGAGACCGACGACCTGCCGGGCACCGACCTGTGGGAAGAGCGCGTCAAGCCCGCGCTGCCGGTGCGCACGTTCGAGGCCGAGGCCGGCGCCGACGGGATGCTCTCGATCGTGGCGAAGAACGACCGCGGGCCCGCGCCGGTCGCCTGGCTGGTCGTGTACCCGAAGGCCAAGGCCGATGAAGGCGCGGCCTACATGAAGACGCTCGACGCGCGGCGCAAGGAGTTCTTCGAGAGCGCCGTGAACAAGATTCTGCCCAAGCCCAACGCCGAAGCGTTCGCGCCGGAGCCCGCCGAGACCGCGCGCGGCTTCGCGCTCTTCGCATGTTCGACCCAGGCCGACGTGACGGCCGCGTACGTCCCCAGCGCCGAGGAACGCAAGGCCGGCCTGAACGTCGCCGCGTGCCCGGGCGAACGCGAGGCCGCGCAGTTCGGGTTCCATCCTTTCAAGAAGCTCGAAAAGGTCTCGGTCTCCGGCGGCGAACTGCGCGGCCCGGGCGGCGCGGCGATTCCCGCGGGCGCGATCCAGGTCCGCAAGGTCCGGCACTTTTACGCGCGGCGGGGCAACTCCCTGGTGCTCGTGCCGCGCATCCTGCAATCGGCCGAGGCGATGACGCTGACGCCGGGCGTGAGCCAGGGCGTGTGGGTGACGCTGAAGGTCCCCGCGGACGCCGCGCCGGGCGAGTACGCGGGCGAGATCCGGATCGAGGCCGGCGGCGCGAAGAGTTCGCTGCCGGTGCGCCTGACCGTGCGGCCGTTCGCGCTCGACAAGGCCGACGACGTGACGATCTCCTGCACGGGCACCACCGGCGGCCACTGGCGCCATTGGGGCAGCGGCCTGGAGGAACGCTGGTGGCAGGTCGCCGAGGAGGCGCTGCGCGACCAGGCCGAGCACGGCATGAACGCGGTGACCGGCGGCCCGGGCTTTCGCGTCAAGGCGGTGAAGGACGGCAAGGCCGAGATCGATTTCGCCGAGGCCGACCGCTGGATGAAGCTCGCCAACACCTACGGCCTGACCGGGCGGGGGGACGCCTACCAGGGCCTGGACGCGCACTTCGGTTTCTACCGCAGCTTCAACGCCGATTGCATGAAGACGAACGAGGAGCAGGCGCGCAAGGCCTTCGGCGTCGGCTTCGAGGACCTGATCCGCGCCACCTACGCCGAGGTGGAACGCCACGCCGCCGAGCAGCACTGGCCGCCGCGCGTCTACTACCTGCTCGACGAACCGCGCCCCGAGTTCGGGAACGTCGCGTCGGCCCTGGAGTTCACCCAACTGCACGTCCGCGCCGCGCCGAACACGAAGTTCAGCGGGTACTATTCGCCGGGCGACGGGCGCGAACCCTACTTCGCGACGATGCCGGTCTCGATCGCGCACCATTCGGAAGCCTCGCTGAAGATCTGCCGCGAGAACGGCAAGGAGGCCTGGACGTACACGGCCGGCGGCGAACGCCACGACATCGGGCGCTGGCTCTTCTTCGCGAAACGGAAGGGACTGACCGGCTACCTGCGCAACGGCTACCAGTACGTGAATTCGAGCGCGTACTACGATTACTCCGACGTCGAAGGCTCCTGGGCGCAGACGTACCCCAGCGCGCGCGGGATCGCGTCCACCGTCGGCTGGGAACGCACCGCGCAGGGCGTGAACGATTACCGTTACCTGAAGACGCTCCAGGGCCGCATCTCCGCGGCCAAACAGAGCGGCGCGAAGCCCGCCGAGACGAAGGCCGCCGAGGCCTTCATGGCCGCGACGCTTTCGGCCCTGACCCTCGACAAGGAAGACTCCGCGGAACTGACGCCCGCCGGCTGGGTGGAATTCCGCGCGGAACTCGCGAAGCACATCCAGGCGCTCGCGCCGGCCGGCAGGTAACCTCGTTCGCCCGCACCTCGGAGAATCGCATGCAAGCCGTCCCCTTCGAAGACGAACGGTCCGTACGCGACGACGATTTTCCCGGGCACCTCGCGCTGCCTGGCCCGGCCGGCCGCGCGCTGATGTCGGCGCGCAAGGCCGGCGACCGCGGAGCCGTGGCGCGCGATCGCGCGGCACTTCCGCACGCGCGCGGCGCCGTGCTGGCCCTTTTACATGCACGGCACGGCCTGGCTGGAGATCGACGGGCGCGGCAAGGTGCTCGAGAAGGCCGACGGCCTGCTGCGCGGAATCTTCCGCAATGCGTGGCCGGACTTCGGCAACGACGGCCTGGGCGCGCGGCCCGACTGGCATCGCGGCATCGACCTGCAGGGCACCAGCATCGCGCGCAACGTCTTCGCGGTCGAACTCAGCACCGCGTTCGCGCTCACCGGCAAGGTCGCCTATGCGCGCAAGGCCCTTGAATACATGCGCGCGTACGCCGAGGGCGTGCCGTTCGTCCTCGAGCCGGGCTTTCACGAAGACCACGACCGCTACTTCGGCGGGCGCGGCAACGAGACGCTGACGCTGATTTACCGCTGCGTGCGCTGGATCGACGTGATGCATTCCGGCGTCATGCACGCGCCGGGGGTCTTTTCCGACGAGGACGTCTTCTGGCTCGTGAAATCGCTCTGGTTCTACGCGATGCAGTTCTACCGCTTCGTGGGCGACGCGATGCGCCGCGACAACCACCACCTGGTGGACCACGGCCACGCGCCGTTCGTCCTCGGGATCATGTTCCCGGAATTCTCGGTGGCCCGCGCGCTGCTCGATCAGGGGCGCAAGACCATCCTGCACCACTTCGGGCACAACGTCTTCGCCGACGGCGGCTACGCGGAACACAGCACCAAGTATCAGTACCACATCACCTACCACTACCTGAACCCCATGGCGATCGCGAAGGCCAACGGCCTTCGGCTGTTCTCGCCCGCGCAGGAGGCCCTGCTGGCCAAGTGGGTGGAATTCAACGCGCATGCCTGCAAGCCCGACGGCGTGCTCAGCGACTTCGGCGACGAATTCGGCGGCTCGCACGCGTACCTTTTCGGATCGCTCGCGGTGCCCGTCATGTCGCCCAGGCTTGCCGCGCTGGCGCGCGCGCTCGGCTACGAACCGGGTTCGCTGAGCTACGAATCGCCCGCCGCCCTGGCGGCGCGCTTCAAGCATTGGAAGCCCGGCAAGGCGCCGCGCGTGGGCCTTTCGCCGCATTTCGAGAAACGCAAGGCGCCCGCGAAGCCGGCCGCGAAGGTGCTGCCGGTTCCGGCCGCGCAGTATCCGCACGGCGGCTACACGTTCCTGCGTTCGGCCTGGACGAAGGACGCGGACTACATGGCGGTCGCGCACTACACCGACTGCCTGCCGCACGGTCACGCGCACTGGGACATGCTCAGCTTCGTCCTGCATACGCAAGGCGTGACGCTGATCGGCGACCCGGCGACGTGGATCTACACCGACAAGCGCAACTGGGAATCGCAGGAGATGCGCGGCTACGCGTACGCGGTGGACGCGCACAACTGCCTGGTGATGAACGACGACACGCTCAAGCCGATCAAGGCCCTCGGGCACGGCTGCTGCTGGGGCGGATACCCGCCGAAGCATGGCCTGGGACTTTTGCGGACCGGCGGGCCGATCGAAGTCGCGGAACTCTGGCACGATGCCTACGCGCCCACGCGCCACCGGCGCTACGTCGTTCACGTGTGCGGCCTCGGCTTCGTCTTCGTGGACCTGCTTTCGCGGCCGGGGCTGGACCTGCGCCCGCACCAGTATTCGCAGCTCTTCCACTTCGAAGGCGGCGTGGAGATCACCCCCGGCAAGCCCGCCGCGGGGCAGACGCTGCGCGCGTGGAAGGAACCCGCGAGCTGCCTGATCGTGCCCGGCGCCGAAGCCGAGACGAAGTGGAAGGCCTGGCGCGACGAACGTCTCGCGAACCTGTACGGCGTCAGCCGTTCGCCCGAAGGCAAGCGCGGCCCCGCGCCGTGGGTCGCGGAACTGACGCGGCGCATCCAGGGGCCGAGCGTCTTCACCAACTTCCTGATCACGCGCCCGAGCATGGACGTGCCTTCGGTGCCGTCGGCGCGTTACCTGGGATCGGAGCCCGCGCGCTGGCTCTTCCAGCAGCACGAAGGGCTGAGCGCGCACGCGCTGGACCTGGGGCGCCACGGCACGCTGTACGTCGCGAGCTGCCCGTACGGGAAGACGCTGGAGCACGCGGAACTGGCCACCGACGCGGAATTGGCGGTCGTCCTGGCCGACGCGCGCGGCAAAAACACCGCGTGGTGTATGGCAAAGGGTTCGCGCCTGCGCGTGCGCGGCCGGAAACTCTACGCGGGCAAGCGGAGCGACTGGCGTTCCTGACCGTCGCTGGCGCGCGGGCCGTGGCGTGGTACACCGTTGGCTTCCCATCCAAGCCAACGGAGACCCGACCATGCCCGCCGCCGTGTCCACGCTGCCCGCCGATTACGTCGAACGCGTTTACGCCGGGGTGCTCGGCAAGATCATCGGCGTCTACCTCGGCCGGCCCTTCGAAGGCTGGACGTACGACCACATCATGAAGGACCTCGGCGAGGTCAACTATTACGTCCACGAGAAACTGAACAAGCCGCTCGTGGTCACCGACGACGACATCTCCGGAACGTTTACCTTTCTGCGCGCGCTCGAAGATTTCGCGTACTCGAAGAACCTGACCGCCGCGCAGATCGGCCAGACGTGGCTGAACTACATCATCGAGGACCGCACCATCCTGTGGTGGGGCGGGATGGGCACCAGCACCGAGCACACCGCCTTCCAGCGCCTCAAGCGCGGCGTGCCGGCCCCGAAGAGCGGCTCGATGGAACTGAACGGGCAGGTGGTGGCCGAACAGATCGGCTCGCAGATCTTCATCGACGGCTGGGGCATGGTCAGCCCCGGCGACCCCGAACGCGCGGCGGACCTGGCGAAGAAGGCCGGCAGCGTCAGCCACGACGGCGAAGCGATTTACGGCGCGCAGGTGGTCGCGGCGATGGTGGCCGAAGCCTTCGTCGAAAAGGACCTGGGCAAGCTCTTCGACACCGCGGTGCGCTTCATCCCGAAGAAGTGCGTCATCCGCCGCCTCATCGACGACATCCGCGGCTGGCAGGCGCAGGACGGCAACTGGCGCAAGACGCGCGAACGCATCCAGAAGAAGTACGGCTACGATTCCTACGGCGGCGGCTGCCACATGATTCCCAACCACGCGGTGATCGTGCTCGGCCTCGTCTACTGCGACGACGATTTTCAGAAGAGCCTGATGATCGCGAACACCGCCGGCTGGGACACCGACTGCAACTCGGGCAACGTGGGCGCGATCATGGGCGTGAAGAACGGCCTGGCGGGCATCGACGCCGGGCCCGACTGGCGCGGGCCCGTCGCCGACCGGCTCTTCCTGCCCACCGCCGACGGCGGGCGCTGCGTCAGCGACGCGGTGCGCGAGACCTACGAGATCGTGCGCGCGGGCTGCGCGCTGGCGGGCGAGGCCGCGCCGCGGCCCAAGCAGGGCGCGCGCTACCACTTCGAGCTGCCGGGCTCGGTGCAGGGCTTCCGCTTCGACGACGCGCCCGAATGCAAGTGCGCCGGCACGGTCTGGAACGCCGAAGGGCACAGCGCGGCCGGTTCGCGCAGCCTGGCCATCGGCTTCGCGCAGCTCGCCCCCGGGCGCATGGCGCGCGCGAAGGTCGAGACCTTCCTTTCGCCCGAAGGCGCCAAGATGCCGGGGTATTCGCTCGTCGCCTGCCCGAACCTTTACGCGGGTCAGACGCTGCGCGCTTCGCTGGAGACCGGCGCGGAGTTTTCCGGCGAGGCCAAGGCGCGGCTCTTCGTGCGCCACTACGCCGACAAGGATGCCGTGGTGACGCTGCGCGGCCCCGCGGTCAAGCTGGCCGCCGGCGCGCACGCCGACCTTTCCTGGAAGGTGCCGTCCACCGGTGGGCAGCCGATCTGCGAGACCGGCGTCGAAATCTTTTCGGGCAGCCGCGCCGACGGCTGCGCGTACCTCGATTACCTCACCTGGGACGGCGCGCCGCAGACGGTGCTGGGCCGCCCCGAAGCCGGCGGCTTCTGGCAGAAGGCGTGGGTCAACGCCGCGGACCGCCTCTGGTTCGGCGACGCGAAGTGGCCGTACCACCTGGCGCAGGACGAAGGCGTGGGCATGGCGATTCACGGCACGCGCGAATGGTCGGACTATTCCGCGCAGGCCGTCGTGCGCCCGCACCTGGCCGAGACCGCGGGCCTGGCCGTCTGCGTGCAGGGCCTGAAGCGCTACTACGCGCTGGTCGTGACGCGCGGCAACAAGCTCCAACTCGTGAAGGAACAGTACGGCCGCCGCGTGCTCGGGCAGAAGAACTTCAAGTGGACCTTCGACCAGGAGATCGACCTGCGCCTGGAGACGCGCGGCGGCACGCTGACCGCCTACGTGAACGGCAGGAAGGCGCTGAGCGCCAAGGACACGCGCGCGCCCTTCGTCACCGGCGCCGTGGGTTTGCTCTGCGAAGTCGGCCGCCTGGACGCCGGGGCCGTGACGGTGAAGCCGCTGTAGCCGAACGGCGGGCGCCGCCAGCGTGCTTCGCTGAATTGCTTCGCAGGATTGCTTCGCAGGATTGCTTCGCAGGATTGCTTCGCAGGATTGCTTCGCAGGAGTGCTTCACTGGATTGCTTCGCTGGAGTGCTTCGCTGGGGTGCTTCGCTTGGGGTTTCGCTGGGGTGCATTTCTCTTTTCGGCATCGCGGCAAGGCCGCTGCCGTTGAAGCGCCGAGGCCCCTCCAATTCCGAATCCCTCGCCCCCACGCCGTTGTGGGGGAGAGGGCAGGGTGAGGGGGCGTTGGTGTGCCTGCCTAACCACCTCCAAGCAAACGTGCAGCCTGGTGGACGTACGTTCAACGGACGAGCGCTCGAGCTTGCTTGGACGTTGTTTTTCCGGGACACCTGCGCCCCCTCACCCTCGATCCCTCTCCCCCGCAACTTCGCGGGGGCGAGGAAAGTTGGGGATTGAGGGTCGTTTCGCGGGCCGGATCGCATACCAAGTTGCAGGCCGAGTCGTGTGCCAAATCGCGGACTGAGTCGCATGCCAAATCGCGGGCCGAGTCGCATGCCGATATGTCGTTCGACGTAAGGAGATCGGCTAAAACGCGCGGACGTGGAGGATGGGGGTAGGAGCGCGGAAGGCACGCATAGGGCATCCTCCTTTCGGCCGGGGCCCGGGCAGAACGCCGGGGCCGGATGAATATACCCCATGCTTCGCGCGTTTTTCAAACAGGGAGGCCCCTAAATCGCGCATTTTCAAGCTGGGTTCGTGCGTCTATCCTTATTAGGAGCCTTTGGGCAAAAGCGGACTGGGCGAGGAAACATTCCATGAATGCGATCGTGCGCGGCGGGAAGCTGGCGATGCTGGGTCTGAGTCTGGCGGTGCTGGTGCACGCGCAGGCGGTGCGGGCCGAAGAGAAGGCCGAGAAGCCGAAGAAGGAAGTGAAGGACATGAGCTCCGACGAGCTCGAAGAGGCCGGCCGGTGCCCCGTCTGCCGCAACGAACACAAGCTCGTCTACCATTTCGAAGCCGGCGGGAAGACCTACCACTTCGCCTCGCGCAAGTGCCAGAAGGAATTCTCCGAGAACCCCGAGAAGTTCGGCGTCAAGGCCGACCCCAAGAAGGAGACGGCCAAGAAGACCGAGACGCCGCCCGCCAAGGAAGAGAAGAAGTCCGAGGACGAAGGCGGGATGGGCGGCGGCATGATGGGCCAATAGCACCGCGCCGGTAAACCATCGAAGCGGGCGGGCGAAACGGCCCGCCCGTTTTGCTTATCAGAAGGATGGCATGTCTCCCTCGCGGCCGCCCGGAACCGAACACCGGACCGCCCGGCTCCTGCGCCGGGGGCTCATGGTCAGCGCCAGCGCCTCCGGACTCGGGCTGCTGGCGATCATCGCGCATATCGTGTTCCGCCGCCCGCCGAGCGAGTGGCTGGGCTACGGGCTGCTGATCTCGCTGGCCCTCTCGCTGCTCTTCGGCCTCGCGCACTTTTTTTACGTGCTCTTCGCCAAAGTGCAGGCGCGCCTGGGCGAATGGATGATCACCTTCCTCGTCGGCGCGGCGCTGGCGACCGCCCTGATCGCGCTGTACCGGCCGGAGCCGAACCTCGACGAGGCCGATACCCTGACGGCCGCGGGCATCCTGTTCGGCACGGTCGTGTGCACCATCATCGGGTCGGCGTGGGGCTGGTCGGTCTGCCAGCAGTTGAAGGAACAGGACGGGCGCCGGCGGCTGAGCATCCTTGCGTACGGCTGGCTGCTGGTCCTGGGCGCGGCGGGCTTCGCGATGTCCGCGGTGATCGGCCTCATCTTCGTCGCGGCCTTGATCGGCGGGATATCGTTCCCCGATCTCGGCTTCTTCTTCTACTACTGGCTGGGGGGCATGGCGGCCTCGCCCTGCATGATTCCGGGCCTGAGCGTCGCCGCGCGTGCGCGGCGGGCGGCACGCGAACAGGACGGCGCGCGGACTGCGCCACGCCCCGCAGGCGAAGCCTGAATCCGGCGCGCGACTTCAGCGCCGCGGTTGCGTGGATTCGGCGGGCGCGGCGGGCTTGATCTTGATCGCGAGATCGCCCTTCACCGGCGGCAGCAGCACGATCAGCGGTTCGGACGTGCCCGGGCGTTCGCCGCGCTGCACCTGGCCGGTGGCGGAGCCGGTCTTCTCGCCGCGGCGCGTATCCCAGAATTCGACCGCGTACGCGCCGGGCTCCAGGCCGGGAACTTCCAGGCGCTGGCCGGCCACCTGCGGAAAGGGCCCGCCGCTGAGCGGCACGAAGCGGTGGTAGACCCAGACGTAGGCGCGGCGGTTGGAACGCAGCGCGCGCGCGGTCAACTGCCGGCCGAGCGGTTCCAGGGCCAGAAGCTCCGGCTCGAGCACGGCCTCGCCCGCTTCGGGGCGCAGGTCTTCGCCTCTCGCGAAATCGGCGAGCGCCTTGTATTCGCCGTAGCGGTCGTCGAAGTGGACGTGCAGCCACCACCAGTAACCGGTCGCGCCGGCCAGCGGCTGCACGAACGATCCCCACAGGCCCGCGTGGAGGTCCGCGTCGAGCGTCTCGCGCGTGTTGTGGGCGAGCTTGCGGCCGTCCTTGATCTCGACGCCCATCCAGTGGCGGCCCTGCTCTTCGACGAGCACCGGCTTTTTGTACGCCTTCATGCCGCGAAAGACGCCGCCGCCGAACGCGCTGCCGTCCCAGAAGTCGCTCAGGGCCGCGGCGGCGTCGTTCTTGCCCCAGGCGAGTTCGTCGAAGGCCGAGTACGCGTTCGACATCGCGATCTCGATCTGCGGCAGGTGGAAGAGCCCCGTGCCGCGCACCGGATGCGAGAAGTGCGACGAGACGAGGTGCTTCCACGGGTCGATGGACTTGAGGTACTCGGACATCTCGGCGTGCCAGCGTTCGATCTGCGGCGCGGGGCGGTCGGGGACGCCGCGGTCGGTGCGCTGCAGCGACGGGCGGTATTCGTCGGTGAATTCCAGTTCCGAGAAGAGCGCCCAGGTGAGCACCGCGGGCGAGTGCCCGTAGCGCGCGACCGCGTAGCGCAGCATGTTCATGTGCGCGGACTTGGCCTCCGCGCGCGTGAAGAATTCCGCCGGCGACTGCAGTGGGCCGCCCAGCGCGGCGTTGAGCGGGTTGTGGCGCCACTCGGTGTCGATGACGTGCGAATACTGCCCGTGGTTGACCAGGCACAGGTTGATGCGCACGCCGCGCCGTTCGGCCTCGTCGAGCACGTGGTCCATGCGCCAGGCGTTGGTCAGGTTGTAGCGCATCGGCCCGCCGTAGCCGGGCCAGTCGCGCCGCCACTGCAGGCCGCCCCACCACGAACACATCCACACGCGCGCCCAGTTGATCCCGGCCTTCTCGAACGCGGCGAAGTACTCGTCGAACTGGTACGTCCCGCGCCGCCCGATGCGATCGATCTCGTCCTCGTTCCACTTCGGATCGTCGTAGGGCACGCGGTTGTCCGACGGGCTGCGCACGCACGGCCCGATGGGATAGAAGAAGGTCCCGTCGTCGAAGCGCAGGTAGCGTCCGCCTTCGTCGGCGCGCACGAAGCCGTGCCAGCCTTCGGCCGCGGGCCCGGCGGTAAAAGCCTGCCCGAGGTCGAGCCGCGCGGCCAGCTTGCCGGGCTCGAACGCGACCGTCTCCACGCGCCGCCGGCCTTCCGCGGCCAGTTCCTCGTAACCGTAGACCCAGTCTTCGGGATCGTTGATCGCCGGCGCGAACGGCCGCCCTTCCTCATCGAAGCGGCGGTCCGGCGCCCACGCGCGCGCGGTCACGTGGTACTTCCCGCCCTCGCGCAGTTCGAAGGCGACCGCGTGCGGGCCTTCCTCCGTGGCGCGGAAGCGCACGGTCCAGCATTCGGGGCCTTCGGGTTCGACGGTCTCGTCGCCGCCCGGCTTGGCTTCGCGGCGGCGGCAGGGCTGGTCGAAGAACGCCGGCACGCGCACGGTCCGGCCCGAGGGCGTCGTCACCACCGCCGCCAGGTCGGCCTGCTGCGCGTCGAAGGGGTTCTCGTAGACGTGGTTGATGGCCAGCCGGCATTCCCAGCGTTCGCCTTTGCGAAGCTCCTTCGGCCCGGCGTTCAGCAGGGCCAGCGCGCGGGCCGGCGGAACGTCCAGCCGGTCGAAGCGCACGCCGCGCAGGCGGGCGAAGCGCGCGACGATGGGCTGCTCCGGATGCGTGGTGTAGACATGCAGGCCGATCTCGGTCAGGCGCCCGCGGCTGTAGCCGGTCCAGGGTTTCTTATGGCCGACTCCTTGCAGGCCCTGCGCGTTGGACTCGCGCAGATCGACGAGGCAGGTCGTCCAGTCGCCCGGGCGGAGCAGGCCCGGAAGAAGCGCCTGGTACCAGAGGCGGTCGCGGTCGCGCAGGTGAACGCCGGCGCGCAGGTCGGCCGGGGCGTCGGGCGGGAGCCAGACGTCGAAGAGCAGCGCATCGGCGCGGTGAAAATTATCCGGCGCGGCCGCGCGGTAATCGGCGGCGGCGACGGCGTAGGGCTTGATCGCGCAGACCGAAGCGTTCTGGCCCTGCGCGTGGATTTCCAGCGCGGGCGTGTTGTCGTGCGCGACGTAGGAGACACGCGCGGGCAGCGGGTCGCCTGCGTACCACGCGCCCGTGGGATTGCGCGCGCCGAGCGCGAAGCCGCCGGCGTCGGCGACCGGCATGGGCGGACAGGCCAGCGGGTGAAGCGAGTAGAACGGCTTGCCGCCCTCGCCGAGCCCCGGCCAGCCGCGCAGCGAGGCGGCCAGGCGCGCGTGTAAGTCGGCGGCGGCGGGCGCGTTCAGGTCGGTGTCGATCAGGAAAGAGGAGACGGCCTTGGAGCGCCCCCAGCGCGCGAGCGCGTAGCGCGCGGTGCGGCGGCAGAAGTCGATGCCCTGCGGCGCGTTCATCAGTTCGCCGGGTCCGGACAGCGTTCCGCCCTGGGTCAGGTTGAGCGGGTGGCTGGCCCAGTTGAAGAGGCCCTGGCGCGCGAACGGTTCGCCGTCGATGACGACCAGCGGTTCGGAGCGGCCGGAACGCGCGGCCCGGGCGAGGAGTTCGTCGAGGCGCGAGGCGAGGGCGAGGTCGGGACGGCGCGCGCCGCCGAAGGCGCCCCAGCGCGCGTTCCAGAAGGGGACGGGACGCCAGACGTTGCCGGCCGCGGGCGGGCGCGCGACGGTCCAGGGTTCGCGGGCCTCGGGCGTGAAACGCCAGGCGCCCGGCGCGGAGGCCCAGCGCCCTTCGTCGAGCGGGTCGCGCGCCTGGCCGAGCGGGACTTCGAGCGGCACGCGCCAGCGCGGCGGAAGCAGGTCGTCGTAGCCGGGCGGGCGGGGAGCGGCGCCCTGCGCGAGCAGCGCGTCGGCGGACATCGTCCACGCGCGCTCGCCGCTGGTGACCTTCACCTGCGTGCCGGGCGGCAGCGCGGGCAAGTAAGCGCGGTAGCGCGGCAGGGCCGCGGCGGTCTTGCGCGAAGCGGAGCCTTCGGCTTCGGCGTAGAAATCCTGGTCGAGAAAGGCGAGCGCTTCGCCGCCGGGCCCCGCGCCCAGCACCGAGACGCGCACGTCGGCCGGGCCTTCGGACGCGAAGGGATCGGCGGGGAGCGGGTCGATGCGGAAGGTCAGCGTCACCGCCGCTTGAAGGTCGGGAGGGCAGGCCTCCAGCGCGACGTCGCAGAGGCGCGCGGCGCGCGGGGCCGGCGGCGCGGCGCGCGGCGACAGGGCGGGCTCGGAGAGTTCGATCTTGACCGGCTGCGTGCCGGAGCCGTTCGCTTCGGCGTGGAGTTCCAGCGACAGGATTTCGGCCGCGGCGAGCGCGTCCCACGGGCGCTGGTGGCCGACGGGCGCGAGCGCGCCGGCTTCGGGCGCGAGCTTGAGCCGCACGTCCGTCGCGCCCGCGGCGGAGAGCGCGACGGCCTCGTTGGCGGCGTAGAGCCCGCAGGCGTGGCTGCGCACGTACCAGCGCAGGCGCACGGCGCGAAAGGTCTTGCCCAGCGCCTGGGCCTTGACGGAGACGCTCTCGGTCCCGGTCAGATCCCAGGCCGCGGCCGGCGTGGTGTGCACGCGGCGGGCGGCTTCGGCGTCGCGCGGATCGAAGGTCCAGGGATCGTGTTCGGGGGCGACGAAGGCGCGGAAGAGTTCGCCCGCGCGGGGCAGGGGCGGCCCGGGTTCTTCGGCCCAAGGGGCTCGCGCGGCGAGCAGGAGGAAGCTGAAAGCGAAGCGTAGGAAGGCTCTGGCGCGCACGTGCCCTATTCTCGCAAACGCAGGCGAAGGTCCACAACCATCTTACCATAACCTAGGACATTCTTTCGGCCCGTGCGAGCCGCATAAAAAGGAGAAAAGCAGGCGGGAAAGCGCCGGCGGAGGACGTGCGCGGGGGGAGGTCAGGCGGTCAGCGTGTCGCCGTACTGCTTGCGCCAGAGTTCGCGGATGCGGCCGAACATCACCTGGGCCTTTTCTTCCTTGCCCAGGAAGCGGTAGATGCGGCCCAGGTCTTCCAGCGATTCGATCAGGACGTCCTCGCCCCAGCCGCGCCCGTGGTCGATCAGCGCGAGCACGCGCTCGTACAGCGGCTCGGCCTCGGAGTAGCGCCCGCACGCGCGGTAGAACCCGGCGAGCTGCCGCAGGTAAAAGACGAGGTCCGGGTGGCGGTAGCCGCGCCCGTATTCGACGCGCTGCACCGCCTGCTTGAAGCTGCGTTCGGCGTCGAGCAGGTTGCCGTGGTGCGAATACAGGATGCCGAAGCTGACGTCGCTGAGCGCCAAATCGGGGCACTGCCGCCCCCAGGCCTTCACGCGGATCGCCTGCGAACGCAGCAGCAGCCGTTCGGATTCGGCCAGTCGTTCGATGACGAAGAGCAGGACGTAATGTTCCAGGCATTCGGCCAGGCGCGGATCGTCGGGGCCGTACGCAGCCTCGATGATCTTCGGCACCGAGGCGTAGACGGTGGCGGCGAGGTCCGGCTTCTGCATCATGCGGTAGACGTGGGCCAGCCCTTCGATGCTCTTGATGCGCCGGCGGTCGTGCGGGCGCAGGCGCTTGGTCGCGCGCAGCGCGCCGAGGTACTTGCCTTCGGCTTCCACGTACGCGCCGGCCTCGTAGGCGCGCTCGGCTTCTTCGTGGAGGCTCTTCCAGGATGCGCTTCGTTTTTCCATACGCTCGCACTCCTCATTACATAATTAATATACCCTTTTTAGATGTTAATTGGCCACGTTTGCACAAGTGAAGACGCAAGAATTGAAGGGAACCGCGCGTGCGATTGTTCGGATTAGCCGTTCGGAATAGCAACAAATACCGAATTGGTTCCGGTCACACGGGCAGCACGTCCGCGAAGACGAATCCGTCGCGCGTGACGACCTCGCCGGCCTTCACCGCGATGGGCGCGGAGAACATCGGACCCGCGAAGCAGAACGAGTGGAACTCCCCGTTTTCCCCACAGGGATCGACGCCGGCCGGAAGTTCGTCGAGCAATTTCGGTTCGAAGACGCGCCCGGCGAAGCGCGGATCGCACTGTTTCGGATCGACGCAGGTGAGCACCGCGCGGAGGCCCGCCGCGAGCATCTCGCGCGCGAGCGCCGGCGTGCCGGCGCGTTCGCCCCAGACGGGAAAGAGCGGCTCGATGCCGGTGCCCTTCAGTTTCTCGACGCGGTACGCGCGGATGTCTTCAAGAAAGAGATCGCCGAAGGCGATGCGCGTGATGCCTTCGGCCTTGGCCTTGGCCACCGCGGCGGCCATGCGCGCCTCGTACGCTTCGTTGGGGCAGGGCCAGGGGATCGGCACGGGCCAGAGCGGCAGCCCGGCGGCGCGCGCCTGGGATTCCACGAGTTCGCGGCGGACGGCGTGCATCGCGACGCGGTCGAAGTGCTCGTTGATCGTGGTCAGGAGCCCGACGACTTCGACCTCGCCGCGCTGGCGGAGGACGTGCAGGGACCAGGCGCTGTCTTTCCCGCTGCTCCAGGCGAGCAGCGCTTTGGGGCGGTCGGCAGGCATGCGTGGAGTCTAGAAGAAGGGTGCCCTTTCGCGCAAGCCGCACATGTGCGCGATTGTGGTTGACTGCGGCCCGTGGGACCGTATCTTGCCTAACGACAATCACATGAAGACTCTCTTCGGTTCCAACCGTGCTTCGCAGGGTTGGATTCAAAGGGAAGGCGGTGCAAATCCGCCGCGGTGGTCGCCGCTGTAACCGGGGACGACTCGCTGCTGGGCACTCGCGAGAGTGCCGCCACTGCCCGAACCCAGGCGCAAGCCTGGCAATGGGTGGGAAGGCGCAGCGGGAAGGACGATCCGGAAGCCAGAAGACCTGCCGAAGCAGCCGAAGTCCGGCTGCGGCCCGGAGGAAGCATGCTCCCGGCCAAGAGTCTTCACGGGTTTCCTCGCACCAAGGATCCCGTGGAGCGGTCGTCTTCGTCTGTGAAGACGGCTTAAGTCCCGCCCAGCGCACCCCTTACAAAAGCGCGTGGCAGGGCTTCCTCCACGGAAGGAAGCCTGCGACTCTGTTTTCCCCGCCGCACCAGCGGGTGAAGGAGCTGCCATGCTGCGCCGTCTGTTCATTGCTGCCGTGATCGTGGGTTGGACCGTCTGGGGCTACGCCGCCGAGGAGGCCGCGCCGCCCAAGGAGACGCCGAAGGCCGCCGAACCGAAGGCGGACGAGGCCAAGAAGCCGGACGCCAAGCCCGACGAAAAGAAGGACGCCAAGAAGGACGAAGCGAAGAAGGAAGAAGCGAAGAAGGACCAGGAGATCGTGGTCTCGGCCGAAAAGATTCCCGTCGGGCGCGAACGGACCGGCGCGTCGGTGACGCGCGTAACCGACCGCGATATTCAGATCAATCAGGACAACCACGCGGCGGAGATCCTGCGCATGGTTCCGGGCGTAGCCATCAACCAGTCGGGGCGGCGCGGCGACTTCGCGCAGGTCCGCATCCGCGGCGGCGAGACCGACCACGCGCTGGTGATGTTCGACGGCTTCAAGGTCAACACGTCCGGGCGCATCCGCCAGTACAACTTCGACGCGCTCGATCCCGTCGGCGTGCAGCAGATGGAAGTCGTGCGCGGCGCGGGTTCGGCCCTGCACGGTTCCGACGCGGTGACAGGTTCGATCAACCTCATCACCAAGAAGGGCGAAGGGCGCCCGAAGCTGACGGCGTCCGCGGCCGGCGGCACGTTCGGCACCGACCGCGAGGCCGTGCAGATCGAAGGCAGCGTCGATTTCTTCTCGTACAACGTGGCGGCTTCGCGCCAGCACCGCGCCGGGTCGGAAGTGGTCAACTCCGCGTTCACCATGCTGAACCACGCCGCGCGCTTCGATTTCCAGATCGACCCGCGGCACGCGGTCAAGCTGCTGGTGCGCAACACCGACATCGACAAGGGCTTTTACGAGAGCAATCCGTCGGGCTACGGGACGGGCATCGAAGCCGCCGACCCCAACGACGACATCCGCGACGCGTCCAACTTCGCGGGGATCGAATACACCGGGCAGCCGTTCGAGATCTGGGAGACGATCCTGCGCGCGGGCTACTTCGACGCCGAGAACACCTCGATCACCAAGGCCCCGAATCTCGATTCGTTCCTCAGCTTCCAGCTCGATCCGTTCGGCTTCAGCGGCCCGTACCAGCGTCTGCCCAGCCGTTCGTTCACGCACGACCAGCGCACGTCCTTCGAATGGACGAACAACGTCACGGTCTACAAGGACGAACACATCCGCGATGTGTTCACCGCCGGCTACTACGTCGAGAAGGAATCCTTCACCGACCGCTTTCAGGGCCTGGAAGTGGACTTTGCGCCGTTCCCGCCCGGGACGATGTTCAGCCGGCTGACCGACCACTTCGACAGCACCAACCACTCCTTCTACGCGCAGAACCGCCTGGAACTGTACGACCGCGCGTTCCTGACCGCGGGCTGGCGGCGCGAGGACCACGGGATCTTCGGCAACCACGATACCTTCCGCGGAGACGCCTCGATCCTGATCCCCGAATCCGATACGCGCATCTTCGGCTCGGCGGGCACATCGTTCCGCGCGCCGGCCTTCGGGGAACTGTACGGGCGCTTTGGCGGCAACCCGGCGCTTAAGCCCGAGACGAACATGTCCTGGGACATCGGCTTCGAACAGCACTTCCTCAAGCGCAAGATCAGCTTCGGCGCGACGTACTTCACCAACAACTTCAGCAACCTGATCGTGAACACCTTCAACCCGCTCACCTTCGAGTTCAGCTTCGACAACCTGGGCAAGGCGGTGACGCACGGCTGGGAATTCTTCGCGCGCTTCCGGCCCGTGAAGCAACTGACCATCGAGGGCACGGCGACGACGATGAAATCGCGCGACGGGATCATCTTCCGCCGCCTGGGCCGCCGCCCGGAACAGACCTACACGGCGCGCCTGACCGCGCAGCCGCTGGCCGATCTGGTGCCCGATGCCTGGGACGGCCTCGACTTCTCGCTCGAGTTCTTCTCGGTCTCGAATCAGCGCGATGTCGGGCCGCTGGTGCCGGTCGTCCAGTTGCAGCCCTTCGATTACACCAACGCCTTCGGCGGCCCGTCCGCACAGGTGGGCCTGCAGAGCATCGGCGTCCTGAAGTACAAGCGCGACGGCTACCACCGCTTCGACCTCGCGGTGAGCTACCGCTTCTGGAAGGACCGCCTGCGGGCCTTCGCGCGCGTCGAGAACCTGACCAACGAGCAGTACGAGGACATCGCCACGTTCCCCGGCGACGGCGCGAACATCCTGGGAGGGCTTGAGTTCTCGTGGCGCTTCTGAACCACGCCGCCGCTCGCCCGGGCGTCCGCGCGGACGCCGGGCTCTGGCGCGCCACCGCCTCGACGGGGCCGGCGCGCTGGGCGGCGTTGCTCGGTCTGGCCGCGGGGCTGCACGCGGCCACGTTCGCGTTCGGGCTGTGGGGGTCTTCGCACGAAGGGGCCTTCGGCCAGGCCGAGAAGCACCGCGCGGTCGTGAACGTGTACCTCGACGCCGAAGCGCCCGAGTACGTCCCCGAGGCCGCCGATTTTCGCGGAGT
>JAHCJK010000080.1 GCA_026184295.1 Planctomycetota bacterium
AGGCGTATTCCGCGGGCGCACGCGCACGTACGACCTTCGCGGCAAGCGCTTCGCCGTCGTGATGGCCGGCAACCCGTACACCGAAAGCGGCGCGCGCTTCCGCATCCCGGACATGCTCGCGAACCGCGCGGACACCTTCAACCTCGGCGACATCGTCGGCGGGCGCAGGGACCTTTTCGAACTCAGCTACCTCGAAAACGCCGTCACCAGCAGCCCCGTGCTGCGCGTCCTGGCGGCGCGCGACCCGAAAGACTTTCACGCGCTGGCCGAGATGTCCGCGAGCGGCGAACTGCGCGAGAGCGCGCTCTCGGCCGCGTACTCGGCCTCCGAACTGCAGGACATGCTGGACGTCATCCGCAAGCTGCGGCGCGTCCAGGACGTGCTCCTGCGCGTGAACACGGAGTACATCCGCTCGGCGGCGCAGAGCGACGAGTTCCGCACGGAGCCCGCGTTCAAGCTGCAGGGCAGCTACCGCGACATGAACAAGATCGCCGCGCGCGTGCTGCCGGTGATAAGCGACGAGGAACTCGACCGCGTCGTCCGCGAGCACTACGCGACCGAAGCGCAGACGCTGACCGGCGGCGCCGAACAGAACCTGCTCAAGCTGGGCGAACTGCTCGGCACGCAGAGCGAGGCCGAACGCACGCGCTGGGCGGAGATCCGCCGGACCTTCCAGCGCCGCCAGGCCCTTTTCGGGATGAACGCCGGCGACCAGGGCGCGCACGTGCTCGCGCAGCTCGCCACGTTCAACGAGAACCTCGAGAAGATCCGCGCCACGCTCGCCGAGGCCGCCGCGCGCGGCGCGGGCCGGCATGCGCTCGACGCCGAAGCCCTGCAGGCGCTGGTCGCCCGCCTGGACGAAGCCCGCGCGGCCGCGCCGCAGCAGGCCCCGGCCGAGCCGGCGAAGGTGGAGATCGTCAACACGCTGCCGAAGTACTACGGCAACCTGTACAAGCACCACATCGACGTGATCGAGTCCGTGCTGGTTCCGCTGGTCCAGGGCGTCTGCCAGCAGCTTCACGATCAGAAGCAGTCGCAGGACCTGCTCCGCGACGTGAGCGCGCGGCTGAAAGATGTGCTCGACAAGCACGAGGCGCTGCAACTGCGCGACCGCGAGGCCAGCCGCATCGCGGAATGACGGCGGAGGTTACTCCGAGACTTCCCACTGCCCGATGGGCGGGCTGTGGATGACGGAGATCGTCGCCGACGCGCCGTGCTTCGACTTCGCGCGCGCGATGGCTTCGCCGAGGGTTCCGGCCAGTTCCCAGCCGAAACGGTTGGCGGGTTCGTTGCTGACGGGATTGACGGCGATCACCTGCCCGACGTGGTCCATGCCGTGGCAACCCCAGTTCCACATGCTGATGGCGTGGAAGCCGTGGTACGCATTGTGGTAGCGGTACTTCTCGATGTACTCTTCCTTGTTCGCGAAGTAGTCCGACCAGGTGTCCACGACCTTCGGGTCGCGCGTTTCCTTCAGCTTCTCGAAGAGTTCGATGTAGCTGGGGTGGTGGACGGCGTCGAACTTGTTCTCCATCGGATGCAGGAAAATCACCGTGCCGCCCTTCTTCACCAGCGGCCGGCCCTTGTAGAAGTTGAACATGTACCCGAGGCCCATCGAGTAGACCAGGATCGGGTTCATCACCGAATGGACGCTGTACGGCATCACGTAGGGAATCGGCAGGATCAGGATGTCCGCCTGGCCCTTCACCTGGATCAACTGCTGCTTGTAGACGTTCTGCAGCGTGATCTTGTGGACGGCCTCGCATTCGCCCGAATGCACGCCCGTCGCTCGATACGGCGCCTTGGTGGCGAAGAAAATCTTGCGGTTGATCGCAAGCGGCGAGACGTCGAGGTAGTGCTTGTTCACGCGGCCCATCACGCGGTCTAGGCGCGACCAGTTGATCTCCTGCTTCTGCATGAAGGCGAACGCGCCCGGGAAGGTGTCGTTGTTCACCGTCATCTCGATGTGGAAAATCTTGATGTGCTTTTCGCAGTAGCGGCCGATGTAGTCGATGATGTGGTGCATCCTGCTGCGCGGCGGATCGTTGAAGCTGCGCGAATGAAGCTGCGCGTCGGCCGAATGGTTCGGGCGGATGCAGCGGTACGTCGCCAGCCCCACGCCGACGGACTTGTGACCGCCGTTGAGCGCGATCAGGTTCAGGTTGACGTAGATCAGCACGTCGCTCTCGGCCGAGCGCTTGTGGATTTCCACCACGTGGCCGTGGTCGGTGTGGCCGAGCACCACGTTGCCGGCCTTGTCCTCCGCGTCGTAGTTGTAGAGCTTCTTCTTCGGCCAGTACGCGGCGTAGATCCTCGGGCCGAGCATCTCGCGGACTTCCCAGTCGTGCATGTGGCGGTGCAGGCAGACGGCGATGACGATCTCGATGTCGGTCACGCCGTGTTCGCCCAGGTACTTGAGCACTTCTTCCATGCAGGTGCGGCGGACATCGGGGTCCTGCATCTTGGGCAGCGAGAGCGAGATGTCGTCGACGGCGATGGTCACCTTCGCGCCGGGCTTGAGGTACGCCTTGAGCGGGTCCATGCCGATGGGTTGGTCGATCGACCTGCGGACTGCGGCGCGGAGTTCCTCGGTCGTCATGCCCGGCAGCGGCGAACGCGGATACAGCACGCGCGTGCCCACAGGCACCTTGGCGTACGTGAAGCGTTCGCCCGTCATGAGAAAGAGCGGGCGGTCGCGTTCCTCGACGATCTGGATCAGGCCTTCGGGATCGGTCTTCTGCATGCGCGGTCCTTATTCACCACGGAGACACGGAGGCACGGAGCACGGCGCGGACATCCTACCGCAGAGATCGCGGAGCGCGCGGAGAAGGGCGGGAATTTTAACGGCAGGGATCAGGGGTCAGGATTCAGGGGTCAGGGATGGAGCGGCTTCGCCGCCCATTTCTAAAAATAGGCAGCGCGTCAGCGCTGCTCCTTCCCTGACCCCTGAATCCTGACCCCTGTCCCCTGCCGTTACGAGAGATCGAAGACGACCTTGAACGAACCGCTCGTGCCGGCGTGGAAGGCCTGGTCGAGGGCGGTGCGGTAGGCGGCGAGGGGGTGCTTGCGGTTGACGAGGTCCTTCAGCGCGCCGCCGGCCTTCGCGTCCTGTTCGAGCAGTTCCAGCGCGAGCGCCATGGTCTTGCGGCGGCCTTCGGGGCGGTCTTCCCAGCCGTAGGCGTACGCGCCCTGCACGCGCAGTTCCTTGTACCAGATGCTCGTCCAGTCCACGTTTTTGGGGATGCCGGGCATGCCGACGAGCACCACCAACCCGCGCGGCGCGGCCAGGCGCAGCGTGTCGTCGATGGAATCGCTCGAACCGACGCAGTCGAAGATCACCGGCGGGCCGCCCAGGACCACGGGCTTGCCGAGTTCCGGCTGGTGGATGCTGCCGCCGGTGCGTTCGAGCACCCACTTGTACAGGCCTTCGTAGCCGCGCGCGGAACAGATCTCGTCGGCGCCGAGCCGCTTGGCCATCTCGGCCTGATGCGGATAGCGCGCAACGGCGAGGACCTTGGCCTTGCCGCCGGTCAGGCGGTAGGCGGCGATGGTGAGCAACCCGATGGCGCCGCAGCCGATCACCAGCACCGGGCCGCGCGGTTCGGCGTGGGCCTTCAGGGCTCCGTGGATCGCGCACGCGAACGGTTCGGCCAGCACGGCGGCTTCGTGGCTTAACGATTCTGGCACGCGGTGGAGCTGCGACGGGTGCGCGACCAGCGAGGCACTCCAGCCGCCGCCCGTGGACTTGCAGTACCCGGTCTGAATCCCGCCTGCGATCGATCCTTTCAGGATGTTAACGCAGTTGGCGTACTGGCCTTCGGCGCAGAACGCGCAGGGCGGGTCGATGCCGCGCACGGCGCAGCCAAGGGCCGGTTCGAGCACCACGCGCTGGCCGGGCTGCCATTCCGAGGGCGTCGCGGCGTCGACGGACTCAATGACGCCGACGAGTTCGTGGCCTAGGACGAAGGGCGTCGAGGTGAACGGCGAGAAGTACGGCGAGCCTTTGCAGCCGATGGCCGAGAGGTCCGAGCCGCAGATGCCGCTCAGCAGCGGGCGCACGCGCACCCAGCCGGGGGCGGGCAGCGCGGGCGGTTCGAGTTCCGCGAGTTCGATGCAGGAGAGGGCGCCGGTGGCGAGCCCGCGGACTTTGCCGCCGAGGCCCCGCACCAGCAGCCAGCGAGGCACCGAACGGACGAAGCGAATGGCTTTCATGAGCCGGATAGTGATAGCACCAGGGGCACATCGTGGCAATCGAGGCGGCGGGCTTGCAGGAATCATGGTGCAGAATGGACTAGCGGAAAAGGCGTCCCATCCGTCTAATAGTCGGCGTCTACCGTTCATGAACCCGGATGCTTCGCCAACCATGTCCAGCGGCGCGCGCGCCTTTGCCCCCTTGCTGATCGTCGTCTTCCTCGCCGGCGGCGTCGGGGCGCTCCTTTATTACACCACGCGCAAGCCGCCGCAGGTGACGCCGCCGCTGATGGTGGACGTGCCGCCGGAGACCAAGACCCCCGAGGCCAAGACCACGGAGGTGACGCCGCCGCCGGACGAAGTCAAGCCCGCGGAGATCGCTCCGGAAAAGCGCACGCCCGTGGCCTGCTACCTGACGCGCAAGGGCGCGGTCTCGTACCAGGCGACGCAGCGATTTGCGCCGCAGGTGGTCCCGACGCAGTCGGTGCCGGGCTGGATCGACATCGACGAAGCCTATGCGCGCCAGAGCAAGTCGCTCCCGCCGCAGTTGGCGCTGGTCGAACAGGCCAGCGAGACGCTCGCCGACGTGCTGGGCGAGAGCATGCGCACGCTGACCAGCTACAAGGCGTATCTGGACCCCGCGGACGGCCGCATCGTGGCCTACGACCTGGCGGTGACGGCGGGCGGCATTCCGCAGCGCATGCAGGGCTACCTGACCAAGAACGGCGTGATGGTGACGGCCTTCCGCGGCGGCCTGAAGACCGAATCGAAGGAGATCGACTTCCCGGCCAACGCGATGATCATGCCGATGGAACTGGAGTTCATCCACCATTCTTTCGCGGAATCGAAGAACGGCCAGGTGACCGTGGGCGTGCAGACGTTTTTCGTGCCCGAAGTCGCCAACTTCGTCTCGCTGGTGGTCACGCCGTCCGGCCGCGAGACGCTCGCCTTTCGCGGCAGCAACCGCGAATGCGCGCGCTACGACGTGCGGATCGAGACCGGCAAGGTCGCGGAAGGCGCGTACGCCGCGCAGCAGCTCTGGTTCGACGCCAAGGAAGGCACGCTGCTCAAACGGCTCGACTACGAAGAAGGCGTCGCCGTCGCGGAGATGCCGACGACCGAACGCGTGGAAGCGACCGCGCTGGGCTCGCTGCAGTCCCTGGTCGTGCGCCCGCCGAAGGACTTCCCCAACGCCAACCCGTTTCCGTACGTGCTGGAGAAGGATTACGTCTACCGGATCAAGTCGCGTGACGTCACCATCGGGAGCGCGCGCGTGCGCTTCTCGCGGCGCAACGCCGACGCCTCGGGGCCCGCGGGCTACGAAGCGACGGCTTCGCTGGAGATGAACACAGGCAACGGGACGCGCGGCGAGGTCGCCGAGACGCGCTTCGACGAACGCTTCCAGCCCGTGGGCTACCGCCTGGAAGGCGAGGAGGCCGGCGACGCGCACGCGGACTACAAACTGCGGACGCAGTTCTCGCAGGGCCGCCTGCGCGTGAACCAGAGCCGCCGGCTGAGCCCGCTTTCCAAGGAACCGGAACCGAAGCCGAAGCCCGACACGCCGGAGGAACACCCCGCGGCGGCTCCGCAGTCGCCGTGGCAGGAACCGCTGCGCCTGGTCAGCCTGAGCGACGGGGACGAAGAAGATCCGGTGGTCTGGAAGCTCCGCCATCAGGACGCCGACACCGACCGGCCGCTCTCGCCCGGGACGTTCCTGTACGACTTCAACCGCGTGGAACAGCTCGCGATGGTGGTCTTCCGCCTGCCGATCCCGCCCGCGCCTCCCGAAGGCGAGGAAGCGGCGAAGCAGATCGCCGTTGCCTACCAGCGCGCGGCCTTCTTCTCCGTGCGGCGCGCGGCCGGCGGGCTGGTGACGTTCGCGCTGCGCCCCGAGATGCGCGCGCGCCCCAAGGTGGACGATCCGGAACTGGAGCAGGAACTGGAGCAGGAAGACGTGCCGCTGACGCTGGCCAGCGCGCGCGGCGCGCCGCTCTTCGGCCAGATGCTGCTCGACCCGAAGGGCCGGCTGATGGAATGGACCGACAAGTCTTCGGGCACCGACCTCGTCTTCACGCTCGACGATCCCATCATGCGCAAGCGCGAATCGAACGAACGCAAGCTGCGCGGCCAGGAAGGCCCGACGCTCATCCGCCCGCCGTGGTACTGATCGCACCTTCGATTGGGAAAATTCCAGCCTGCCACGGTCTTTGGATCGGTGACGAGCCGACCCGTTACCGCAGCTGGTGCGAAGCTGCGACGGGCTGGCGGCGCGGATCGTACGCGTTGGGCGCGTACGTTCGCGGCGGGTTGGAAGGGGCGGGAGCGTTACGCTGCGTGACGGCCTGCGGCGCGGGGGCGTTCGGCGCGCGGCGCGGGACCGCCGGACCGGGCCGGACGATGCGCGGCGGCGGGGCCGGGTCGCCTTTGCCCGCGGCGATGGACGCGCGGCGCCAGGCGAGCACGTCGGTCACCTCGCCGGGTTTCAGCCAGCCGAGTTTCTGGCGGGCGGCGCGTTCCCACGCGGTGGGGTCCTTGCTCTGAAGCAGGTTGATCTCGTTGCGCAGGCGGCGGAGTTCCACGGATTCGGCGCGGAGCTGCGACTGCAGGACGTCCTGGCGGCCGCGAAGCATCTCGTTGCGCTGGCGCTGCGGTTCGAAGAGGAAGAAGAACCAGCCGGCGGCAAGCGCGCAGAAGACGATCCAATACGCGGCGTCGTGCCCGCCGAACTTGTCCTGTTCGGGCGATTGCAGCGATAGCCCCCGGCAGCGGAAGACCCGCGTGGTCAGGGCATAGAGTGTCTGCGTCAACCCGGGCTTGGACGACATGGGGCCCCCCCACCGGCTAGGCAGGGGTATCGTCCCGCGCGGCGGGCGGCTTGAGCTCTTTGCGCAATCGGGCTTAAGCGAGTGGCTCCGGCCGAACGATACGGGTAAGCTGTGGTTTTGGAGGCTGCCGTTCCCCATGTCCGATGCTCCCGTTAAAAAATCCCGCAAGGGCGCCGCGGCGGTCGCCGCACGCCCCGGTTTGCTCGAACGCCAGTTCCCCGCCGTGGCCCTGGTCGGCCGGCCGAACGTGGGCAAATCGAGCCTCTTCAACGCGCTCCTGAAGATGGAGATTTCCATCACCGATGCGCGCGCAGGCACCACGCGCGACCGCGTCCTGCACCCCATCAGCTTCAACGGGCGCGGCTGCGACCTGCTCGACACCGGCGGCATCGGCATCGTGGACAAGCAGGACCTCTCGGACCTGGTCGAAAGGCAGATCGACGCCGCGATCGAACACGCCACCATCTTCGTCCTGGTCGTGGACGCCAAGGAAGGCCTGACACCGCTGGACAAACAGGTCGCCGCGCGCCTGCGCAAGCTCGGCCGCCCGATGGTGCTCGCCGCCAACAAGTCCGAAGGGCGCGAGGCCTCGCTCTCGGCCGGCGAGTTCGCTTCACTGGGCCTCGAACCGATCGTGCAGACGTCCGCCCTGCACCGCCTGGGCCTGGACGACCTGGGCGACGCCATCGCCGAACACCTTCCCGAAGACAGCGACAAGCCGCCGGATTACGAAGGCATCCCCAAGATAGCCGTCGTCGGCCGCCGCAACGTCGGCAAGAGTTCCTTCGTCAACGCGCTGGCGCGCCAGAACCGCGCCATCGTCAGCGACGTGGCCGGCACCACGCGCGACGCGGTGGACCTGCTGATGCAGAAGGACAGTCGCGACTTCGTCATCATCGACACCGCGGGCCTGCGGCGCATGAAAGAGCCCGAAGGCCCCGTGGAATTCTTCGCGCAGGTGCGCACCGAACGCGCGATTCGCCGCGCCGACGTCGTGATGCTGATGCTCGACCACAAGGAAGGCGTGAGCACCACCGACCGCAAGACGGTGGAACTGATCACCGAACACTTCAAGCCCTGCGTGATCGTGGTGAACAAGTGGGACGAAGTGAGAGGCGTCGCGACCGGCGATTACCTCAACTACGTCGCCGAACGCCTGCCCGGCCTCCGCCACGCGCCCGTCTGCTTCACCAGCGCGAAGAACGGCTCCCGCTGCTGGCAGACCATCGACGTCGCGCTGGAACTCTACGACCTCTCGCACACGCACGTGCCCACGCCGGTGCTGAACAAGGCCGTCGAACGCGCCGAATTCGAACACGAACCGCCCGCGAAAAAAGGCCGCAAACCGCGCCTGCTGTACGGCGTGCAGGTGGGCGCCGCGCCGCCGACCTTCGTGGTCCACTGCCGCCACCCGGACCAGATCGACGACAAATACCGCAAGTACCTCGACAACCGCCTGCGCGAAATCCTGGGACTGGACGAGGTGCCGCTGCGCATCTTCCTGCGCGAAGCGAAGCACTGACGCGCCGCGTGGAGGTCCGCATGGCCTCGCCGAACCAAGCGACCACGCCCCGATCCCGGCGCAGGCTCTTTGCACTCCTCGCGATTCTTTTCCTCGCCTGCGCCGCACTGGCCACACAGCCGTGGTGGCGCGCCTACCTCCATCGGGTGCAGCCGATCGATTCCGTGCCGGCCGCAAGCGGCGACGGCAGGCTCGTCCGCAGCGGACCGCACGTGGTCCTGCATCTGGCCGGCACGCCGGAAGAAATGGGCGCGCAGCACGGCGCGCTTCTTAAGCAGAACATCCGCTTCCTGATCGACGCGTACCTGGTGAAAGGCAACGCGGTGATCTCGCCCAACGAAGCCGATCCCCGGCGCGTGAAATTGCTCGCCGCCGTACGCCGCATGCGCGCTTCGTTGCCCTCGGACTTCCTGGCCGAACTGGACGCATGCGCCCAGGCCGCCGAAGTCGATCCCGAAGTCCTGTTGCTCGCGCAGTGCGAAGGCGACGTGACGGAGGCCGCCGCCGCCGCGGGCCGAACCACGCTCTCGCAGGCGTGCTCGGCCTACGCAGCCTTCGGCGCGGGCACGAAGGACGGCCGGCTGGAATGCGGGCGCAACATGGATTACATCCTGGGCGCGGATGTGGGCCTGCACTGTTCGTTGGTGACATACTATCGCCCGAAGACGGGTCACCGTTTCGCAGCCGTCGGCGTGGCGGGCGTGCTGACCGGCTGGACCCTGATCAACGACCAAGGCCTCGTCGTCGCCAATCACCTCGGCGGCGGCCACCGCTCGAACCTCGACGCGATCCCCACGCTGATCCTGACGCGCCTTATCGCTCAGCGTTGCGGCACCATCGACGAGGCGCTCGCGTTCATCCGCGATTCAAAGCGCATGCGCGGCCAGATCGTCTGGCTCGCGCAAGGCGCAGACCCCGCGACGGGCCGGCCTGCGCGCGCCGTGGCCGTCGAATACGACGCCGACAAAGTTGCCGTGCGCGAAGCAGAGAAGGACGTGCTGCTGGTGACCAACACGAACCGCGTCTTCGACCACGATCTGCCCGACGCGGACGTGCCTTGCGGGCGCTACAAGAAGATGCGCGCGCGCATGCAGCAGGCGTATGGCAAGCTGGACGGAAGCGCGCCGGTGAACGAGACCGTGGTGAACGGCAGCACCTTCCACGCCTTCTCGTGCGTGCTGCCCTCGAAGACCTTTCGCGCGCGCTTTCAAACCAATCCGGGGTTTCTCGAGGAATCCGTCGAGTATCCGATGCCGGGGACGGAGTAGCGGAGTTTACTTCTTGTAGTAGCACCCTTCGTCCGCGTACGGCTTCGTGCCGGCCTCGATCTTCTTCATGCGGGCGTCGTCGAAAGGCTGAAAGCTCCGCGCGAGCGCTGCGTTCTCGTCCACCTCGGCGGGCGTCGAACAGCCCACGATCGCGTGCGTCACGCCGGGCAGCGACCATGCGTAGCCCAGGCATTCGCCCATGCTCAGTTTGCCGGGGCCGAGCAGCCCGCCCTGCGCGCAGGTCTTCATCGCGATCACGCCCATGCCTCGGCGCGCGGCCTCCGGCAGCACCGTCTTGCGGAACGAGTCGCGGTGGACATCGGCGGCGTTCAGCGCCACGAGCACGGTGTCGAAGTCGTAGCGGCGCATCGCTTCCATCAGGACCGCGGGGTCGTGGTGGCCGGTGATCCCGAACCAGCGCACGCGCCCTTCCTCCTTCGCGCGCAGCAGCGCCTCCAGCGCGCCGCCCTTGCCGAAGATCTCGTCGAGTTCGTCCATCTCGCGGAGGTCGTGCAGTTGCCAGAGGTCGAGGCGATCGGTGCGCAGGCGTTTGAGCATCTCGTCGAGCAGCCGCAGGGAACCGTCGCGCGTGCGGTCGTGCGTCTTGCTGGCGAGAAAGACCTGCGCGCGCCGTTCGCCCAGCGTCGCGCCGTAGTAATCCATGCTCCCGGCGTAAGCGGGCGCGGTGTCGCAGTAGTTGACGCCCTGGTCGAGCGCCCGCGCGATCACCGCCGCGGCCTCGCGGTCGCGCCCGTGCGTGCGCAGCACGCCTTCGCCGCCGAGGCCAAAGAGCGCGGCGTCGTGGCCGGTGCGGCCGAGCCGCCGCGCGGGCATCGGCGGCTGGGGAGGCAACGGCGGAGCCGCGTCCTTCTTTTCCTTCGAACCGAGCAGGCGCTTCATGATCGAGGCCATGCAGGCGCTCCTTCCGGGTCTCCAACAGACGGCACGCGCACGACTCTACCCTCCGCCGCCCGCCCCGCCAGCGGCAAGAAAACGGTTGCGCCCGATGCTTCACCGGATATGTTCACTTTGTGAACCTTTGGGGTGATCTTCGATGAAGGCGCAGGATCAGAAATACCTCCAGATCGTGCAGGAGCTTTCCGAGCAGGAAGGGCTCTCGCAGCGCGACCTGTTCCTGCGTTTGAGCATGGCGCAGGGCCTGGTGAATCGCTACCTGAAGCGCCTGGCCCAGAAGGGCTGGATCAAGCTCACCACCGCCCCGCCCAAGCGCATGCTGTACTGGCTGACGCCGAAGGGCATGTCGGAAAAGACGCGCCTCACCTACGAATTCGTCACCTTCACCTACAAGCTCTTTCGCGAGGCGCACCGCAACTCGTCGAACAAACTGAGCGAACTCGCGCGCAAGCACAAGGCCGCGCGCATCGCGATCTACGGCGCGGAACCGATCGCCGAGGTCGCGGCCATGTCGCTCAAGGAGAACAAGCTGAAGCTCGTCGCCGTCGTGGACGAAGACCTGAAAGGCGCGCGCTGCCTGAACCAGAAGGTGCTCGGCATCGACGACCTCGACCGCCTGGACTACGACGCGATTCTCTTCGCCAAGCATTCGCGCAAGGACGACCGCATTCTGCTGAAACTGCTCGCGACCAAGGGACGCGTCGCGAACCTGTTCGAGTGACGCATGGGCCGGACCGTGGGAACGCATGGAATACGACCCGCCAGCCTTGGGAGACCGCGCCTCGGGCGACCTGCCCGCGCGGGCCGCGCGAGGCTCCGCCATCGGCATCGCCTCGCAGGCCGCGAAATTCCTCCTGCAGTTCGGGGCCACGGCCGCGCTGGCGCGCCTGCTGCACCCGCGCGACTACGGCATCGCCGCCCTGGTCACCTCGGTGACGGCCGGGCTGGGCATCTTCTCCGACCTGGGCCTTTCCGCCGCGACCGTGCAGGCGAAGGAACTCGGCCGCGCGCGCCTCTCCACGCTCTTCTGGCTCAACGCGGCGCTGGGCCTGGCGCTCTCGCTGGTGCTCGCGGGGCTTGCGCCGCTGCTCGCCTGGGGCTTCCGCGAACCGGATCTGCTCGGCGTGGCCCTCTGCCTCGCGCCGGTCTTTACGCTCGTGGGCCTGCGCATCCAGCACGCGGCGCTGCTCGCGCGCAGCATGTCCTTCGGAAAAATCGCGGCGGCGGAACTGACGGCCGCCTGCGCCGGCATCGCCGCGGGCATCCTGGCCGCGCTGCGCGGATGGGGCGTCTACGCGCTGGTCGCGCAGGCCCTGGCCGCGACGGCCGTGGAATCGCTCCTTTATTGGATCTTCGCCGCGTTTCGGCCGGGCCTGCCCGCGCGCGGGAGCGGCGTGGGTTCGATGTTGCGCTTCGGGGGGCATCTGACCGTATTCGACCTGATGAACTACGCCGCGCGCAACCTCGACAATCTCCTCGTCGGCGGAACCTGGGGCCCCGAAGCGCTCGGGTATTACTCGCGCGCGTACGCACTGATGACGCTACCGCTTCAGGCGCTCACCGCGCCGCTTTCCCGCGTGATGGTGCCGGCGCTGTCGCGCATGCAGGACGACCCCGCGCGCATGGAACACGCCTACGTGCGAACGGCGCGGCTGCTGGCGTTCGCGACCTTCCCGCTCTCGGCCGGGACGTTCGTGCTCGCGGAAGAGGCCATCGCGCTCGTGCTGGGCGCGCAATGGTCCGGCGCCGTCCCGGTGCTGCGCGCGCTGGCGGTGGCGGGCCTCTTGCAGCCCGTGCTGAGCAGCACCGGGTGGATCTACGTCGCCCGAGGCGACACGCGCCGCCTGCTGCGCTGGAACCTCTTCGCCGTTCCGGTAACGGTCGCGTCCTTCCTGGTGGGACTGCCGTGGGGACCGCGCGGGGTCAGCCTCGCGTATGCCGCCGTATTCGCCGGGCTCGTGGCGCCGGCGGGATTGTGGTGTTCGTTCCGTCGCGCGGGCTTTCGGCTGCTCCCGTTTTTGAAATTCCTGGCGCTGCCGCTGCTGTTCTCCGCCGTCATGGGCGCGGGCGTCTGGCTGGCCAAGACGCACCTGCTGCCCGAAGCGTCCGCGGCGGTCAAAGCGGCGGCCCTGATTCCCGCCGGCGGCGCGCTGTACGCGGCGCTCTGCTGGTTCGCCTGCCGGCCGCTCTTCGACGAAGCCTTGGCACTGGCCGGCTTGAGGAGACGCCCATGACGAGCGCGAAGGGAGCGCACGCATGAGCATCCTGTTCCTGATGCCCGAGTGGCGCGCCTATTCGGAGGCGTGGATGCAGCGCATGATCGAGGCGCTGGAGCCGCACATCGGCTGCATCGCGGCGCTGAATACCGAAGGCGAGCGGGCCTGGCGCGGCCGCGTCCCGGCCGTCTCGCTTCAAAAACGCAACCTGCTGCGCCGTGGCCTGCAGGAAATCGGGATTCGGATTCGCGGCGCGACGACGGGCGCTTCCCTGCGCCGCCTGATCGATTCGGGGCGGTTCACGAAAGTCCTCTGCCATTACGGGCACTTCGCGGCGATGTTCATGGACGTATGGCGAGCAATGGACATCCCGCTCTACATTCACGTGCACGGCGCCGACGCGACGCTGGACCTGCGTTCCCACGCCGATCCCAACAAGCTCGTGCACGCGCCCGAATACCGCGGGCAACTGAATGAACTCGCTTCGCGCGCCGTCTTCCTCGCGGCCTCGCAGTACGTACAGGAACTCCTCGCCGCCGCCGGCGTCCCGGACGGCCGAATTCGCCGCAAGCCGTTCGGCGTCGAACTGCCCCGCGACGCTCGCGAGCACGCGCCGCGAGGGTCCGTGCGCATCGCGGCGGCCGGCCGTCTGGTGGACTGCAAGTCGCCCGATCGCACCATTCAGGCCTTCGAAAGCGCCCGCCGCCGCGGCCTGCACGGCCTGCTCACCGTCGCCGGCGACGGCCCGATGCGAACCGCCTGCGAACTGCTCCGCGTCCGTTCGCCGTTCGCGTCCGATATCGAGATCGCCGGCGCGCTGGAGCCCGCGCGCATTCCGGAACTGCTCGCGCAGGCGGATATGTTCACGCAACACAACATCCGGGGCGAACTGAGCCGCCAGGAGGAAGCCTTTGGCGTCTCGATTCTGGAAGCCATGGCCGCCGGACTGCCCGTGGTCGCGACGCGCAGCGGCGGCGTCCCCGAACTCGTCGCCGACGGCGAGACCGGCGTGCTGATCGCGCCGGGCGACGTCGAAGGCCAGGCCGACGCGCTGCTGGCGCTGGCGCGCGACCACGGACTGCGTGCGCGCATGGGACAGGCCGGCCGCGCGCGGGCGGCGGAACGGTTCACGCCGGAGGCGGAACGGCGCGCGCTCCTGGACATCCTGGGGCTCGCGACGGCATGAAATTCTCGGTCGTGATCCCCTGCTACAACGTCGCGCCGTGGGTCGGCGAGGCGCTGAAGAGCGTCGCGGCGCAGACGCACGCGCCGCACGAGATCGTCTGCGTGGACGACGGTTCGACCGACGAGACGCTCGCGGCGGTCCGTGCGTCCGGCGTGAAGGTAAAGCTGATCGAGACGCCGCACGTCAACGCCGCGGCCGCTCGCAACGCCGGCATCGAGGCCGCCACGGGCGACTGGATCGCCTTCCAGGACGCCGACGACGTCTGGTACCCCGATCATCTCGCGCGCGCGGCCGCGCTGCTGTCGGACGCGCGCGACGACGCGTGCCTCTCGCTCAGCGACCTCCTTGGCGAAGACGGCCGCGTTGTTCCGCGCCCCAATCCCTGGCGCATTGCCGAACCGACGCGCGGGCTGAGCGCCCTGCGGTTTCTGGAAGAGAGCGAAGCGCTGAAGGCCTTCTCCCTGCCGGGGTGCGCGATTCGCCGCGAGGCGCTCGTGGCGGCGGGCGGCTTCGATCCATCCATGAAGCGGCGCCACGACTTCGACATGTGGCTGCGCGTGCTGAAGGGCCGGACGTGGAGCTACGATCCGCGAACGTCGAGCGCCATACGGACCGGCCGCCCGGGACGCATCTCCGCGGCCACCGCGGAATGCGAGTACTTTCTGCTGCGCGCCCTGCTGCGCAACCGCGAGGCCTATTCAGGCGCCACGATGGACCGCTATCTTGCCTACGCCGCATGGACCTCGGTGCGTGAATCCGCGCTGCACGGCAGTTCGGCGGATCGCGCGAAGGCGCGGGCTCAGGCGTGGCCTTGGCTGGGTGCGAAGGACCGGCTGCGTTGCGCGGGTTTCGAACTCTGCCCGCCGCTCTTCCGCTGGCTGATCAAACGCCGCGACCGCGCGCAGGAAGGAGCCTCGGCATCGTGACCTTCGCGCGCATCTGCCTGATCGTCCGCCGCTTCGGCGCGGAATCGTCCGCCAGCCGGGAATCCCGCGCGATCTGGGCGCAGTTGCGCTACTTCGCCGCACGCGACCTGGAAGTCTCCGTCTTCTGCGAAGAACGGGAAGCGGGCATCGTGCCGCCGGGACGCGCGCGCGTGGCGATGGCCTCCTACGGCGCGCTCACGCGGCCGTTGGAAGGCTACACGCATTCGACGGACCTTCAGCGTAACTTCGCGCGGCACGACCTGTACGTCCTGCACTACCGGACGCACTTCTCCCTCGCGGACATCGCGCGCGAGCTTCCCGGCGGCCGGCTGCTGTTCGCGTACCACGGCGGCGAGCGGACGCCCGCCGATCTGCTCGGCGCGAGCCTCGTTCAGCACGCGCACCTGGCCCTGGCGGAAGACGAACCGCTGCGCGAGGAACTCTGCACGCGCCTTGCGTTTCCCGCCGCGCGCACGCGCGTCTGCGCGCTGCCCTGGGACGACGCGGCCGCGCCAGCCGGATCGGCAGGCATCGTCGATGAAATCGACGCGCCCGGCGAGGCCGCGCATGCGCAAGTGCTGCGCGCGCACGCGGCCGGCCGCCCGGTGCTCTGTCCCGACCGCGACGGACTCCACGCCGCCGTGGGCCGCGGCGGCGTCCTGTACGAACCGGAGATGGAAGGCAGCCGCACCCGCGCGTGGGCGCGTTTGAGCGGAAGCGCGGGCGAAGGCCTTTGGCCCGCGAACCGCAAGCTGCGCATCGTCGTGGCCGCGCCGCGCGCGGGCCGCGAGATTCTCGGCGGCGCGGAAGCGCATCTCGCGATGCTCGCGCGCGAACTTCAGGCGCTGGGCCACGATGTCGAACTCGTCGCGACGCAGGCGCGTTCGCACACGGCCTGGCAGAACGAGCTGCCGCCCGAGGAAGTCTGGGACGGCCTCACGATCCGGCGCTTCCCGCTCGACCCCTTCGATCGGCAGCGCCACGACGAGCGCTCGGCCCGGGTCTTCTTCCAGCGCCCCGAACACCGCGACGAAGGCGCCGAAGCGATGCTGCAAGGGTTCGCGCGCAGTTCGGCGTTGACCGAATACCTGCGCGGGCGCGCCGAACGCACCGACCTGATTCTCGTGGGTCCCTACCTGCACGCGTTCACCGTCGAGATCGCGCGCGCGCTGCCCGAACGCTGCGTGGTGATGCCGTGCATCCACGACGAATGGCTCGCGCGGCTGCGCATCTACCGCGAGATGCTGAGGAGCGTCCGCGGGATCATGTTCAACACGCCCGAGGAGATGGCGTTCGCGGCCGAGACGCTGCGCGTGCGAAACCCGCGCAGCATGGTCGTCGGCTACGGGCTCGATCCGGAGGAATGCCGCGGGCGCGCGCCGGCCGACGTCACCGGCCGCGGGCGGCCGTACATCCTGTATGCGGGGCGCGTCGAAGCGAACAAAAACCTCGGGGAACTCGTGGACGGGTTCCTCGCGTTCAAGCGCCGCCATCCGGACGCGAAGCTGGACCTCGCCGTCGCGGGCAGCGGGCCGTATGAACTCCCCGCGCGCGAAGACATCCTGCCCCTCGGGTACCTCACGCGCGCGCAGCTCCTGGACGCCTTCGCCAACGCGGCGCTCTTCTGCCTGCCCAGCCTGTACGAGAGTTTCTCGATCGTGATCATGGAGGCGTGGCTGCAAGGAGCGCCCGTGGCCGTCCACGCCGGATGCGCCGTCACGCGCGCGCACGTCGAACGTTCCGGCGGGGGCTGGACCTTTTCGAACGCGGGCGAACTGGCCGACCTTCTGGCCCGCTTGTCCGATGGCCCTGCCGACGCGCGCGAGCGCGGCGCGAAGGGCCGCGCGTACGTGCTCGCCGAGCACGCCGCCGAGCGCGTGCGCGAACGGCTCGCGCGGGCACTCACGCTTTACGGCCGTCCCCTGGCCGAGGTCGCGCGCGAGGCCGCGGAGGCGCGGCGGCAGGAACGGAGCGGCGCGCGGTACCAGACACGCATGGACCGCTTGCTCGCGGAGCTGGAAGATCTCGGCGCCGGCGAACTTCATGAGCGGGATGCTTTGGCGCGCGCCGAACGCGCGCTGCGAACCCTGAGTCTCGAGGCCGGCGGCTGGCCGCGCCCGGCGCTGTCGTGGAAGCAGCGCGTGCTGCACGCGCTGCGCGACACCTGGGCCGGCCGCGCGCTGACCGGGCACCCCGCGCTTTTTGCTTTCATGCGCCGCGTATACCGGAAGTGGGAAACGTGAGGACTCCGCGATGGGACTGAAGCTGTTCCTCCTGCGCAACTGGCGGCGCCTGACCGGGCGCACGCCCTACCCGCTGCATGAGGACCTGGACGGTCTGAAGTCCAACTGGGACAAGATGGGCCGCCACGACCCCTGCTATGCCATCTGCACTCAGCCGGGCAAGGAAAACCGGCAGTGGGACCGCGAAGAATTTTTTGGGACCGGCCGGAAGGAAATCGGGGAGGCCCTCGCGTACACGGCGTCGCTCGTACCGGACCTGAAGAAGCGTCGCGCGCTCGATTTCGGCTGCGGACTCGGGCGGCTTTCGCAGGCCTTGGGCGCACACTTCGCGCGCGTTGACGGCGTGGACATCTCGGACGAGATGCTACGGCAGGCCCGCGACCTCGGCGCTCCGCACAAGCACCTGCACTTCGTCAAGATCGGTTCGACCCGGTTGCCCTTCGAACCGCAGACCTTCGATTTCGTGTATTCGCGGCTGGTACTTCAGCACATGAAGACCGATCTGGCGCTGCCGTACGTGCGCGAATTCGTGCGCGTGCTCGCGCCCGGCGGGTTGGCGCTCTTTCAGGCGCCGTCGCGCAACCTGGTGCTCGAGCGCTCCTCGATTTCGTGCCCGCACGAATTTGCGGGGCACGCGGCCTTCATGGAAATGCACGGGCACCCTCGCGGCCAGGTGGAAGCCGCCGTGGCCGAGGCCGGAGGGCGGGTGCTGGCCGTGCGCGCCGACGACTCCGCAGGTCCCGCGTGGGAGAGTTTCGTCTATGCCGTCACCCGCTGACGCGCGCGCGCTTCCGCCGCCCCTGCTGCTCGTCGGCGGGCCGCCGCTCTTCGGCGAGACCTCGAGCGTGCAGCAGCGCATGGCGCGCGCGTGGCACGCGGAAGGCGGGACCGTGCTGTATCTCGAAGTCGGCGGGCACCCGGCCACGTTTCGCGCGCGCGCGAAAAAGCCCGGTCATCTGGCCAAGGCCGACGAACGGCTTTTCGTGCTGCGCCTGGAGAAACTCGCGGCGCTGCCCTGGTCGTACCCCGATGCCGTGCGCCGCATCAACCTCAAGCGCAACCTGCCGCGCGTGAAGAAGGCCCTCGCCGAGGCCGGGCTGCGCGAGGGCTCGTTCGTGGCGCTCTATTACGGATGGTATTGGCGCGAATGGCTCGACGAGTTGCCCGCGGCCGCGCACGTGTACGACTGCATCGACGAACACCGCGCCTACCCGCACGTGGCGGCGCGGCCGTCGCGCGCGGCCTACGTCTGGGCGCACGAACGGCGCATGCTCGAGCGCGCGGACGTGCTCGCGGCGACCTCCCCCGCGCTGCTGGAAGACCGCGCGGCGCTGGCGCGTGCGCACGCGCTGCTGCCCAACGGCGTGGATGCGCAGGCCTGGTCGGCGAGCGTCGCGGGGCCGCGGGCGTTCGATCTGCCGGAAGATCTGGCGAAGTTGCCGGCGCCGCGCGCGGTGCTGTTGGGCCACTTGCAGCCGAAGCTCGATTTCGCCGCGGTGGGCGTGCTCGCGCGGGCCCGGCCGGACGCGGGCGTCGCGCTGATCGGGCCGTGCGAACGCGGCACGCGGCTGCCCGCCGAGCGCAAGAACCTCCGCTGGCTGGGCGCGAAACCGTACGGCGAGGCCGCGCGGTACCTGGCGCACGCGTCCATCGGGCTGCTGCCGCTTCTGCCGACGGCGTACAACCGCGCCTCGTGCCCGCTCAAGCTGCTCGAATACCTCGCGGCCGGCCTGCCGGTGGCGGCCTCGCGCATCCCCGCGGTAGAAGCCCTGGCCGAACGGCATCCGGACCTGGTCCACGTCGCGGACGGACCGGAGGACTTCGCGCGCGCGGCGGGCGCGGCGTTCGAGGCCGCGGCGCGGGTGCCGCGCGAACGGATCGCCCAGTCCGTACAGGGCGAGACCTGGAACGCGCGCGTGGGCACGCTGGCCCGGCTGGTTCAGGCGGGCGCGCGCTGACGCCTTGCGTTTTCGCGGTTGTGGACCGGCGGCACGGGTAGCAGAATGCGCGTAGCTTCCTATTTCGGAATCGGGTCATGAGCCGCGAGCTGACCACCGTCTGGATGGTGCTGCCGGTGCTGGAACGGGGCGGCGCGGAACGCGTCGTGGCCGAACTGGTCCCGCGTCTGCCCGCGCGCGGGTTCGAACCAACCGTCGTCTGCCTGGAAAACGAGTCCGCGCCGCTGGGCCGCGAACTGTCCGAGGCCGGCGTGCGCGTAATTGGTCTGAATAAGTCGCGCCGGAACTCGGTCGGCTGCGCGCGCAAGCTGGCCGAGATGATCCGCGCCGAACAGCCGCCGCTGGTCAACGCGCACCTTTTTCACGCCAACTTCGCGGCCCGCCTGGCCAAGATGCTGATCGTGCGCAAGGACCCCGGCTTCGCGCTGAAGGTCGTCACCACGATTCACGTGCAGGAACGCCGCTTCCGGCCCTGGCAGTTCTTCTTCGACCATCTGACCTCCTCGTGGGGCGATCTCGAGATCGGCGTATCGCCCTCGGTCGTGCGCTTCCAGCACGAACGCTCCGCGATCCCCATGAAGTTCTTCCGCACGATCGAGAACGGCATCGACCTGCGGCGCTTCAAGGAACCGTCGCCGAAGGAACGCCTGGAGCTGCGGCGCAAGCTGGGGCTCGATCCCAAGCGCCTGCTGGTGCTCGCGGTCGGCCGGCTCGACCCGCAGAAGAACCACAAGCTGCTGCTGGAAGCCTGGCGGCGGGCGGCGCCCAAGAGCGCGGACTTGTGGATCGCGGGGGACGGCCCGCTGAAGGCCTCGCTGCAGAAACGCTGCCTGCCGAACGCGCGGCTGCTCGGCTACCGTCAGGACGTGCCCGACCTGATGGCCGCGTGCGACCTGTTCGTGCAGCCGTCGGCGTGGGAAGGCCAGCCGCTGACGGTGCTGGAGGCGATGGCCAGCGGCTGCTGCGTCGCCGCGAGCGAGATCGATTCGCACAAGGACATCTTCCTCGAGAGCAAGGCGGGCGTGCTGGTCCGCGCCGGCGATCCCGATCACTGGGCGCGCGCGCTGAAGGAATTGATCGACGACGCGCCGCGCCGGGCCACGCTGGGCGCGGCCGCGGCCGAGGAAGCCCGCGACCACTTCGGCGCCGACCGCATGGCCGACGACTACGCGCGGGCGTTCGAAGATATTCTGACGGGGCGGAAACCTCTGTAGACCGGCAAGAACCAAAGAACCAAAGAACCAAGAACCAAGAACCAAGAACCAAGAACCAAGAACCAAGAACCAAGAACCAAGAAGTAGACTGATAACCAGAAAACCAACGAACAAGAAAACCAGAAAACCGCGAAGCGGCATCTATTCCAGCGCCATTTCCTTGGGCACGACGACGATGCCGTTGGCGGTGACGGTAAAGCGCTGTCGGTCGGCGTCGAGGTCGTAGCCGATGGTGGTGCCTTCGGGGATGCGGACGCCCTTGTCGATGATCGCGCGGCGGACCTTCGCGTGGCGGCCGATGTTCACGCCTTCCATCAGGATCGATTCGCCGACGTAGCTGTAGCTGTTCACGCGCACCTGCGGCGAAAGCACCGACTTTTCCACCGTGCCGCCCGAGACGATGGTGCCGGCGGCGACGACGCTGTCCACGGCCTGCCCGCGGCGCGCGTTGGGGCCGGTGTCGCTGAAGACGAACTTGGCGGGCGGGAACTGTTCGCGGTACGTGCGGATGGGCCAGTCGCGGTCGTACAGGTTGAAGAGCGGGTTGACCTCGATCAGGTCCATGTTGGCTTCGTAGTAGCTGTCGATGGTGCCGACGTCGCGCCAGTACTTCGTCTCCTTCTTGTTCTCGTCCTTGAAGGGATGGGCGTAGACGGCGCAGTCCTGCTCGACCATTTCGGGGATGATGTTCTTGCCGAAATCGTGGGCGGTGTCGCGGCGCGCGTCCTGGCTGATGCGGCGGACGAGTTCGTCGGTGTTGAAGACGTAGATGCCCATGCTGGCCAGGCAGTGGTTGGGGTCGCCGGGGATCGTCGCGGGGTTCTCGCGCGGCTTTTCCTGAAAGCCGATGATCTTGTTTTCCTTGTCCACGACGGCGATGCCGAGCTGGTTGGCGCGGTCCTTTTCCACCTCGACGCAGGCGACGGTCAGCGCGGCCTCGCGTTCGACGTGGCGGCGGATCATCTCGGAATAATCCATCTTGTAGATGTGGTCGCCGGCCAGCAGGAGCACGCGCGCGGGGCGTTCGCGTTCCAGCGTGTAGATGTTCTGGTAGATCGCGTCCGCGGTGCCCAGGTACCAGCTCGTGCTGGTGCGCATCTGCGGGGGCAGGATGTTCAGGCGGCGGCCGAGTTCCGGGAGGTTGAAGACGGAGTTCCAGCCGAGCGTGATGTGGCGTTCGAGCGAGAAGGACTTGTACTGCGTGAGCACGTACATGCGCATGCAGCCGGAGTTGAGGCAGTTGGAGAGCGTGAAGTCGATGATGCGGTAGATGCCGCCGAAGGGCACGGCGGGCTTGGCGCGGTCGCGCGTGAGCGGGTACAGCCGCTCGCCCTGCCCGCCCGCCATGATGATGACCAGCGTATCGTCCAGCACGTCCTTAAGCATGATGCCCGTCCCGAGGGTGTCGAAGGGTTCAGGATGCGATGCCGCGCGACTTCAGCACTTCCTTGATCTTGGCCTTCAGCTCGGTCAGGTCGCCGGACTTGACGACGTACGCGTCGGCCGACCAGGTCATGAAGTTGTCCTTGTAGGTCGAATAGGCCGTGTTGAGGATCACGGGCATCGACTTGTCCTTGGCGAGAATCTTGCCCAGCGCTTCGATGCCGTCCATGCCGGGCATGGAGATGTCCAGCACGATCAGATCGGGGCGCTTGGCCTTGAGGTAATCGAGCGCTTCGGGGCCGCTCCCGGCCAGCGAGACTTCGTGGCCCTCGTCGGCCAGTTCCTGCTCGTACAGCAGGCGCAGATTCTTGTCGTCGTCCACCACCAGCAGCTTGGCCATGATCGTCTCCCTTCAGTTTCCTGGCGCGCCCGCATCCTACCGCAAGCGCGTCACGCTTTCCGCTCCATATCGGGCGTTCGTACGGTCCGGGCCAACTGCGATTCGCCCGCGCGGCGCAGCGGCAGATAGATGAAAAAGGTCGTGCCCTTCCCTTCGACGCTGGTGAAATCGATGCGCCCGCCGTGATCGTCGACGATCTTCTTGGTCACCGCCAGGCCCAGGCCGGTGCCGTCGGGCTTGGTGGTGATGAAGGGGCTGAAGAGCCGGTCCCGCACGTCGGCCGGAATCCCCGAGCCCGTGTCGCTGATGGCCAGCACCGCCGTGTCGCTGTCGCGCCAGGTCTTTACCGTCAGCCCGCCGCCGTTGGGCATCGAATCGGCCGCGTTGCGGATCAGGTTGTGCAGCACCTGCAGCATCTGGCCTTCGTCGAAGCTCACTTCGGGCAGCGAGCGGTCCAGGTCCAGGTCCGAATGGATGTGGCGCGTGCCCAGCAGTTCGGTGTTGGTGCGGAAGGCCTTCTCGGCCACGGCGTTCAGGTCGCCGACCTTCAGCACCGGCAGCGAGGGGCGCGAGAAATCCATCACGCCCTTGAGCATGTTCTCGAGGCGCGTGGACTCCTCGGCGATGATCTTGGCGTTCTTGTTCACGCGCTCCACGTTTTCGGGGCGCTTGAGGATCGCGCGGGCAAAGCCGCCGATGGTCGAGAGCGGGTTGCGGATTTCGTGGGCCACGTGCGCGGCCATCTTGCCGACGGCGGCCAGCTTTTCGGCGTGGACGACCTTGTCCTGGGCCTTGCGCAGTTCCTCGACCTTCATCTGCAGTTCGGCGTAGGTCTCGGCGTTTTCGATCGCCAGCGCGGCCTGGGCGGCGAAGAGCGTCAGCAGCTTGACGTGGTCGTCGGTGATCGTGCGCCCGGAGTACAGGTTGTCGGCCAGGATCACGCCGACGACGTGGCCCTTCGCGATCATCGGCACCGAGACGAACTCCTGGCTGCCGAAGCACTGGCGGAACTTGTCGCTCACGCGCCCGTCGCGCCCGGCCTCGGTGACGACCTGGGCTTTCTTCTCCAGCGCGGTGCGCGAGATGATCTCGGAAGGATCGTCGAGCGCGAAGCGCAGGCCCTTGACCATCGAATGCAGCGATCCCGGCTCGCGCACGGGCAGGCGCTCGACCTCGTTGACCAGGTCGTGCAGCGTGCGCCCCTGCGACGAGAGATCGGCCCAGATGCGGAAGGCGTCCTCGCGGTTCGAAGGGCCCACGGCCATCTGCGGTTCGAGCACGTTCAACTGGCGGTTGCGCTTGAAGAGGAAGGCGCGGTTGAAGCCCAGCGCGTGGCCGGCGGTGACGCAGAGCAGGATCACGTGATGCAGGCGGTCGATGTCCAGCGTGCGCTGCAGGAACTGGCTCAGTTCGCGCAGCAGCGAGAGCTGTTCGACGCGCGTCTCCTGCTCGGTGACGTCCTGCGTGAGCACCAGGGCCTGTTCGACCTGCTTGCCGGCCTCGGCCTTGATGGGCGCGACGATGTTGGCGAAGAAGCGCCGCTGCCCGTGCGAAGTGAAGACGCTCCACGAGACGTGCTGGATCAGGCCCTTGCTGAAGACCGGATCGACCCAGGAGTCGTTGCGCGCCATGTTCGAGATGAAGGACGAGAAGCCCGGCTGCCCGAAGGTGTCGCCGAACCAGAAGTCGAAGGTGCGGTTGGTCCAGATGATCTTGCGGTCGCGCCCGATCAGGCACAGCGCCGCGTTCATGGCGTTGACGATGTCGTGCAGCTTGCTGCGTTCCAGCGCCACGGCCTGTTCGGCGCGCGCCTGCTCGGTGACGTCTTCGACGACCACCAGCACCTGGCGGACGCCGGCGTAGTCGATGGGCGCGACGGTCAGGTCGCTCACGCGGTCGTCGCCGGACTTCAAAAAGCCTGCGATGCGGCGCAGGCGCGAGGGCTGCCCCGTGCCCACGGCGGCCTCGATGGCGCGCCCCAGGGGCCCGGTCAGGCTCTCGGCGCGGACGAAATCGGCCAGGCGGCGCCCGACGACGTCGCGGCGTTCGGCCTTCACCGCGTCGAGCAATGGGGCGTTGGCGAAGAGGATCGTGCCGTGCGCGTCCAGCACCAGCAGCGCGGAAGGCAGCGAGCTGACGATGTCCTGCGCGAAGCGGCGCAGGTCGTCCAGTTCGTCGTCGCGCTCGGCGATCTTTTCGGCCAGCTTGCGCGCGCGCTCGACCAGCCAGCGTTCCTCGCGGCCCTTGCGCACCAGCACGCGGGCGCGCGCGGCCATCTCTTCGGCCTTCAGCGGCTTGGCGACGAACTCGTCCCCGCCGGCCTCGAAGACCTTCGCGACGGTCTCGGCGTTCACCTGCCCGGTGATGAACATCACCGGCATCCAGGCGAGTTGCGGGATGGATTTGATGGTGCGGCAGATTTCCAGGCCGCCGGGCGTGCTCTTCAGGTCCACGTCCAGCAGGACCAGTTCGTACGGTTCGAGCTTGGCCATCTCGAGCGCCTTGGCGCCGTCGGCGACGGC
>JAHCJK010000081.1 GCA_026184295.1 Planctomycetota bacterium
GGCCGCGCTTCCGGGGCCTCGACCCGCGCGCGGTCGTGGACGAAGCCTACGCGAAGGCGCTGGAGATGGGCCGCGTGCGCCGCGAGGACTACCCCGTGCTCGAAGATTTTCGCGCCGGCGAAGCGGGCTGCGGCCGCGCGACGCCCGCGGGCGCGGCGACGCCCTTCCGCGCGTCCTGGCGCACCCACGTGCCGCTCAAGGCCGCGCGGCTGATCGCCGACGGGCAGACGGTCCTGGCGCTCGAAGGCGATGGCCGGACCGAAGTCCGCTGGGAAGGCACGCTCGACACGCGCGGCAAGCGTTCCCTGCGCCTGGAAGTCGAAGCGGCCGCGCCGCACGACGCCACGCAGGTGGAATACCTGCTGGCCAACCCCGTGTATCTGGAAAACTGAGCGCCGGCGCCGGTCAGGGCGCGGTCTTGGTCTCTTCGGTCTTGGCGGGTTCCGTCTTGGCTTCCTCGGTCTTCGCCGGCTCGGTCTTGGCGGGTTCCGACTTCGCTTCCACGGTCTTCGCCGGTTCGGTCTTGGCGGGTTCCGTCTTGGCCTCTTCGGTCTTCGCGGGTTCGGTCTTGGCAGGTTCCGACTTCGCTTCCTCGGTCTTCGCCGGTTCGGTCTTGGCAGGTTCCGTCTTGGCCTCTTCGGTCTTCGCGGGTTCGGTCTTGGACTCGGGCGTCTTGCTCTGGTCGCGCACGGGCGGCGGGGGGCGCAGCGTCTTCAGCATCTCCTGCACCATCTCGTAGCGGCGCGAGACGGGCGGAACCTTGCTCAGCAGGTCCTTCGCCTTCTTGAAGTGTTCGTTCGAACCCGCCAGGTCCTTCTTGCGTTCGCTCAGCGCGTCGAGTTGCAGGTGCACGCGCCCGAGCATCCAGAAGGCGTCGTAGCACTTGGGATCGACTTCCATGGCGCGCTCGCCGTAGGTCCTGGCCTTGTTCGCGCGCTCCTCGGCCAGCGCGACCTCGGGGACGGGCAACTGCGCGTCGTCCAGGAAGCGTTCGCTCAGCGCCAGGTACCCCCAGGCTTTCAGGCGTTCGACGGGCACTTCCTTCGCAACCTTGGTCTCTTCGCCGGACTCGCACTTCTCGTCGGCGTAGTACGGACCCGCGGGGCGGGCCTTGGCGACGAGTTCGCGGACGGCCTTCAGGCGCGCGGCCTCGTCTTCGCCGGCCGCGGGCTTGGCGGCGAGCAGGTCCTGGGCGAGGTAGACGGCGGCCTTGGTGACGTACGAGTTGAGCAGGTTCGGCTGGGCCTCGACGGCGCGCGCGGCGAAGTCGAGCGAGCGCGTCAGGCAGTCCTTGGCCTCGGCGCCTGGGGTCTTGGGGTCGAGGAACGCGAGCAGTTCGGCGTCGGCGGCGAGGTTGTAGCATTCGGCCAGCGTGCCGATGCGGTAATGGTACGGCTGCGGATAATCCTTGTAACGCGCGGCGCGGTAGCCGGCTTCGATGAGTTTCTCGTCGAGCCCCGCGTGCGGGCCGTCGGGATGCGTCGGCGGCGGGAGGTAGCCCTCCAGCGCCTTCTTCATCTCGGCGTAGTCGCCCATGCGCCCGGCGGCCTGCGCCCACATCATGCGCATGGTCGTGACGTCGAAGTAGCGGTAGACGTCCTTTTTGCCCACGCCTTCGGAGATCAGGAGCACGATCTCCTTGTTGGCCTTGTCCTCTTCCTTGCGGATTTCGTCGATCACCTTCTTCGCGTCGGCGGAGGTGCGCTTGCCGATGCGCGTCTCGAGTTCCACGGCGGCGATCTGGTCGCGGAAGACCTTGGCCGAGATCGAGCGCGAGGTCGCGAGGTAGAAGCGCGCGATGCCGCTCTCCGGCTCGCGCTCGACCGATTCGGAGAAGAGGGTGATCGTGCTGCTCCAGACCACGCTGCGGCTGGCCGCCATGACGCCGAAGAAGGCGATGTACGCGCCGCCGGCGATCGCCAGGGTCTTGCGCACCTGCGCCGAAAGCTCCGGCGAGGGGCCGTCCGGCGCCGGCGGGTTGCCCGTGGCGCGCCCGGCCACGCCCTTGGCCAGTTCGACGAGCACCAGCAGCAGGCCCGCGGCGGGGATGTACATGTAGCGGTCGGCCATGATGAAGCTGATCGAGATCAGGTTCGCGTTGGTCGCGCAGCCGAGGAAGAACCAGACCCAGCCCAGGATCACGCGGCGGCGGTTGCGCCCGAGGTAGTACGTCGCGGCCACCAGCCCGATCAGCAGCACCAGGCAGCCGAGGAACCGCCCGTCCACCGGCGACTCGACGTCCTCGACGTGGTAGATGGCGCTCAGGCTGACCGGCAGCAGCGTGTTGAAGACGTAGCGCGCGAAGATCACCGCGTCGGTCAGCACCGCGGTAAAGACCGATCCGCCCGGCGGCGGCATGATGCCGATGCGGTGGTTGTACATCCCGATGAAGGTGAAGCTCACCGCCAGCACGGCCAGCGGGATCATGCGGATGCCCAGGCCGGCCGTGTTCCCGACGTCGCTGTTGGCCCGCAGGGAGCCCAGCTTGTACGGTCCGCCCAGGAGTTCGTAGGCGAGGATGATGGGAATCCAGTTCAGCGCCGACGGCTTGCTGAGCAGCGCGAGCAGCAGCAGGAGCGTGCCCAGGATCAGGCCCTTCCACGTGCCGTGCCAGCGGACGTGCGCGAAGAAGGCCGCGATGCCGAAGAAGAACGCGAGCACGTTGTTGCGCTCGGAGATCCAGACCGTCGATTCGCAGGCCATCGGGTGCGCCACCCACGCCGCGGCGACGAAGAAGGCCTCCCAGCGCGAGAGCCCGAAATGCAGGAGCAGCCAGAGCAGCATCACGCCGCTGCCCACATGCAGCAGCCAGTTCACGACGCGGAAGCTCCACGCGGCCTGCGGCCCGAAGAAGGTCGTGTTCAGGCGGTAGCTGAAGATCGTGACCGGGTTGTACTGCGCGTAGTGCGGTTTGAAGAGGATGTCGGACCAGGGCGCGTCGGGATGGAGCTGCTTGTTGTTCACGACGTAGACGAAGTCGTCGTAGGAACTGAACCCTTCGGTCAGCGAACCCGAGACGGTCATGCACCCCAGGGCGAAGAGGACCACCGCGGCCAGGGCGAGGAAATGGGTCTCCGGCATCTGCACCGAGATGGCCGGTAACCGGACCTCGGTCTTGCCGGGATCGGAAGGCTGCGCTTCTTCGCTCGCCATATGCGCTGGTCCAACACTCCGTACGGGTTTAAGCCCCAGTCATAACCGACCTTAGCTGTCGGTCCAGATCAACTCTCGCCCCGTCTCCAGGTCGAACAAAACGACTTCCGCGCTCGCCGACGCCGCGCCGTCGGCGACGCGCAGAGTCAGAATCCCACAGGAGATAGGCAACTTGAAGCGCCTGGGGCCGCACGAACCAGGATTTACGTACAGGATTCCGTCCCGGGTTTCCACTAAAGGTTTGTGAGTATGTCCCGAGAGCACCAGCCTGGGATGCTCGGCCTTGATCGCTTCGGCGACCGGCGGCATGGGATGCCCCGGCGTGCCCACATAGTGCGTGATGAGCACCCGCAGGCCGTACAGGTCGCGGCGCGCGAAGGCCGGATAGGAAAGCCCGCGCACGCCCACGTCCACGTTCCCGCTCACCGCCGTCACCGGCGCAACTTTTTCGAGGTCCTGGATCACCTCCGGGCAGCCCACGTCCCCCGCGTGCAGAATCTCTTCGACGCCCTTCAACAGGCCGGCCAGCGCGGGATGCACGAGCCCGTGGGTATCGGAGATCAACCCGATGCGGTGTTCGGAAGCCTGGACGCGAGGGATACGGCGCGAACCTGCCATGGATGCGCGATTGTCCGCCTCTCTAAGGTGTCAAGGCACAGCCTTTAGAGGGTGCAGGATAGCGCAAAGCGGTCCATTTGCGAGGCCAAGCTCACGTCAAAACTAAGGCGTCGGCAGCAGGCCCGTGACGTCGAACTCGATCGCGGTCCCGTCGGGCGCGGTGAGCGACGGCTGCTGGGTCGAGAGCGCGCCTTCGAGAATCTGCCCGACCTTGACGTGCTTCAGGTCGTCGGGCTCCTTCACTTTGAGCGTGACGTACTGGTGGAAGAGGCGGTTGCGCAGGCGCACGGTGCCGGCCTTGCGGTCCACGTCCTTCACCCGCCACTGCACGCCCAGGTGAGCATTGGCGATGCCCACGCCGTTGATTCCCAGGCCGCCGATTCCGGTGCCACTGCCGGCCACGGTCGCCGTGCCGCCATAGCCGGCGCGCCGGCCGCCGTTGCCGCCGTCGTTGTCGCCCGCCCCGCCCTTGCCCTGGTTGACCGAAGCGACCTCGCCGCCTCCGCGCTTTTCGTTCGGCTTCTGCGCGCCGGGCGCGGACGGGTTTGACGGCGCGGATGACGGACCGGAGGCCCCCGCGGGCGGCATGGGAGGCGTCGCGGCTTCCTGCGCTTTCTTCTCGCGGTCTTCGTCGGCCTTGGCCGCGCGTTCCTCTTCCTTCTTGCGCGCCTCTTCGGCCTTGCGCAGCCAGTCCTTCAGGTCGTCGTCGGGTTCGCCCGTCAGAAACGCGACCGAGTGGATCGAGTCTTTGGTGTACCAGAAGCGCTGGCCGTCGTAGTTGATCCACGCGCCGGTCGCGCGTTCCTCGTACCAGCACTTTTCGACCTTCATGCCGCTGACGAAGACGACCGAGGCCGCGCGCGGTTCCATCTGCGCGGCGGTCAGCGTCTTGGGCGCGTCCTTGGCCGGTTCGGCCGCCCGTCCGGCATGCGCGCATCCCGCCAGCACCGCCGCCGCCACCCACGCCCAGGTTCGCATCGTCGTCGCCCTCGCTCCGTTCGCCATCACAAGGCCCGCTGCCTATCGTACGTTGGGCCGCTTTTCCATAAAGCCGCATTCCACACGTGCAGCCTGTCCCGTACAGATGAATGGACGCCCAGGCGAAAACCTCACGCAAATTCCCGCGCGCTGCAACAACATCGTAAATTCCACTGCGTCCTAACCTTGACTTACATGCGCCCGAAGGCAAAGATGCAACGTAGTCGCCGTCTTTCGCGGAACGCAAACGAGGTGCCGTACGTGTTTCACCGGCTCAGCATCGTAGGTCTGGGACTGATGGGCGGCGCCGTCGGCATGGCCGCTCGGCGCGCCGGCGCGGCCACGCGCGTCACCGGCGTGGCCGATCGCCCCGAGACCATCGAGACCGCCAAGGCGATGGGCGCGGTGGACGAGGCCACGATGGACCTGCGCGAAGGCGTGCGCGACGCCGACCTCGTCATCCTCGCGGTGCCGGTGAGCATGATCCCGGAAGTCGCCGCGGCCGTGATTCCTTCCTGCCACGAAGGCACGATCCTGACCGACCTCGGCTCGTCCAAGCTCGCCGTCGTCGGAGCCGTCGAACAGATTCTGCAGAAGAGCAAGGCCGCCGTGCATTTCGTCGGCAGCCACCCGATCGCCGGCAGCGAGAAGAACGGCATCGAGTGCGCCACCGCCGTGAACCTGAACGGCGCCGCCTGCGTCCTGACGCCCACGCCCGCCACCGACCACGAAGCCTACCGCCGCGTGGACGACTTCTGGAAGGCGCTGGGCATGAAGACCATGCGCCTCTCGCCCGACGAACACGACGCGGTGCTGGCGCGTTCCAGCCACCTGCCGCATCTGCTGTCGTACGCGCTGATGAATCTTCAGAGCAACCGTTCGCTTTCGCTATCGGGCACGGGCCTGCGCGACATGTCGCGCCTGGCCGGCAGCGACGTGGCGCTCTGGACCGACATCCTGGTACAGAACAGCCACGAAGTCAGCAAGGTCCTGCGCGAGTACATCCAGGAACTCCAGGAGATCGCGGAAGAGATCGACCAGCTTGCGCATCCGGGCACGCCCGCCGCCGAAGCCGCGCGCGAACGCCTCTTCCGTTTCCTCGCCGACGCGAAGGAACGCCACCGCGAGCACTACACGGTGGAAGAGAAGGACGATCCCGCCGACGCGGTGAACGACGAGACCCTGCGCTCCCGCGATACCCAGATTATTTCCTGAGCCGCCGGCGTCTCGAAGCGAGGGCCTCGTCGTCATGAGCCAGCCCGCGGACGCGCCTCTTCCTCACCCGCACGCCGACGCGCACAAGCCCTCCGACGCGTTGCCGCCCGCGGAACCCGACGCCAAACAGCCGCCGCCGGAAGTGATCTTTAAAGGTCCCGTATCCTTATGGATGGGCTGGCAGGCGCTCTTTGGAGCCGCGTGCGCGGCGCTGGCGGGCCTGGCCATCCTTATATACGGCCTGCTGCTGACGCCGGGGACGCTCAAGTCGGTCTGCGTGGTGGCCGGCGGGGCGCTGCTGGCGGCCGGGAGCCTGATGCTCCCGTACCTTGTATGGTCCATCCGCTGTTTGCGTTATACGATCACGACGCGGCTGATCGAACGCGAAAAAGGGCTCCTTTTCAAGCGCGTGGACAGCCTGGACCTGGGGCGCGTGAAGGACGTCGAACTGACCCAGTCGATTGTTCAACGTATCCTTAAAGTAGGCACCATCGAGATTTACTCGAGCGACAAGACCGACCCGGAGATGCGCATCGAGTGCATCCCCCACCCGCGTCCGGTCTACGAGAAACTGCGCGATGCGGTGATCTCGCTGGCGCAGCGCCGCGGCATCATCCCGATGGACCGCTGAAAATCCCGCCACTATTTTCGAACGCCGGACCGGCTTCGTACGTTTACCTACGCATACGTATGTGAGACTAGTAATATCCTACTTCCTTGGCCTTGGATTTGCCGCTTGGTGTAGGTATTCGAAGGAAGCGGCGGGGACACAGGGAGCATTGCGCAGAAAGCGGCCATACAGCATCGCACGATTGTACATTTCATTCGTTTAGGAACAGCAGACCCGAGAGGTAAAGCATGTACAGTAAGACACCTTGGACGATCACGCTCATCGTGCTTTCGATCTGTGCCCTGGGTTCCGTGGCGGCGGGTGACTCCGGCTTCGGCAACGGCGGCATGGGCAACGGCGGGAACATGGGCGGGGGGCACGGCAAGCAGCGCGCGCATTCGCCCGGTTCGCAGGGCGGACTGCCCTGGTCTACCTCGGACCTCAAGGCCGCGCGCGAAGCCAAGAAGCCGATCATTCTTTACGTCTACGACGAAAAGGTGAAACGCGAGAACCACACCGTCACCTTCTTCGAGAACGAAGTCTTCAGCGACACCGAGGTCCAGAAGGCGCTCAAGGATTACACCTGCATCTGCGTGCCCAGCAGCGCCGAATGGCTTACGCCCGTCTTCATCGCGCGCGCGCAGGGCGGCGCGGCGGTCTTCCTCATGACCTTTGACGGCTCGATCCACCGTTTCTGGAACGTGGGCAACCGCCCGCAGGTGATCGAATTCGCCGACGTGGCGCGCAACGTCGCGATCACGAACCCGCGCGTGCTCGAACGCTTCGAGAAGGACAAGCCGCTGAACCTGAAGTTCCCCAACGGCCAGCCCGTGGACCTGAAGCCCGCCGCCGGCGAAGTGCGCAAGGAAAGCCCGGCCGTCTACAGCATCGCGCCGGACGAGAGCGCGCGGCTGGACGTGATCAAGCGGCTCGCCGCCGAGATCGCCGCGTCCACGAAGGCCGGCGAGAAGCTCAAGGCGTGGCTGACGCTGGGCTCGAAGAAGGAAGAACTGGCCATCGAGACCGCCGACGCGAAGAACCTGAGCTTGAACGTGCAGGGCAACGTCCTGCCGATCAAGTGGGACAAGATCGCGAAGGACGAAGTCTACGACCTGACCAAGAACATCGCCGGCGACAAGCCCGCGCGCCTGCTGCTCGCGGCCGAGATGGCGATGGCGCTGGGCCACGCGGACGAAGCGATCGCGATCATGGCCAAGGCGCGCGTGCTGGACCCGAACACCGCCGCGCAGGTCGATGCGCTGGCCGGCAAGATCCAGAAGTCCGGCGGCGAAACCGCTCCCGCGCAGGACGCGCCCAAGGCCGAAGCCCCCGCCGCGCAGGAGGCCCCCAAGACCGCCGAAGCCAACCCGCCCGCGCAGCCCGAAGCCAACAACGACCAGAAGCCGGTCGAGATTCCGTAGGGTCGAGTACCCGCGTCGCCCGCAGGCGCGCGATTTACCAGGGCGGCGAGATAAATTCGACGGTCTTGGATTGAAACTCCTTTTCCAAAGCCTGCCTTTCCTCGAAGGGCACTTCGTTTCTGGCGCCCTTCTCCTTCAACGCGCGGACGTAGGTTTCGTTTTCCGCGAGTCTCGCTTCGGCCTCGGCCTTCTCTTTTTCGCTCAAAGCTCCGGCTCGCCTGTGAAGCCAGGCTAGGATCCTGATTCCGTCTTGTTGAACGCGCTGCAGCGGAAAAATCACAGGGACGGGACGCCAGCCCGTATCCCAAGAGTAGGGAATGTTGGGATCGGCGCCGTGCTCAAGCAGAACCGGAATGAGCGCGTGGGGACCTTCGCTCGCGATGGCCAATGGCGTCGCCTGTGCGAAGGACTGGAAGGTTGCGCGCTTGTTGACGTCGCAGCCCTTCTCGATCAGCACGCGGCAGACCTCGGCCTTGCCCCAGAAGACGGCCCAGTGCAGCAGAGAGGCTCCTTCGTACGACGCGTGCAGCGCGGGATCGCCTTTCGCACACTTGCGCAGGTCCTCGCAACGGCCCCGAAAAGCCTGGGCAAACAGGTCGGGCTGGGCGCCGTGCTCGACTATGTACTCGACCAGATCCGCTTGTCCCTTCGCGACGGCCTTCGTGAGCACCGCGTTCGGAGGCGCTCCATCCAGGCGGGCTCCGGCTTCCACCAGGACCTTGAGGCATTCCGGATGCGACAGCGCTTTCATCAGCGGGGTGTACCCGTTTGAGTCTTTCAGGTCCACCGCGGCATCCAGCGCCAGCAAGGCCTTCACTTCCTTCAGGTCGCCGCGCTCGATGGCGGCGTGGAGCGGGTATTCGAGGCGGTACCGATCTTGCCTGGCATTTACCAAAGCCCTTAACGCCGCGACCTCGCGCTTAAGCTCTTCGTATTCCCTACGCTGAACCTCGGATGCGTCTTCGCTCATGGCAGACAGGCAACAGAAGGACGAAAGGACAACGCACGCGATAAAGGGCAGGCACCGCCGCCACAGCCAGGGACCCATACAAACGTCCTCCATTCAAACGACCCTACTGTATCCCTGAGGGACGCCGGCACCACGGGTTTCCCTCCAGCGGGTTTCAGCAGTGGCAAAAGGTCTGCCCCCGGCCCTGCGACTGGACGATCCTTCCTCCCGGAGAGGGACTCGTATGCTTCGCATTGCGGCGCGCGCGTGGGCGCTTTTTATCGGACTCTTCGCGGCGGCCAACGCGGCGGCGGACCTCGCCTTTGCCCGCTCCTTCGGTTCTAGCTGGTGGGTCGATCTCTTCGGCGCGCCGTACCTCCTTCAATGCCTCATCCTCCTGCCCGCAGGCCTGCTGTTGGTCTCCTACGGGCTGCGCCCGGAAGCCCGGGCGTGGCGGCGCACGGCGCTCGCGGCGGTGGCGGCTCTGTTGCTTGCAGCGACGGCCTGGAACGCGGCGTGTGTCTGGCGGCTCGCGGCGGACGGGCGCATCGCGCTCGGCTTTCCGGTCCCCTTCTCCAGCTTCGCGGCCCTCGGGTTCGGCGCGATCCTCGCCGATCTTGCACGCGGAGTGCTGGCGTCGGCCTCGCTGCAAAAAGAGGCGCCCGAGAACCTGGCCGGCGCGCCCGCGGCCTGGCGCGCGGCCTGGCGCGCGACCTTTGGCGCGTGCGCGGCGGCGCTGGCCCTGGCGGTGCTCTTTCCACTGGCGCAGATGTGCTGCCTCGGCCGCACCGACTACCGCCGCTCGGCCGATGTCGCCGTCGTGCTGGGGGCGCGCGCGTACGAAGACGGTTCGCCCTCGCAGGCGCTGTACGACCGCGTGCGCACCGGCGTGGAACTGTACCGCGAAGGCTGCGTGCGCACGCTCCTCTTCAGCGGCGGGCCCGGCGACGGGGCGTACCACGAGACCGACGTGATGCGGGCGCTCGCCCGGAAGATGGGCGTGCCCGACGCCGCAATCCTGTGCGACCGCCAGGGCGTGAACACCCAGGCCACCGCCGAAGCGACCGCGGCGATCTTCGACGAGCGCGGGTTTTCGCGGGTGCTGGTGGTCAGCCACGCGTACCACCTGCCGCGCGTGAAGCTGAGCTACCAGCGGGCGGGCTGGGAGGTCCGCACGGTCCCGGCGCGTGAGAGCCGCCGACTGGCCGGGATGCCGTACTTTATGGCCCGCGAAGTGGCGGCGCTGTGGGTCTATTGGCTGGGGGTGCGCTGAGCGACGGAAGTCGGGGCGGCTCGGGATGCTCCCAAGGGCGGAGTGCTTGCGCAACCGGAACCGCTTCACCCTCACCCCCGACCCCTCTCCCTTCGAGGGAGAGGGGAGATCGAAAGATCAAGGAGGAGGCGCGGACCAATGGCGTGCGAGGACAGAATCGTTTTCCTCATTTGTCGCGTTTCGCGCGCCCTCTATACTCTCCCCGCATGGCTGAAACCAACCTTTACCGCATCGAAGTAGGACTCCGCGAAGATCAACCCGACCCGGCGGCGCAGAGCGTTCCGGCGCAGTTCCGGTCGCTGGGGCTGCCCGCGCCCGACCGGGTGCGCGCGGTGCGCATCTTCTGGGTCGAAGGGGCCTTCGACCGGACGATGGCGGAGCTGCTGGGGCGCGAACTCTTCGCGGACCCGATCACCGAAAAGGCCGCGGTGGACGCGCCGGTGTACGGGGCCGACGGGAGCTTCGTGCGCGTGCCGGTGCACGGGGCGATCAGCGGCAACGCCTACGTGGAACTCGAAGAGACCGTCGCGAAGTTCTTCCGCAGCAAGCAGTACAACCTGATCTTCGACCTGGGCGAGGTCACCGAGGTCTCCAGCGCGGGCGTGGGCGTCTTTATCGGCGCGTTTACGGAGGCGCAGGAGAACGGCGGGCTGGTGCTCTTCGAGAACATCCGCCCGCAGTTGCGGGAGCTCTTCCAGAGCCTCGGGTTCATGGACGTGATCGTGCTCGCGGAAAAGAAGCGGCCGGAGGCTTCGCCGCCGCCGCGGAGCGTCGAGATCGTGCGCAAGCCGGGGGTGATGGACCCGGTGGTCGCGAGCATCCGCAAGGCGCTGCTCGACCGGGGGCTGAGCGCCGGGTACATCGGCACCGGGCGCAAGTACCTCTTCTGGGGCGACCTGAGCGACGATACGCTGCGCGCGGCGGGACGGCGCATCCTGGCCAACGAATCGATCGAAGAAGTGCACGTGGACCGGCCCGCGCCGGTGCACAAGATTTCGGGCGCGGCCGAGTTCAAGCTCGTGCACGTGCCGCTGAAGGGCAAGGACGACGCGGAACTGGCGCAGATCAGCAAGCTCGGCTGCCTCTCGCTGACCGTGCCCGAGATGCGTTCGATCCAGGCGCATTACGACGGGCTGGGGCGCGACCCGACCGACGTGGAACTCGAGACCGTCGCGCAGACCTGGTCGGAACACTGCCGCCACAAGACCCTGAAAGGCGTGGTGAACTTCACCGGGCCCGAAGGCAAGAAGCGCTACGAGAACCTGCTCAAGGAAACCATCGTCAAGGCCACCGAGAGCATCGACCATCCGGACTGCCTCTCGGTCTTCAAGGACAACGCCGGCGTCGTGGCCTTTGACGACGCATGGGCGGTCACGTTCAAAGTCGAGACGCACAATCACCCGTCGGCCATCGAACCCTACGGCGGCGCGGGCACGGGCATCGGCGGCTGCATCCGCGATACGCTCGGCACGGGCCTGGGCGCCAAGCCCATCGCCAACACCGACGTCTTCTGCTTCGGCCGGCCGGACGCGTCGTTCGACGACCTGCCGCCGGGCACGCTGCACCCCCGGCGCGTGATGCACGGCGTCGTCTCGGGCGTGCGCGACTACGGCAACCGCATGGGCATCCCCACGGTCAACGGGGCCGTGCACTTCGACCCGCGCTACGTCGGCAACCCGCTGGTCTTCTGCGGCAGCGTGGGGCTGATCCCGCGCAACAAGATCGCCAAGGCCGCGCGGAGCGGCGACCTGATCGTCGTGCTGGGCGGGCGCACGGGGCGCGACGGCATCCACGGCGCGACCTTCAGCAGCGTGGAACTGACCCACGAGAGCGAGACGGTCTCGTCGGGCGCGGTGCAGATCGGCAACGCCATCGAAGAAAAGAAGGTGCTCGACGTGCTGATGCAGGCGCGCGACCAGGGGCTGTACTCCTGCGTCACCGACTGCGGCGCCGGCGGGCTCTCCTCGGCCATCGGCGAAATGGGCGAAGAGACCGGCGCCGATGTGGACCTCGACAAGGTGCCGCTCAAGTACGCCGGCCTGACCTACACCGAAATCTGGATCAGCGAAGCGCAGGAACGCATGGTGCTGGCGGTCCCGCCCGAACGCTGGGCCGCGCTCAAGCGCCTCAGCGACGACGAAGACGTCGAGGCCGTCGCGATCGGCACGTACACGTCGGACCAGATGCTGCGCCTGCGCTACAACGGGCAGCAGGTGGGCGAACTGGCCATGAGCTTCCTCCACGGCGGCCTGCCCAAGGTCGAACGCGAGGCGCGCTGGAACGGCCCGGTGGCTCCGCCCAAGGCCGCGGTGAGCGAAGTGCGCCCGGCGCTGGACCCCGGCGACTGCGGCGCGGCCCTAAAGCAGATCCTCGGCCATCCGACGGTGGCCTCGAAGGAATGGATCATCCGCCAGTACGACCATGAAGTGCAGGGGCGCACGGTCCTGAAGCCGCTTACCGGCGCGCGCGACGACGGCCCCGGCGACGCGGCCGTCATCACCCCGGTGTTGGGTCAGACCAAGGGCCTGGCGCTCTCGAACGGGCTCTGCCCGCAGTTCACGGATCTCGACCCGCGCGAGATGGCCAAGCTGGCCGTGGACGAAGCCCTGCGCAACGCGGTGGCCGTCGGGGCAGATCCGGCGAAGACGTTCATTCTCGACAACTTCTCGTGGGGCAACACCTCCAAGCCCGAACAGCTTGGCAGCCTGGCGCTGACCTGCGACGGCGCGACCGAAGCGGCCATTGCCTTCGGCACGCCGTTCATCAGCGGCAAGGACTCGCTGAACAACGAATACGCGGTGCACGGCCAGCCGATCGCGATCCCCGGCACGCTGCTCGTCAGCGCCATGGCCATCGTCCCCGATGTCCGCGCCTGCGTGACGATGGACCTTAAAAAAGCCGGCGACCTGATCTACCTGATCGGCGAGACCCGCGAAGAGATGGGCGGTTCGCACTACCACCTGGTGCTGGGCAAGTCGCCGATCGAAGGCGCGGTGCCGCGCGTGCACCTGGCGATCGCGAGAGAGACCTACACCGCGCTGCATCTGGCGATGGCGCAGGGGCTGGTGCGCGCCTGCCACGACCTGAGCGAAGGCGGCCTGTGCGTCGCGGCCGCGGAGATGGCCTTTGCGGGCGAACTGGGCATGCAGCTTCAGCTCAATAAGGTGCCGATCCCGGCCAACGCGCCGCAGCGCTACGCGCCCGAGGTCCTGCTCTTCAGCGAGAGCCCCAGCCGCTTCCTCGTCGAAGTCACCCCGGACAAACAGGAGGCCTTCGAGCGCGCGCTAGCGGGCATCCCGCACGCGCAGGTCGGGTTCGTGATGAACGACCCGTGGCTGACCATCGACCCGGCGGCCGGAAGCACCCGCGAACGCAACGGCGGCTTCGTCCACGAAGATATTCTGGAATTGAAGAAGGCCTGGCAGGGCGCGTTCTGAACGGCAGGGGTCAGGACATAGGATTCAGGATTCAGGATTCAGGATACAGGATACAGGATTTAGGATTCAGGGGTGGAGCGGCTTCGCCGCCAATTCGGCCCGAATGAACGCAGCGGGATTCTGGCTGCGATCTTTTCAAAAACTAACCGGCGTGACGGAATTTTCGCACGTCCTTATGCGGTCAGTATGGCACCTACGGCTTCTCCGTAACCTTTTGGGACATGAACAAGGAGCATTTCCATGGGCATGATCGAACCGATGCTGGGCGAGTTGCAGCACGAGGCCGTCCCGACGCGCAAGATGCTGGAGGCCGTTCCCGCGTCCGCGCTGAGCTGGAAGCCGCACGCGAAGTCCTTCACGCTGGGGAAACTGGCCGGGCACATCGCGGAAATCCCCGGCTGGACGAAGGAGACGATCACGCTCGACGTCTTCGAGATGGACCCCACGACGTACAAGCCCTTCGATCCCAAAGAGCCGCGGGAGATCGTGGCGCTCTTCGACAAGAACCTGGGCATCGCGGTCGAACACATGCAGAAGGCCACCGACGCGGCGCTGATGGCCACGTGGGCCATGAAGATCGGCGGCAGAACCGTCTTCTCGATGCCGCGCATCGCCGTGCTGCGCGGGATGATCCTGAACCACATGTACCACCACCGCGGGCAGCTCTCGGTGTACCTGCGCATGCAGGACGTGCCGCTGCCGAAGGTGTACGGGCCGACGGCAGACGATCCGGGGATGTAACGCGTCGATTGGCGCGGATGCACGGAACGGCTAACGGCGTGTTTCGCGCAAAGACGCCAAGACGCTAAGACGCTAAGAGCAGCGAACGGCACGAAGGGCCGGCGGGACGCCGGCGATACTGCCGGCCGGAGGCCGGCGCTACGGCGCTGGCCGCGCTTGGGGCTTGTGAGGCTCGGGCAAGTTACAGACAGGCGGGACGCCTGTCCTACAACGCACACGGCGGCACGCTGGTTACTGGCTGGTTCGCTGGTTGATTTGTTCGCTTGTTGGCTGGTTTGCTGGTTGGTTAGTTCTTTCGTTGATTTGTTCCCTTGTTGCTGGGCGCTTGCCTGGGTTCCCTCGTGGCTGGCGCGGTGGAGTTCGGCCCTTTGGTTCTTGGTTCTTCTTATTTGGTTCTTAGTTCTTTTTTGGTTCTTCGTTGTTTTGTTCTTAGCGTCTTAGCGTCTTTGCGTCTTTGCGCGAAACAAGTTGTTCGTTTCGGTGGCGGTGCTCCGCGCCCTCCGCGTCTCCGCGGTGAAAGGTACGCAAGGCCGTGCGCAAGAACCCTGCTTTGCAAGAAACCGGGGAGCGGCTAGATTTCTGCTTCGGCCCCGGAGCTTGAAGCGGATCCATGTCCCAGCCTTCCGTCCTGCTGCTGCGCACCGCCGGAACCAATTGCGACGAGGAAGCGCGCTTCGCCTTTGAACAGGCGGGCGCGAAGGTCACGTCCGTGCACGTCCGAGCGCTCTGCGAGAACCCCAAGGAACTGGCCCAGCACGGCATCCTGGTGCTGCCGGGCGGGTTTTCCTACGGCGACGACCTCGGGTCCGGCGTGGTGCTGGCCAACGAGATCGTGCAGCGGCTGGAGGAGCCCTTCCGCCAGTTCGTCGAACGCGGCGGCCTGGCGCTGGGCATCTGCAACGGCTTCCAGGTGCTGGTCAAGACCGGCCTGCTGCCGGGCCCGTCGTACCGCGCGGCCTCGGGCAACCTCAGCCCCGCGGGCACCTCGATCATGTACACGACCCTCCCCGCGACGCTCACGTTCAACGATTCGCAGCGCTTCGAAGACCGCTGGGTGACGCTGCGGGTCGAGAAGAGCCATTCGCCGTTTCTCGACGGGCACGCCGGGCGTCTGGTGACGTTCCCCGTCGCGCACGGCGAAGGCAAGTTCGTGACGCGCGACGAGCACCTGCTCAAGCGCATCGAACACGCGGGCCAGGTGGCCTTCCGCTACTGCACGTCCACGGGCGCGCTGCCGGGTTATCCGGAGAACCCGAACGGTTCGCAGCACGGCATCGCGGGCATCACCGACGAGACCGGGCGCGTGCTGGGCCTGATGCCGCATCCGGAACGCCACGCGCTGCCCTGGCAGCACCCGCGCTGGACGCGCGAGGGCCTGAAAGCCGAGGCCGACGGGATGTTCCTCTTCAAGAATGCGGTCGCCTTCGCGAAGGGCGCGTAGGCGCGGCCTCACGGGACCGGCCCGGCCATGCCCCTGTACCTCGTCGCCACCCCCATCGGCAACCTGTCCGACCAGAGCGAACGCGCGCGCGAAATCCTCGCCCGGGCCCACGTGCTCGCGGCGGAAGACACGCGCTCGGCGCGGCGGCTGCTTGCGGCGCTGAACATCGGGCTGGAAGGCCGAGACCTGGTCAGCTACGGCGACCACAACGAGAAGGGCATGGCTCCGCGCCTGGCCGAGGCGTTGAAGAACGGGCGCGACGTGGCCGTCCTGAGCGAAGGGGGGACGCCGCTGGTGAGCGACCCCGGCTTCCGGCTCGTGCGCGAGGCCATCGCGGCGGGGATTCCGGTGGTGCCGGTGCCGGGCGCGTGCGCGGCGGTGGCGGCGCTGGGGGCCAGCGGCCTGCCGGTGCACGGCTTCATCTTCCGCGGGTTCCTGCCGAAAAAGCCGGGGGCGCGGCGGCGGATTCTGGAATCGCTGAAGGACCGCGAAGAAACGCTGATCTTTTACGAATCGCCGCAGCGCATCGGCAAGGTGCTCCCGGAATTCGTGGAACTCTTCGGAGCCGGCCGCCCCGCGTGCATCGCGCGCGAACTGACCAAGCTCCACGAGACCTTCCACCGCGGGACGCTGGGGGAACTGGCCGCCCTCTTTACGGCCGACCACGCGCCGAAGGGCGAATGCACGGTGCTTATCGCCGGGCGCGACGGGCCTCCGGACGAGTTCGAGGAAGAATCGTAGAACTTCGAGCGCCCGCCAAGCGGCAGAAAAGGTGCAGAAAGCGCGCAAGGTGAAAGCACCTTGTACGATTTACTGAGGGGATACTCTGTTCTGGCTCTTGCCGTGGCCTCGGGTCATCGTTATAAGGGTCCGTTACATACAGAGTTACCTTGGAGTTTTTCCAAGCAGGAACTGAGGGCGTACGCCTTCCACGGAGGATTTTTTCCATGCGGAAGTCAGCAGCAGGGGGCGCGTGGGTTCTGTTGGCCTGTCTGGTGGCGTTGAGCGGCTCGCGGGCGTTCGCGCTCGCGGACGTCGTCCACCTTGCCAACGGCCAGGAACAGAAGGGCGCGATCAAGAAGGACGCGATCGACGGCGTCGAGATCGCGGTCGGCGCGGGCGCGCTGACGTTCAAAGCCGAGGAAGTCGATTCCATCGACTGGGACATCCAGACGGTGGAATTCCAGAACGGGCTCGCGGACATGCGCCAGGGCGATTACGCCGCGGCGGCCGCGTCGTTCCAGGCGCTGTACGGCGACGCCGACTCGATGAAGGTCTTCCGCGAAGTCGCGAAGCCCTACCTGGCGTACCTGGTGGGCGAATGCTTCTACCGCGCGGGCAAGCACCAGGACGCGGTCGCGGCCTTCGAAGCGTTCATGAACGATTACAAGACCTCGCGCTACGTCCCGCTGGCGGTCGGCAGCCTGGTGGACTCCGCGATTCAGGCGAAGAAGTTCGACAAGGTTCCGCCCCTGCTGAGCAAGCTCGAGGCGCTGGGCGGCGAGAACAAGGCCAAGGCGCTGATCTTCGGCGCGGAGCTGGACCTGGTGCAGGGCAACGCGAGCGGCGCGGAAGCGAAGTTCAACAGCGCGGCCGGCGCCAGCAGCGTCAAGGAAACTCAGGGCCTGGCGCGCCTGGGCCTGGCGCGCATCGCGGTGACCAAGAAGGACTTTTCGAAGGCGCGCACGGCCGCCGAACAGGCGATCGCGTCGAGTTCCAGCAAGGCGGTGGCCGGCACGGCCTACCTGATCATCGGCGACGCGCTCTTCAACGAAGCCTCGGCGCTGAAGGGCGACGAAGCGAAGGAGAAGTTCCTCGACGCCTCGATGGCCTTCCTGCGCATCCCGGTCAACTACGCCGACAAGCGCATCGAACCCGAGGCGCTCTTCAAGGCCGGCGAATGCTTCTACCAGCTCTCCAAGTTCCCCGGCCGCAGCAACGACCGCGACCGCGCCGCGACCATGTACAACACGGTCCTGGACAAGTACAAGGCCACGCGCTGGGGCACCGAAGCCCAGGCGAGCCTGAAGAAGATCCGCTGAACCTGACCGGCGTACGCCGCACCTGGACGCGGGAGCCACACGCTCCCGCGTCTTTGTTTTTTGGGGCCCGCCGCGCTAAGATGCCTCCCATGAGCACCGCGCAGCCGGCGACCCCGGCCACTTCCACGCTGCCCGCGCAGATGCGCGCGCTGGCCCAGGCCGCCCGCGCCGCTGCGCGCAAGATGGCCACGGCCACCCGCGCGCAGAAGGACGCGGCCCTGGCGTATGCGGGCGAAGCGCTGCTCGCGCGGCGCGCAGGCATCGAGCAGGCCAATGCCGAGGACCTGAGCCGCGCGAAGGAACGCGGGCTCAGCGGCCCGATGCTCGACCGGTTGAAGCTCGACCTGCCCGTGCTCCAGCGCCTGGCCGAAGGCCTCAAGCAGGTCGCGGAGCTCAACGATCCCATCGGCCAGGAACTCTCGCGCGAGACCCGGCCCAACGGCCTGGTGCTGCGGCGCGTGCGCGTGCCCATCGGCACGATCCTGATCATCTTCGAGTCGCGCCCCAACGTCACCGTCGAGGCCGGCAGCCTGTGCCTGAAGAGCGGCAACGCCTGCATCCTGCGCGGCGGCAGCGAAGCGCGCGCGTCGAACGCGGTGCTGGCCGAGGCCCTGCGCGAAGGGCTCGAACGCGCCGGCCTGCCCGCCGACGCGGTGCTCGCGCCGCCCACCGCCGACCGCGCGGCCATCACCGAACTGCTCCAGCTCGACGACCTGATCGACCTCGCGATTCCGCGCGGCGGGGAGAGCCTGATCCGCGCCGTGGCCGAACAGTCGCGCATCCCCGTCATCAAACACTACAAGGGCGTCTGCCACGTCTACGTCCACGCCGACGCCGACCCGGACCTGGCCGTGAAGATCGCCGTGAACAGCAAGCTCCAGCGCGTGAGCGTCTGCAACGCGGCCGAGACGCTGCTCGTCCACCAGGACCTGGCCAAGACGCTGCTGCCCGAGATCGCGCGCGCGCTGCTTTCCGGCGGCTGCGAACTGCGCGCCGAACCGAAGGCCAAGGCCGCGCTGGAAGCCGCGGGCATCGCGCAGGCGAAGGACGCCGGCCCCGATGCGTTCCACAGCGAATACCTCGACAAGATTCTCTCGCTCAAGCTCGTCGGATCGCTCGAAGAGGCCGTCGATCACATCGAGACCTACGGATCGCGGCACACCGAGACGATCGTGACGCGCGACGCGGCGGCCGGGCAGCGCTTTCAGCAGCTCGTGGACTCGGCCTCCGTCTTCGTGAACGCCTCGACGCGCCTGGCCGACGGCTTCGAATACGGCCTCGGCGCCGAGATCGGCATCAGCACCGACAAGCTGCACGCCCGCGGCCCTATGGGCCTGGACGAACTGACCACGTACAAGTGGCTGGGCGATGGGACGGGGCAGTTGCGGGGATAGGACTGTTGGCTGGTTGATTGGTTGATTGGTTGATTGGTTGGCTGGTTTGCTCGTAGTCCCTTTCCCCTCTCTTCCTTCCGTTCTTCGTGCCGCTTGGTGTCCTTCGTGGATAAGCCGTTGCTGTTCTGCCGTTCGGAGCAGTTCTTGGCGTCTTAGCGTCTTTGCGCGAGACCGTGGTTTGGAACGACCATGTCTCCCCGCTACCCAGACAGGCGAGACGCCTGTCCTACATTTGGAGCCGCCAGGACGCCCATTTTTCAAATCGTGCTGAGACGAAACCGGGGGTTTTGGTTAAAATGCGCCTTCCGTTTCCGCGCGTCGCTGCACCAGGGAGCGCCTCGGTTCGTTCGGTCAAGGAGCGCGTATGTCCAAGGCTATTTTCGGCCGTCCCACCAACTCCATTGCCCAGGGCGGCGCGCACATCGGCGTCGATGTCATCACGCTGCTCAAGGGCCAGATCGTCCTGTTCGAGCGCCCCGGCCTGCGGCCCGGCGGCCAGGACCTGGGCGACCTGTGGTTTCCGTGGGATTACCTGGACTACGGCGAAGCGCCCGACGTGGCCGCGAAGCGCGTCCTGAAGATGTGGGGCAAGGTCGAACCGAAGTCGATGGAACTCGTGGAAGTCTTCAGCATGGTCCCGCCCGGCGAGGACTGGCACCTGGCCTTCCAGTACGTCGTGGAACTGAAGGCGCCCGCCAAGCCCGGCGCGAACGTGAAGAGCGTGAAAGTGATCGAGCCCGCTCAGTTGCCGCGCATGGTCGGCTGGCTGCGCCGCTCGGACATCAAGCGGTATTTGTCGCTGGCCAAGACCTAAGCGCCTAAAGCTCTGCTGCGAAAATCCAGGTGAATCTGTCGTCCAGCCGGACGCGCTTCAGCGCGTCCGATGTCGACGTATTCAGTTACTCCGTTGCTTGCCACCAGCTTTAGCTGGTGGAGAGGCCCTGTCTTCCGATGCCTAGCAGGCTTAAGCCTGCTTTCTCGCCCGCGAAGGCTTCAGCCGCCGTGTGTGGAAGCCGGCTAAAGCCGGCTGCTCACCTTAATAAGATCCTTCGCCCCACCCGCTAAAGCTGGTGGCAAGCAACGGCGTAACGACAACAACTCGGCCGCACTAAAGTGCGGCCAACGCACACCGACATCCATAAGCAGGTGTTTTCAACAAAGCGACAGGTTCTACTTGCAGCACGGCTTCGGCGCGGGCGCGCCAGGCGAGCCGGTGCGGTCGTTTGGGGCGCCAGGGCCGCGGACGGGCGCGTGGGTTGCTTCCCCGGAATCCGTAGGGTAGCTTTTACGGCGTGCGGGGCGCCCGGCAGTCGCGGCGAGGTGACCTTCCGCGGGCCCGAAGCCGGGACCCGCAGGCGGAGCTTCGACGAGGAAAGTCCGGCCTCCACAGGACAGGGCCGTGGGTAACGCCCACCGGGGGACGTCCCTTCCGGGACCGAACCTCAGGGAAAGTGCCACAGAGAACAGACCGCCTTCCGCAAGGGAGGTAAGGGTGAAACGGTGGGGTAAGAGCCCACCGCCTTCCGGGAGACCGGAAGGGCACGGTAAACCCGGCCCGGAGCAAGCCCGAATAGGCGGAGAGGCGCGGTCCGCGCCGCCATAATCCGCGGGTAGGGTGCTGAAGGCGTCCGGCAACGGCCGTCTTAGAGAAATGATTGCCCGGGCAGGATGGTCGGCGCGCTTCGGCTCGCTTTCCATCCTGCTTGAACAGAAGCCGGCTTATGGGCGCCCCGCACGCTTTTCCGGCCCCGGAAACCGACGCGAATGAGCGAACTGCGCACGCTGTACCGCCCCATGGGGCTGGCCGAGATGGACTTGGTGCTCCAGGGCGGCTGCCGCGCCTTCCCGCCGCGCCTGCCCGAACAGCCCATCTTCTACCCCGTCCTCAACGAAGGCTACGCCGAGAGCATCACCTGCCAGTGGAACGTGAACGATCCGTTCGCGGGCTACGCGGGGTTCGTCACCGCGTTCGAGATGCCGCGCGCGTACCTGGGGCGCTACGAAGAGAAGATCGCCGGCAGCGGCATCGGCCGGGAACTCTGGGTCCCCGCCGCCGAAATGGACGCCTTCAACGCGCAGATTCGCGGGCGCATCCGCATGATCAAGGCCTACTACGGCGATTCCTTCAAGGGCCTGGAGCCCGCCACGAGCGCGCTGCAGGGCAAGGGCCTGGAAGAACAGTTCTACGCCTTCGAGAAACTGCTGCGCACCGGGATGGACGCCTTCGGCGCCACGGTGGCGGCCGAGCAGCGCGTCGTCTACACCCAGGCGCCGTACTGGGCGCGCCCGGAGTTCGAGACGCCGCACCTGCCGCCGGCGACGCGCGCGCGGGTGCTCGACGCGATGCGCGCGGCCTGGGCGCGGGCCTTCCCCGAGATCGCGCTGCTGTAGCGAAACGTTCCGCACAATGCGCGCGTTTCGTGGTACGAGTAACGCATCGCCCGCAGAGGGAGCTTCCCGCATGACCGCGACTTTGCGCGTGCCCGGCTACCACGGCCCGCGCGTCCTGACCGGCTACACGCTGCACGGCTACGAGGCCGTGATTCTGGAGAACGAACGCGTCCGCGCGGTGGTCAACGCCGGCCGCGGGACGCACATCCCCGAACTGGTCTACAAGCCGCGCGACCTGGACGTGATCTTCAAGCATCCGCGCCCGCACAAGCACCACGCGGGCTTCGTCCCCACGGCCTACGACGAACGCCCCTACAACGACCACCACGCGGGCGGCTGGTTCGAATGCTTTCCCAACGGCGGCGGGCCCGGCGACCTGGAAGGCGCGCGCATCGGCTTTCACGGCGAAGTCTGGGGGCAGCCCTTCCGCATCGACGCGATCGAGGAATCGCCCGAACGCTGCGCGGTGACGCTGACCGGCTTCACCCAGCGCACGCCCTTCCGCCTGACCAAGACCTTCTCGCTGCGTGCCGGCGACCCCTGCCTGCGCATCGACGAAAAGGCGACCAACCTGGGCGAGCAGGATTTGAAAGTGCTCTGGGGGCAGCACCCGACCTTCGGCGGCCCGTTCGTCGATGCGCACTGCCGCGTGGAAGGCCCCGCGACCAGCTATTTTCTCGACGGCGAGGACCCGCCCCTGCGGCGCAAATGGCCCGCGCAGAACGAACAGGGGCGCGACCTGGGCCAGGTGCACGGCAAGGACGCGCGCATGAGCCGCCTCGTGTACCTGACCGACTTCGCCGAAGGCAAGGTGCGCCTGGTCTCGCCCACGTGGAAGCTGGCCTTCGAGGTCGAATTCGACGCCGCGCGCTTCCCGTACGTCTGGTTCTTCGAGAACGCGGGGGTGCTCGGCGCGCCGTGGTACGGCCGCGCGCAGATGGTGGCGCTCGAACCGTTCACCGGCATGGCCGGTTCGCTGAAGGAAGGCCACGGCCTGCTCAAGATTCCGGCGGGGCAGACCGTCGAAGCAAGCTTCGCGGGGCGCTTCGTGGAACTCTAGACACTCGGGTCCACGAATCTTCACGAATCGGCACGAATCACGGCGACAACATCCGAACGGCCGCGCAGGAGAACCAACCGAACGGCAGAACGGAAGAACAGCACAACGGCAGAACGTCAGAAGGGTAGAACATCGGAACAACAAAACGGCAGGAACGGCAAAACGAGACAACAAGAAAACAAGACAACCAACCAACAGAGCTTCAATAAGGCTTATCCACGAAGGACACGAAGTACACGAAGTACGGCGCGCGAAACATCTTCATCCTCGTTATCCATGCGTAGGGCTCAAGAGGGCGAGCAACGTGCGGACTTCGGCGATCCTTGCGCTGGTGCTGGCGGTCCCGGTCTGCGCGAACGCGTCGGCCCAGGGGAACGCCGCTCAGGAGCGCTCGGCCCTGGACCTCGAGCACGCCCCGGACACGGCGGAGACGGTGGACCTCCGGCACTTCAGAGGCGACACAGGAACGCTCTTCGCCAAGCTCGCGCGCTTTCGCAACCTCACTTCGTTGGACCTCAGCATGGTGCTGCTCAACGACGATGACCTCGCGGACGCGCTCGCGCAGGGCCAGTTTCCGCCGAAGCTGGAGACGCTGACCCTGCGCGGCCGGGCGGGCGGCGGAAAGAACGGGGTCACGATCAAAGGCCTGAAGCGCTTGAGCGCCTGCAGAAACCTGCGGCATCTGCACGCCGATTTCCTCGCGCTCAAGGACGACGACTTGAAGGAGCTCAAGAACCTCTCGCAGCTCGAATCGCTCAGCCTGGACGGCGCCAAGATCGCCGGCCAAGGCCTGCGCCAGCTCAGGAAACTCAAGCGCCTCGCCGAACTCTCGCTGAACCAATGCGCCCACCTGGACGCCCGGTACCTGCGGGACCTGTGCGAACTGCCGAATCTCAAGCGCCTCTCGCTCCTGGGCACGCGCGTGGTGGACGACGCCTCGCTCGCCCTGCTGGCCCAATTGCCCGGCCTGGAATCGCTGCGCCTGCCCGATCTGCCGCAGGAACTCGACCACGTGACCGAGGCCGGCTGGAAGGCCCTCGACGCGCTGCCGCGCCTGAAGGAACTGAGCCTGACCGCCTGCTCCAAACTCACCGACGAGAGCCTCGGGCATCTCCTCGGCACGCACCCGGACCTGGAAATGCTCTGCGTCGCCGGAACGCCGCTCGTCACCGACGCGGGCTTCGCGGCCCTGGGATCGTTGAAGAAGCTGCAGAGCCTCAGCCTGAACGCCGTGCCGAAGATCGGCAACGCGACCGTCGCCCGGATCACGTCCCTGGCCGAATTGCTCGAACTCGAACTGCGCGGCACCGGGGCCGACGCGGCGGGCCTGGAAGGCCTCGCGAAGCTCACGCGTCTGGTCAGCCTCGAATCCGACCTGCCGGCGGGCGACGCGCTGCTGAAGGAAGCCGGCGCGCTCACCGCGTTGCAGTGGCTGGTGCTCCCGCGAATGCAGGCCAGCGACGAAGGCGTCGCGGCCCTCGCCCGGCTCGCGGACCTGGAGACGTTGTTCCTGAAGGGCGAGCGGATCACCGACCGCAGCGTCGCGGTGCTCTCGGCCTGCAAGAAGCTGCGGAAGCTGGCGCTGAAGGACACGAACATCACCGGTCGCGGCCTGGATGACCTCGGCAAGGCCCTGCCGCATTGCGTGATCGTGATGGACCAGCACCTGCCTCAGGCCACCCACTAGCCGGGTCCACGAATCTTCACGAATCGGCACGAATCACGGCGACCGCATCCGAACGGCCGCGCAGGAGAACCAACAGAACGGCAGAACAGCAGAACATCGGAACAACAAGACGGCAGGAACGGCAAAACGAGACAACAAGAAAACAAGACAACCAACCAACAGAGCAACAATAAGGCTTATCCACGAAGGGCACGAAGTACACCAAGAAGCATCTCACGTCCTTTGAGCCGCCGTGCGTGCTCAAGCGCAGGCGGTTGGGGGTGCACCCAAACAGAGTCGCGGAGCGACGTCAGAAGTTAGCCCAGGGGCGTGAGCCCTGGGGGTGAGG
>JAHCJK010000082.1 GCA_026184295.1 Planctomycetota bacterium
TTCGCTGCGGCGCACGCGTTCGACGCGGTGGCCGCAGGCGTAGATCGGATGCGAGGGCGGAAGTTTTTCGAGCGTGCGGCCGGGGAAGATTTCCGCGAGGACCTCCTTCACGCTCTTGGTGAATTCCGCGTCGCCGCAGCAGGCATCGGCGAAGAGGAACCCGCCGCGTTCGAGCCGGCCTTTCAGGGCCTCGCGCTCGGCCTTGGTCCACATGACCGGCCCGTGCCCGCTGACGTACAGCACCGGATAGCGCTCCAGCGCGTCGTCTGTGAGCGCCAGGGTCTGCATGCGCGGGGCGCCGGCGAGTTCGATGCGGCCGCCGATGTGCGCGAGCAGCATCTCGGCGCGGTGCGGCACCTGCCATTCGCCGCCGTGCTTGACCCAGGCGATCAGCGGCGCGCCCGGGCCTTCGGCCTGACGGGCCTTCTCGGCCGCGGCGTCGTCGATGTCGCGTTGCTTGGCCCATTCGAGGTACTTGTCGACGTCGATCTTGTCCTTGGCGTCCTTGCCGTTCATCCCCAGTCCAAAGGCGAGCAGCCACAGCACCAGCTCTTTGCTCGACCACGAACTGACCGCGATGCCGCCGCCGGCCTCCGCGAGATCGACGTAGTACGGCAGCTTGAACGTGCGCTTCACTTCCTCGCCCATGCCGGCGAGCTGCTGCTTCCACGAAGTGTTGTTTGCGGGCGCCCAGTAGATCCACGCGGTCTGGCTCGCGGTGACGGTGTTCAGCACGATGCCCTTTTCGCGCATCGCGCGCGCCTGGAGCATGCACTTGGCCTGGGTGCTCTCGTTGCCCTGTTCGTCGCCCAGCAGCACGGCCACCTTGCGCGCGCCCTTGGTCCACTTCAGATCGTCGAGCGCCGTGGTGAGCGCGGTCTCGATGATCTCCTCGCCGCCGCCTTCGGCCGTCTGCGAGCGCAGGAAATCGGCCACCGCTTTGCCGTCGCCGGTAAAGGGCAGCACGTCGAGCTTCTTCTGGCGGCCGTTGTATTCCTTGGTGCGGTAGATCACGACGGCGGCGCGCATGTGGCGCACCTGCCCTTCCAGCGCCTCCATGAAGCGCTTGATCTGTTCCTGCAGCGTGGCGAGCGTGTGGTTCATCGAGCCGGAACAATCGAGGATGAAGACGATCTCGAGTTCCCCGCCGCCGCAGGCGCAGTCCGCGTTGACGTTGAGCTGGCCGAAGGTGAGGGCGCCGAGCAGCAGTCCCGCGAGGACCGCGGCGGCACGCTTGCGGATGCGCGGAGTGCCAGGCATGCGTCAGCCCTTCGGAATCGGCGTCGCGTCGATCACGCGCGTGACGATGTCCACGCTGCTCACGCCGTCGGCCTGCGCCTGGAAGTTCGTGGCCACGCGGTGGCGCAGCACGGGGATCGCCAGCGCCTGGATGTCCGCGGGGCTTACGGTCGGCCGGCCGTCCATCGCGGCCAGCGCCTTGCCCCCGTGAATCAGGAACTGGCCGGCTCGGGGGCCCGCGCCCCATTCGACCAGTTCGTTCACGAACGCGGGCGCGAACGGGTCGCCCGGGCGCGTGGCGCGGATCAGGCGCGCGACGTAGCTGACCATGTAGTTCGAACAGTGCACGCCCGCAATCAGGTGCTGAATCTCGCGCACGCGTTCGCCCGTCAGGGCCGGCTTGAGCGGGATCGAGGGGCCCAGGCTGGCGCGCGAGAGCACCATCTCTTCTTCCTGCAGCGACGGGTAATTCACTTCGATCTGGACCATGAAGCGGTCGAGCTGCGCCTCGGGGAGTTCGTACGTGCCTTCCTGTTCGATCGGGTTCTGCGTGGCGATGACGAGGAACGGGTCCGGCAGCATGTGGCTCTGGTTGGCCACCGTCACCTGGCGTTCCTGCATGGCTTCGAGCAGCGCGGCCTGCGTCTTGGGCGGCGTGCGATTGATCTCGTCGGCCAGGATCACGCTGGCGAAGAGCGGCCCGGGGACGAAGCGGAAGACGCGGCGGCCTTCGTCGTCGCCCAGCACTTCGGTGCCGGTGATGTCGCTCGGCATCAGGTCGGGCGTGAACTGGATGCGCTTGAAGGGCAGGTCCAGCGCGCCGGACAGCGCCTTGACCATGCTCGTCTTGGCCAGGCCCGGCACGCCCACCAGCAGGCAGTGCCCGCGCGAAAAGCACGCCGCGAGCATCAGCTTCAGCACGTCTTCCTGCCCGATGATGACCTTGGCCACCTCGTCCATCAGCGCGTTCACGTCGCGGCGCAGTCCGGCGAGCTGGTTCAGGAGTTCGTCTTTGGATTGGGCGTCGGCCATGCATCCCCCTTGGGGTCCGTTCTATATAGACGCAACGTATAGCCGCGCCTTAAAAGATAAACGGCAAAAGCGCTCCGCCACCGGCCGCTTTTGGCTTTCCACCCGCCCGCCGCGTGCGTATGTTGGCATGCAAGGCAAGGATGCGGGCCATGAACGGCGCGACGCTGAATTGGGGAATCCTCGGGTGCGGCGTCTTCGCGCGCAAACGCATCCTGCCCGCGTTCGCGAACACCGCCTGCGCGCGCCTGAACGCCGTGCAGCGCCGCAACCTCGACGAAGCCCGCGCCACCGCCGCCGAAGCTCATGTTCCTGCCGCGTACGCCACGCGCGCGGACCTGCTCGCCGATCCCAGCATCCAGGCCGTGTACGTCTGCACGCCCAACAACCTGCATCTGGAAGATGTCCGCGCCTGCGCCGCCGCCGGCAAGCACGTGCTCTGCGAAAAACCCCTGGGCCTGAACGCCCACGAATGCGAGCGCATGCTGACCGCGTGCCAGTCGGCGAATGTGAAGCTCTTCGTCGGGCTCTGCTTCCGCTACACCCACGCCGTCGAACGCGCGCGCGCGCTGCTGGCCTCCGGCGCGCTGGGCGAACTCCGCGCCGTGCGCATCTGGTACAGCTTCCTCAATCCCGCGACCGCCTGGCGCACCGACAGCCGGATTTCGGGCGGCGGCCCGCTGATGGACCTGGGCCCGCACGCCTTCGATTTTCTGCGCTACCTGACCGGCGACGAAGTCGCCACGGCGCAGGCCCTCGTCGAACCCTCCGCCGATCCCGTCACCGGGCGCTGCGAGACGGAAGCCCGCGCGCTCCTGCGGCTGAAGGGCGGCGCGAGCGCCAGCGTGGACCTGAGTTTTCGCGAGCACTTCCGCAACGGCTTCGAAGTCGTGGGCGCGCGCAGTTCGCTGCGCGGCGAGTACACCCTGAACCAGATCGTGAACCAGAACGTGCGCATGTGGCGGCTGACCAGCGATCCCACGCCGCCCGCGGTCGAGGAACTGCCGCTGGAAGGCCGCGAGGTCTACCGGCTGCAGATGGACGACGTCTCGCGCGCGATCCTGGACCCGGCCCACCGGCCCGTCTGCGCGCGCGGCGAAGACGGCCTGCGGGCGCAGCAGATCATCGACGCCGTGTACACGGCGGGCCTGCGCGGCGAACGCGTGCGCCTGGGCTGACGGTTATTTCGCGGCGGGTTTGGACGGTTTGCGGAAGAGCCGCACGAACGTGATCACGATGCCGTAGAGGGTGAAGCCGACGAGCACCGGCATCAGGATCGCGAAGTAGAACATGAAGGGCGCGTCGGCCCACTGCATGATCTTGGCCCACAGCCCGGTCGCATACAGAATCCCGAAACCGATGGCAAAACAGATCGCCGAGACGATCGCGCTGATCAGCCACGGGTGCGCAAAGTCCTCGCCTTCGGGGGCCAAACCCACGGGCGGGACGGTGGATGCAGGATCGGGACCTTCGCCGGCGGACATCGTTGAACTCCTCCCACGCCCTCTAATATCGCCGCTCGGGCCGCGTCTTTCAATAAGAGGTTACGAGGCCCGGAGGGTAGCGTCATGGCCCTGCATCGCTCGGTTCTGTTCGCGGCGGCGTTCGCGGCGGCGTTCGCGGCCGGCCTGTCCGTTCGCGCGCAGGAACAGCCGCCCGGCGACGAGGTCCGCATCGCCGCGGCTCCGCAGGCCGCGCACGCAGGGGAGCCCGGCGCGCTGACCATCGCGCGTTCACCGAAGGGCCAGGAACAGGCGGACCTCCGCGCGGCCATGCTCGCGAACGAACTCTTCCGCAAGAGCGTCGAAGGCGACGCCGAGGCCACGCGCCGCTGGGACGGCCTTACCATCATCGAACGCGCCGGAGCGCTTGCGCGCGCCAGCGAGAACGCGCACCGCCCGCTGCGCAAACGCGCCCTCGAGGAACTCGCCCGGATGAGCGAAGACGGCATGACCGAGGAGGCGCGCACGCTCCAGCGCCGGGCGCTCGCCCGCGCCGCCGTGCACGAACCGATCGACGAGATCCGCGAGGCCGCGCGCAACGGATGGCTCCAGACGGCCCGGCGCGACGGCCCCAAAGCCGCCGAAGAGATGGGCGAAGCCCTGGACCTCGACCATCCCGCCGAGAAGCGGCGCGCGTTCGAAAACCTGCGCGAACTGGGCGGGAACGGCGTGCTGGAAGTCCTGATCACCAAGGTGACGCTGAAGTGGGGCAAATTCCCGCGCAGCCACATGGTCATCGGCAGCCAGCGTTCGTACATCTCGGACTACGACGTGAGCGGCTCCGCGTACGACCCGGTGGTGAAGTCGTTCCTGACCGGCGTGGTCTTCGACGTGCAGATCACCGAGGTGGAAGTGACCAAGTACATCGTCGAAGGCCTGCGCCGCCTCGGTGCCGACGACGACACGCTCAAGCACCCGAACGCGTGGAAAGAGTTTGTGAAGAAGCAGGGGAAGTAGCGGGGTCAGTGGTCGGTGGTCGGTGGTCGGTGGTCGGTGGTCGGTGGTCGGTGGTCGGTGGTCAGTGGTCAGTGGTCAGTGAACAGTGAAGCAAACCCTGAAAACTTGGTCCCATCAAACATTGCACATCGGAATTCTCCCACGCCCCGAAGGGGCGTCTGGAAATTAGCCGGTGGCAAGCGAAGCGCGGCCACCGGGTGGCCGGCGCACGAAGGCCGCACCCTGAAAGGGTGCCGGAGACTCCGTCGCCCCTCCGGGGCGCCCAAGAAATGAACGCCGCCTCCGGTGGCTCCGCTTCGCGGGCCACCGGCTAATTTCCCGCCGGCCTTCCAGGCCGGAAGTAAATGTACGGACTGCTAGCCTCCTCATATTGACTCGAACTGGGTTGATGCAGCGCGGAGTGCGAGCGGCGCTGCTTTCCTTTTTGCGCGGTTGCCTTTCGTGCTGAATCCTGAATCCTGTATCCTAAATCCTTCCTTCCGGAGACCCGCGATGCGCATCGCCTTGATCGGCTGCGACTACCACTGGCACAACTACGCGGCGGCGCTCAAGCACCTGCCGCACGCGCGGGTCGTGGCGGTCGCGACGGGGGCGCCGGAAGAAAAGCTCGCGGCGTTTGACGGCGCGCCGGGCGCACGCCCGAGACCAAACGCTTCGACGATCCGTGCCGGTTGCTCGACGAGGCGCGCCCGGACCTCGTCCAGGTCTCGACGCACTTCTCGCGCATGGGCCGCTGGAACATGGAAGCGCTGCGCCGCGGCATCCCCGTCTTCAGCGAAAAGCCCGTCGCCTTCGGCCTCGAGGAACTCGCGGAACTCTGGGAAGCCGGAGGCCGCGGGAAGGTTCCGTTCGCCGCGGGCCAGGGCGTTCAAGGCGACCCGGCGTTCGAGGCCGCGCGCGAAGCGGTGCGGGCCGGGCGCATCGGCGAGGCGCTCGCGAGCTACCACCAGAAGAGTTACCGCTGGGGCACGCGGCCCGAAAGCTGGAAGGACCGCCGCACGTTCCCGGGCGTCGTCCCGTGGGTCGGCGTGCACGCGCTCGCGTGGATGACATGGATTCTGGGCGACGTCTTCACCGAAGTCGCCGGCTGGGAAGGCGCGGCCGCGCGCCCCGAGTACCCCGCATGCGCCTCGCAGGCCGGCGCGATCTTTCGGCAAAGCAACGGCGGCTTCGCGATGCTCTCGATGGATTACCTGCGGCCCGCGTCGGCGCCCACGCACGGCGACGAACGCCTGCGCATCGCGGGCACGCAGGGCGTCGTCGAGGTGCGTTCGGGCGAGAAGACCTGCGCGCTCATCGAGGCCGGCGCCGCGCCGCGCGACCTCGCGCCGTCCGCCCCGCCCCTCGACGCCTTTACCCGCTTCGCGAAGTCGCTTCTAAAGGAAGGCCCGCCGCCGATGGAGTCGTGGGAAACCTGCCGCGTCACCGAACTCGCGTTTCTAACCCAGCGCGCGCTCGACGAAGGCAAGCCGGTGGGACTCAAGACTGCGTTGGCTGGTTAGCTCGTTGACTTGTTGTCTTGTTAACTGATTAGCTGGTTGGCTGGTTAACTGGTTGGCCATCAACAAGCCAACCAGAAAACCAGGTAACCAGCTAACGAGATAACCAGGCAACCAGCCAACGTTCCGTTACAGCACACGTTCGATCAGCACGCCCACGCCGTAGCCGACGGCGGCGATGCCCAGGCCCACGGCGAACATGTCGATGCCGCTGCGGAAGATGCCACGGCCGGTAAAGAAGCTGCGCGCGGCGCCGACGCCGAAGTGCGAGAGCATCGAGACGGCGAAGCTGGTCCAGAGGGCCCAGAGGCCCGGGAGCACCAGGAACGGCGCGACGGGGATCAGCGCGCCGATCAGCGTCGCGAAGCCGGTGATCAGGCCGTCGCGCATGGGCGTCGTGCCGGCGTCGCCGATCTTCAGTTCCTCGCGGACTTTTTCTTCCAGCGCCTTCTTGGGATCGCTCATCACGTCGCGCGCCATGCGCTGCGCCTGCTCGCGTTCGATGCCTTTGGCCTCGTAGATGAGCGCCAGTTCCTCTTCCTCGACCTCGGGCATCAGGCGCATCTCTTCTTTTTCCATCTCGATCTCGTGCTCGTAGACCTCGCGCTCGCTCTTCGCCGCCAGGTAGCCGCTCGAACCCATGGACAGCGCGTCGGCGATCGCTCCGGCGACGCCCGAGACGATCACGATGTGGACGTGTTCGGGGTCGATCGCGCCGACCACGCCCGCCAGGAGCCCGAAGTTCGCGGTCAGGCCGTCGTTGAAGCCGTAGACCACGTTGCGCAGAAAGCCGCCGGACGCGATCTTGTGCCAGGGTTCGCCCTCGTGGCCGGTCAGGTCCTTCAGAGTCTCGGCGTGCTGCGCGGATTCCTGCGCCAGCGTCAGCGCGGTCTCTTTGGCGGTGCCGGGCGTGCTCGTCTTGTGCAGCGCAAGGTAGCTCTTCACTTCTTCGCCTTCTTCGCGCAGCAGCGCCGAAAGCAGCACTCCTGGGCCGAAGCGCCGGGCGAGCCACGCCATCAGCCGCGCGCGGGCCGACGGCTTCGGCGCGTGCACGTTTACCCCGTGGTCGCTGAGCACCCGGCGCCACATGCCCACGTGGCGGTCTTCGACTTCCGCGAGCCGCCGGAAGACCTCGCGGCGCTGCGGATCGGCCTCGGCCGATTCCAGTTCTCGATAAAGGAAGGCCGCGTCGGCCTCATCGTGCAGGTGGTGCTGCCAGTGGTGTATCGCCTTCGGGTCCTGCGTAGCGGTCGTGGACATCTTCGATCTCCTCTTAATGTGTGTTGAACACCCGCAAGAGAGATGTCGCGGGGCCGCCCAAAGGCTGCACGAATCCGAAAATTTTTTCATGCAAGATGAATCGCATCAAGGCATTGCAACTAAGACGCAAGACCTGCGCGCGCGGGGCGCGGTCCTGAGAATCATTCGCCAGGAACTTTGCGAATCGGCGGCGGTCCCTTATTCTCAGTCTCATGAAGGTGCGCGTAAAAATCTGCGGCGTGACGACCCTCGACGATGCCCGCGCGGTGCTCGAGGCCGGGGCCGACGCGCTGGGTCTCAACTTCGTCCCATCAAGCCCGCGGTGTCTGAAGGACGCGGCGCTGGCGCGCTCGATCGCGGAGCTTGCCCGCGGCCGCGGGGCGCTCGCGGTCGGGGTCTTCGCCAACGAAACGCCTGATGCGATGCTGCGCACGGCCGAGGCCGCGGGCCTGGACGTCCTGCAACTGCACGGCGACGAACCCGCGGCGCTCGCGGCGGACCTGCGCGCGCGTTCCGCGGTCAAGCTCTGGAAGGCCGCGCGCATCGCGACCCGAGCCGACCTGGACCGCGTGGCCGCCGAGGCCTGGCCCTGCGACCTTCTGCTGCTGGATGCGCGCGTGCCCGGGCACCTGGGCGGAACGGGCCAGACCTTCGACTGGTCGATCCTGGATGGCTTCGCGCGCACGCGCCCGCTGGCCCTGGCCGGCGGGCTGAACCCCGCCAACGTCGCCGAGGCCGTCCGGCGGGTCCGGCCCGACTGGGTGGACACCGCGAGCGGCGTGGAGGCCTCGCCGGGGCGCAAGGACGCGGCTCGGACGCGGGAATTCGTCGAATCGGCGCGGGCGGCGTCCGTCTAATACCCTGCGGCCCGCCTGTGCTTTACGCTGGGCGCGAATCGTTTTACGCTGCGGACCGAGGTGACTTGATGCGCATCCGTTGCTGCCTGCTGCTGGTCCTCTGCCTGTTTTCCACCGCGCGCGCCTGGGGCGACCTGGTCGTCTGCCTGGACGGACGCCAGTTCGAAGGCGAGATCATCGAAGAGAACGACAAGACCGTGCGCATCAAGACCGCGGCCGGCATCCTGACGCTCGCGCGCGCCGACATCAAAACCATCGAACACAAGGACTCGCCGGTGCAGATCGTCGCGCGCAAGCGCGCCGACCTGGCCAGCGACAACGCCAAGGCCCGCTGGGAACTCGTCGATTACTGCCTGCAGAACAAGCTCCACCGCGACGCGGAACAGCTCCTGAACGAGATTCTCTCGATGGCCTCGCCCTATTACGCCAAGGCCACCGGCAAGCTCGCCGAACTGCTCGCCCCCAAGGACCCCAAGCGCGCCGTCGAACTGCTCGACGCCCTGGCCGAACGCACCAACGACGCCGAAGCGCGCATCAAGTCGCGCGAGATCAAGCGGCAGCTCGACGAGAAGCGCCGCAAGACCTACGAGGAGGCGCTCCAGGCCGTCCAGGCGCGCAACCTGCTCGACGCCATCGAAACCCTGCGCTACGCGTACCAGCTTTCCTATCCGGGCGAACCCGCCGCCGGCGCCAAGGTCTCGCAGGAAGAAGTGCTGGCCAAGCTGGCCGAAGTGCGCGGCATGGTCGAACAGGTCGCGCGCGGGCGCGCGGCGCCGGCCGGCGCCCCCGGCACGGAAACGCCGCCCAAGGAAACGAAGCCCGAGGAGATTCTCTGTTCGCACTGCCCGAATTCGTCGGGCTGGCGCACCTGCTACGAATGCGCGGGCAAGGGCAAGGTGGAACGCATCGTCCCCGAACAGTTCACGGCCGCGGGGGTGATTCCCGCGCGCAAGGTCACCGTCGTCTGCCCGGTCTGCGGCGGCGGCAACATGGCCCGCTGCCCCGACTGCCAGGGCTCCGGCCTGGACCTGAACAAGCTCGATTCGAAGACGCGCCCGGTGATCAAGTCCGTCGCCGACGCCTCCTGGGGGCGCCCCAACGACGAACCCGCGCGCGCGATGAAGGATCTGGGCGGCAAGGTCGTCTTCGACAAACTGAAGCTGCCCGACGGCTTCAAGCCGCCCTACCCCACGACGCAGAAGCTGCGCGCGCTGCTCGAAAGCGTCCCGGTCGCGCCCGACTGGGAAAAGTCGCCCGCCTACCAGAACTTCAAGAACGAATGGCGCAAGCTGCCGCGGCAGGACCGCGCGCAGTTCCTCTGCTGCTACGCCGACGAAGTGGCCGGGAACGCGCTGCCCGCGGCGGGCGCGGCCGGCGGCGACGAGGCGAAGATCGAGGACCCCGGCGAAGCCGCCAAGCTGGACCTGGAAAAGATCCGCCAGACCGCGCCGACGGTCAGCGCGACGATGCTCTCGGCGCTGCCGGAAGACTTCGCGGGCCAGTGGGTCTGGGTCGGCGCGGACTACAAGGGCCCCGACGCGACCTTGAGCGGGCGCGACCGCGTCGCGTTCGAGATCGCGACGAGCCTGCCGCACAACCTGCATCCGTTCGCCTTCGTGGAAGCCGCGAAGCCGATCCACGCCGCGGCCGGCAAGGAGAAGAACGCGCCGCCGTTCCTCGCCACGCTGGTCGCGAAGTACCCGTACGAGGCGATCGGGAAGCGCGCGGAATCGCTGAAGGACAAGGACTACCTGCAGATGTTCGGGCGGGTGCTCTACCGCAAGGACCGCAACCCCGAGACGAGCCTGGAGGTGTGGGATTTCAGCATCGACGTGAAGCCGGAGATCGCGGGGCTGCTGGAGATGGTCCGCAAGCCGGTGACGTTCCACTTCGAGGACACGCCGCTGACGGAGGCCGCGCAGCTGCTCTCGCTGCTGACGGGCACGAAGATCCGCGTGGACGTGCCGAAGGAAGCGCAGATGAACGTGAACGCGCGCGTGACGAAGCAGAACCTGGCCTCGGCGCTGAACGACCTGCTCAAGGAAGCCAAGCTGAACTGGGTCTTCGACGAAAAGGAGCCCGGCGTAAAGATCGTCCCGGAACCGAAGCCCGAAGAGCTGGAAAAGCGCGAGGACGTGACGCGGCACTTGAAGTGAGAAGTGAGGCGGCGGGGGATCGAACCCCGGACCTACGGATTAAAAATCCGTTGCTCTACCAACTGAGCTACCGCCTCACCGGCGCGGCTGAACTCGCTACGGCGCATCAGGTTTTAACGGCTGAAACGCAGGCTGCAAGATAGGTTGCACGCTCGTGCGTGATATTGTAATGGTATCGAATATGAAGCGCGGAATCATTCTGTGTCTTGTGTTCGTACTTGGGTGTTCCACCAAGGAACACCCCAAACAAGTCAAGACTGCTTTGACAAGAATAAGCAAAGCCGAATTGTGCCTGACCGCATTCAAAGCCGAATATCCCAATGCACCATTGATTCCATCCACCGTAATTGATAACGGTGTTATGCGTGACATTCCTTACCAGTCATACAAATCAGACAATTTTGAATTCAACATTTACGGCGATCCCGATGCACCTATCGCGGTTGAAATGGGTGTCTACCCGCCAAGTATTTCTGATCACACCTCGCACATGAAATGTCTGCAGGTTCTAGAAGCCTGCCTTTCACAGTCCGAAGATAGAGTTTTGCTTGCTTCAATTCCACTGCGAGAAGGAAAGCAGGTATCCAAGGATCTGACCTTAGAAGTTACCCCTTCAACCGCAGAAGACGCATATGGTGCTTGGTGGGTTTCCATTTACTTCGAAAAAAAGCTCGAGCAGGCACGTGCTTCTAAAGCAGAAATCAAAGAAATCACCATAGAAGTCCCTGCCCCGAGCAGTAGTTCCAGCCAAGCGATTGGAAAGAAAGAGTCTGAAGAACAGGGCGGATGGAACCAGGACGAGCTATTTAGGCGAAAACCCAGTTCCTATGATAGTGGTGGAGGCGGAAGAGTTTATGTGCGCGGATACACACGGAAAGACGGCACGTATGTAAGGCCTCACACGAGAAGTCGTCCAAGACGTTAATCGGCACCGACGGCCCTTACGCCCCCAGCGCTTCGCGCACCACGCGTTTGTATTCGTCGATCGCGTAGGGCTTGCCGAGGATTGCGTAGACGCTCTCGCTCAGCGTCTTCACCACTTGGGCGCTGGCGGTCTTGCCGCTGGCCTGGCGCATCGAGCGCATCGATTTGTCGTGCGCGGTCAGCACGATCACGCGCGGCGGGTTGGCCAGGTTCTTGATCCGGTAGAGCAGTTCCAGGCCGTCGATCTTGGGCATCTCCAGGTCGGTGATGACGAGTTTCACGCCGCCCTGCTGGATGACTTCCCACGCGGGCACGGGGTCGCGAAAGGCCCGCACCGCGATGCCCATCTCGGCGAGCACCGCCTTCTGCAGTTCCAGGACGATCTCTTCGTCGTCGATCAGGACCACGGAGGAATCCATAGCGGCCCCTGCCTTTTCGAATAGCGCGCGGCGAACGGCTCATGGGTATTCTACCTCACGCGAAGCTCCATGCCAACGTTCGCCCTTCGAACGCCTTGCAGGCGCGCGCCGCGTTCGGTAACCTTTCCCGCGCGTTGCTTTAAACGGTCCGGCCGGGGGTCCGCATGCGAAAACGCGTCCGCGTTCCGCCCATGGGCGAGAAAAAACAGACCGAGACGCTGGTCAATTTCTGGTACGTCGCCGAAGGCGAGGCCTTTCAAGCCGGCGACGACCTGGCCGAACTCGTGACCGACAAGGCGGCCTTCAACCTGCCCGCCGACGAGGCCGGCAAGGTCGTGGCGATCCTCCAGAAGGAAGGCGCGAAGGTGAAGGAAGGCGACGAACTCCTCGAGATCGAGACCGCCTGACCCGACGATGCCTCCCGCTTCCAAAGCCCACCGGCCGGCCGCATCCCGGGCGCCTCGCGCGCGCCGCGGGCGCTTTGTCGTGCTCGACGGCCCCGACGGCGCGGGCAAATCGACCCAGGTGCAGCTCCTGGCCGAACAGCTCGCCAAGCGCGGCGTGCACACGCTTTCGCTGCGCGAACCCGGCGGCACGACCGCGGGCGAAGTGATCCGCTCCCTGCTGCTCGAACGCCGCCAGGACCGCCTGACGCCCGTCGCCGAGACGTTCCTCTTCGAGGCCGCGCGCGCGCAACTGGTGGAGGAAGTGATCCGCCCGGCGCTGGCGCAGGGGACGTGGGTGATCTGCGACCGCTTCACGCTTTCGACGCTGGTCTACCAGGGGCACGCCGGGGGCGTCGATGCCCGGGCCATCGAGCAGATGTCGAAGCTGGCCACGGGCGGGCTGAAGCCCGACCTGTACCTGGTGCTGTGGGTCGATGCGAACGTCGGGATCGCGCGGCGCGAGTCGCGCCAGGCCGACCGCATGGAAGCCAAGGGCCGACGCTTCATCGAAGACGTCGCGAAGGCGTACAAGAAACTGGCCGGCGGGCGCCGCAGCCCGTACGCGTTCATCCAGGCGGCGGGGCTGGTGGAAGACGTCCGCAAACGCATCTGGGAACGCGTGGAAACGCTCCTGTAACCCGCCGCGCCGCGCGGCGCATCTCCGCAACCTTTTTAGCCGCCATTCGTGACGCGCGCGCATCCCCGATTGCGCGTGTGCACTGCGTTTGACGCGGGATTTTTCCGCGCTCCCGAGCCCGCCGCGTGGCCCCGCCCCGTTTTGCGGGATACATTGAAGACATGGTCGAGCTGCGCATCGACAGCGAAGGCAGGCAGTGGACCGTCCCGCTTACGCGGGGCGACTGCTGGCGCATTGGGCGCGACGAAGGCTGCGAGATTCGCGTGCCCGACCGGCGCGTCAGCGGGCAGCACGCGGAACTGGTCCGCGAAGGCGCGCGCCTGACCCTGCGGCGCACGCGCGGGCAGAAGCCGATCGAGATCGACGGGCGCGCGGTGGAAGCCGCGGACCTGGCCAGCGGCGCGTCCTTCGCCATCGGGCACTCGACGTTCACGCTCGTGGCGCGCGTGGACGGGATGGACCTGATCGACGCGCCCTCGGTGCTCGCCTGCGCCTTCCCCGAACCGGCCGAAGCCGCCGCGGCGGGCGCGCCGGTAGTCGCCTCGGCCTCCGCGCAGGCCTCGCCCATGCGCCTGATGGCCCAGTTGATCGCGCTGCTGGGGCGCGCGCACGACCGCCAGGACCTGGCCGCCGCGACGCTCGACCTGGCCTGCCAGCGCCTGAACGCCGCCCGCGCGGTGCTGGCGCGCATCGAAGACAACGACCACCTGGACGTCATCGCCGCGCGCGGGATGCCGGCCTACGCCGACGCGAAGCAGTTCATCTCCACGACGGTGCTGAAGCAGATCATCGACGAACGCAAGGCGGTGCTGATCGGGGACACGGCCACGAGCGTCCTGGGGCTTTCGCGCCAGGAGAGCGTGGTGCGGAACCACATCCGCGCGGTGGCCTGCACGCCGGTCTTCAACACGCAGCGCGCGCTGGTCGCGCTGCTGTACGTGGACAACCAGGACCGGCCCTCCGAATTCACCACGCAGGACGGCGAGATGCTGATCTGGGCCGGGCAGGTGTGGAGCCTGCTCGACGAGAATCTGGCCATGCGCCGGCGCCTGGAAGCCGAAGTGATGCGCCTGAAGCAGAACGCGAGTTCGGTGCAGATGGTGGCCGAGGCCCCCGCGATGCTGCGCCTGCTGGAACGGGTCAAGCGCGCCGCCGCCAGCGACGCGGCCGTGCTGATCGAAGGCGAGAGCGGCACGGGCAAGGAATGCATCGCGCGCATGCTCCACGAACTCTCCCCCGTCGCCCAGGGGCGCTTCGTGGCGCGCAACTGCGCGGCGATCCCCCCGACCCTCTTCGAATCCGAGATGTTCGGGCACGTGCGCGGGGCCTTTACCGGCGCGGACCACGTGCGCAAAGGCGCCTTCCTGGAAGCCCACGGCGGGACGCTCTTCCTCGACGAGATCGGCGACCTGGAGTACAGCCTCCAGACCAAGCTCCTGCGCGCGATCCAGGAACGGGCCGTGCGCCCCGTCGGCAGCGACCACGACGTGCCGGTCAACGCGCGCATCGTCTGCGCGACCAACCGCGACCTGCGCGAAGGCTTCGCCAACCGCTCCTTCCGCGAGGACCTGTTCTACCGCGTCGCCACGGTGACGCTCACCGTGCCCGCGCTGCGCGAACGCCCCGAGGACATCCTGCCGCTGGCGCGGTACTTCACGCGGCTGCTCAGCCAGGGCACGCGCGCGCTGACGCCCGCGGCCGAGGAACGCCTGCTGACGTACGTCTGGCCGGGCAACGTCCGCGAACTGCGCTCGGTCGTGGAACAGGCGGTGATCTTCGCGGCCGGGTCGGAGATCCAGGCCGACGAACTGAACCTGCCCAGCAGCGCCGCGGGCCTGATTGTGCTCACGCCGCAGTCGATGGCCGAGGTCGAACGCCGCCACATCCTGCAGGTGCTCAAGAACACCAACGGGAACAAGTCCGAGGCCGCGCGCATCCTGGGGCTCGCGCGCAGCACGCTGAACCTGAAGCTGCAGGGCTTCCGCCAGGCGACTGGATGATTCTCGGCCAGTGTCCAGCAATCGGCCAGGCGAACCGCGCCCGCCCGCGCGCACTCCGCCCCGCTCCAGCCCACTAACCCACTGCCGGCGCAAGCTTTAAAAACTGTTCCCCGACCTGGAACGCATTGGCATTCCAATCGCCATACAGCCCCCTGCCCAGGAGGCCGCCCACACACAGGGGGATTCGCCATGGAACGAAGCATCGAAGTCGTCGTCCTGCTGCTCTTCTGCATCTGGGTGCTGCAGCGCGAATGCATGGCGCACTCGGAAGAGAAACTCAGCCTCAAGCCGGTCGTGCGGGCCGCCGAACCCGCCGCGCCCGAGATCAAAGGCGCCAACGGCCCGGGGCTCTTCACGGCCAAGCTCCCCGAGTTCAAGATCAAGGACCCCCACGGCAAGGAACTCACCGGCGCGGAACTCTCCCGCGACCACGGCATGGTGCTGATGCTCACGGTGCCCAACCTGAGCCAGTACGAGAAGCAGATGCGCTGGCAGCGCCTGCTGAAGAAGGAACTCTGGCCCAAGGAAAACCCGCCCACCCGCGTGGTCCTGCAGGACCTCAGCCAGCAGGAGACCTTCAAGGACAAGGCGCGCTCGATGATGCAGGAGAAGTACAAGCCCGAGCCCGGCGGCCTGGTGGTGCTCGTGGACGAGACCGGCGAGGTGCGGCGCAAGTTCAACGTCTGCCAGAACGAGACCGTGATCCTGGTCTTCGACGCCCGGGGGCGGCTGGTCCATCACGAAGCGGACGACGTGACCCCCGATCCCGAATCGGCCCGCCGGGTGCTCAAGGTCGTCAAAGGCCTGACCGAAGCCGCCGCGCCCACGCCCGCGCCGGTACAGCCGACCGGAGGCGGTACGATCTTCGCCGCCGCGCACAAGTAGCCAGCGGGCCGCTCACGCGTCCGCTCGGAACCAGACGCGCAGAACCTGGTACCAGGGCGTCATGGGCCGCCCGGAACTCAATTCCGCGTCCGTGGTGCCTTCGGCGCCCTCGGCCCACGGGTTCGGCAGGACGACGGTCTCGAGGTTCAGGACCTCCACGCCGGACTCCTCGATCCAGCGGTTGGCCTTGGCCACGGCGCTGTCGAAGGTGTCCCAGTGGGTCGAGGAAAAGACGATCGCCACCTGCTTCTGCTCGAAGTCAGGGATGAAATCCTTGAACGCGATCCAGCTGCTCTTTCGTCCCATCCGGTTCCTCCTTATAGGGGCACAGGCGTTTGACGCTGCGGCCCCGTCAGGCTTACTATTCAACTCGCCGGGCATAATCTTTCATTTCACAGGAGATCCCATGAGCACCGCGTTCCGCATTGAAAAAGACACCATGGGCGAGATGCAGGTCCCGCAGGACAAACTGTGGGGCGCGCAGACGCAGCGTTCGCTCGAGAACTTCAAGATCAGCGACGAGAAGATGCCCAAGGCGGCCGTCTACGCGCTGGCGATGGTCAAGAAGGCCGCCGCGCTCGTCAACATGGACCTGAAGACGCTCGATCCCAAGGTCGGCAACGGCATCGTCGCCGCGGCGGACGAGATCCTGGCGGGCAAGCACGACGGGGAATTCCCCCTCGCCGTCTGGCAGACCGGCAGCGGCACGCAGACCAACATGAACCTGAACGAGGTCATCGCCAACCGCGCCAGCGAGATCCTGGGCGGCGTGCGCGGCGAGGAACGCCTCGTCCATCCCAACGACCACGTCAACAAGGGGCAGTCGAGCAACGACGTCTTCCCCACGGCCATGCACGTCGCCGCGGTGCAGGCCGTGTACGAACGCCTGATCCCGAACGTTAAGCGCCTGCGCGACGCCTGGGCCGAGAAGTCCAAGGCCTTCATGAAGGTCGTCAAGATCGGGCGCACGCACCTGCAGGACGCCACGCCGCTCACGCTGGGCCAGGAGTTCAGCGGCTACGTCTCGATGCTCGACCACGGGCTCGCGCACGTCGAACAGGCGCTCCCGCACCTCTGCGAACTCGCCCTCGGCGGCACCGCCGTCGGCACGGGCCTGAACGCACACCCCGAATACGCCGTGCGCGTGGCCAGGAAGCTGGCCGAACTGACCGGCTACCCGTTCGTCACCGCGCCGAACAAGTTCGAGTCGCTCGCCGCCAAGGATGCCTTCGTCTTCGCCCACGGCGCCATCAAGACGCTCGCCGCGAGCCTGACCAAGATCGCCAACGACACGCGCTGGCTCAGCAGCGGACCGCGCTGCGGCATCGGCGAGATCTCCATCCCCGAGAACGAGCCGGGTTCCTCGATCATGCCCGGCAAGGTGAACCCGACGCAGTGCGAGAGCCTGACCATGGCCTGCGCGCAGGTGATGGGCAACGACGTGGCGATCAACATCGGGGGCCTGAGCGGCAACTTCGAACTGAACGTCTACAAGCCGCTGATCATCCAGAACTTCCTGATGAGCGTGCGGCTGATCGGCGACGGCTGCGAGAGCTTCCGCTCGAACTGCGTCGTGGGCATCGAACCCAACGCCGAACGCATCGCCAAGAACCTGAACGAGTCGCTGATGCTGGTGACGGCGCTGAATCCGCACATCGGCTACGACAACGCGGCCAAGATCGCCAAGTACGCGCATAAGAAGGGCCTGACCCTGAAGGGCGCCGCGCAGGAACTGGGCCTGGTCAAGCCCGAAGACTTCGACAAGTGGGTCATTCCGGAAAAGATGGTGGGCAAACTGCCCGACTAGCGGGCTTTTCGATCGAGCAGGCGAAAGAAGCGGCGTCCTATTCGTAATACGTGGATGGATCACTCCGCCCAAACGATTCCGCCCCTGGGGAGCCCATGAGTTTTCAGGTCATCGTCATCGGCGGCGTGGTCGGCTGCTTCCTGGTCTCCATCATCGCCGACGGCATGGTGGCGAAGGGCGCGGCGGTCCTGCCCCCCGACGTTCGCGAACGGGTGTACCAGCGCGCGCTGAAGTGGGACATGCTCCTGCGCGTGGTGGATGGGTTCGGCTTCATTCTGCTGGTGCTGGGGATGCTGGGGCTGGCGGGCGTGATCAAGGGCGGCCCGGACTTTCCCTGGCGGATGTCCTGCGTGGGCACCGGCTTTGCCGTGCTGTGCGTGGAACGCGTGCTCGGCGCCTGGGTCACCTGCAACGCCTACGCGAACGAAGTGCCCGGCCAGCCGGTGCACCGGCAGGCCTTCGCCGCGGCGCTGGTGGTCTCGATCGCGGAGATCGCGCTGGCCGTGGGCGTCTGCTGGTGGATCTACACGCACACCGTTTACACCGGGCGCGGGTCCTCCAATACGTCCACGCCCGCGCAGAGTTCCCCGGGCACGAACGCCGGCCCGGGCATGGAACGGACCTTCGTGAACGAGAAGGGCGCGCTTGAGATCGTCGGCAAGGACAAGGCCTACCTGGACCTGCTGGTGAAGTACATGGGCATCCGCAAGCGCAGGGAAGGCGAGGTCACCTTCTACCGCAAGGACGACCTGACCACCGCCAAGGACGCCGGCCTGCCGACGCTCGAAGAAATGCAGGAAGCCTTGAAGCGCAGGCCCGTCTCGGCCCAGCAGCTCACCGAGGCCGTCCAGCCGCTGCTCGATCAGGGCAAGCGCGACGCGGCGCTGCAGCAGGCGATGGACCTGACCGGCTGGGAAAAGGGCGAGGCCGAAAAATTCCTGGAGAGCCTCCCGGGCGGGAAACCGGGCCCGGCGCCCACCCCCGCCAAAACCGGCAAAACCCCGGAAGGCGAGGCCTTGCAGGAGTGAGCCGCAGGTTCTATTTCAGTGCCAAACGAGGCTTACGTACCCGAAACTCACTTCTTGCCTTAAGATCATGTGCGTGATATGTTTAAACAATCCTTGGCGATAGGCGCTTAGGTAGATAACGTTTTTTGATCCTGTCGTGTTTTTCGGAACGTTCGTTTGGCCTCGCGCTCTTATCCTATGCCCAGCTACGCGCCTCACCCGCTGGAAGCCCGTTTCATCAAGTTGGCCCTGTTGCAACAAATCGTAACCCCCGTTCAAGTCAAACGCTGCCAGGAACTCGCCGCCGACCGCGCGGCCAAAGGCCTCGCCAACTTCAGCCTCGAACAGGCGCTCCAGGAAGAAGGCCTGCTCACCGAGGACGAATGCGAGCGGCTGTGGGACCAGATCGCCCGCGCCGGCGACACCCACGTCCGCGACCAGCTCGCCGATAAGCTCGGCACGCGCCCCGGCGACGAACCCGCCGAAACCTCGGCCTCGCGCCGCGCCGATCCCAACTACGTCCCGCGCCGCCTGGGCGACTACGAGATCGTCGAGCCCATCGGGCGCGGCGGGATGGGCATGGTCTACAAAGCCCGCCAGATTCAGATGGAACGCTACGTGGCGCTCAAGCTGCTCCCGCCCGATCTGGCCAAGAACGCGAAGTACATCCGCCGCTTCATCCGCGAAGCCCGCGCCGCCGGATCGCTCAACCACGGCAACCTGGTCCATGTGCACGACGTCGGCGAGGCCGAAGGGCGCTACTTCATCTCGATGGAGCTGGTCGAAGGGCGCACGGTCAAGCAGATCATGCGCCGCGAAGGGCGCGTCGGCATCCTCGACACCCTGCGCATGGCCGAACAGGTCTGCGCGGCGCTCGACTGCGCGCACAAGCACAAGATCGTCCACCGCGACATCAAGCCCGACAACATCATGGTCACGCCCCTGGGCATCGCCAAGCTGTGCGACCTGGGCCTGGCCAAAGTCCTGGAAGGCGGCGCGCTGCAGGACACCGACACGCAGGACGGCCACGCGATGGGCACGCCGCACTACATGAGCCCCGAGCAGGCGCGCTCGTCGGGCAAGGTGGACGCGCGCAGCGACCTGTATTCGCTCGGCGCGACGCTGTACCACATGCTTACCGGGCGCGTGCCGTTCGACGGCGAGACGCCCATCGAAGTGCTGATGCGCGTCACCAACGAGGCGCCCGCGCGCCCCGACCGCTTCGAACCGCTGCTGCCGCCGCCGCTGACCGGACTGGTCATGCGCCTGCTGGCCAAGGACCCCAACGACCGGCCGTCCACCGCGGAGCAGGTGCGCAAGGAGATTCACCAGCTCCGCCGCGATCTGGAAAGCGGGCGCGTCTTCGTCTTCGACGACCTGCCGCTGGGCCTGAAGGTCGGCAAGCCCGTGCCCGCGCCGGAAAAACCGCCCGAGCCCGCCTGGCGCAAGTGGGGCATGGGCGTGGCCGCGGCGATGGCCTTCATGGGCGTCTGCGCCGCCGCCTCGCGCTCGGGTTCGGCCGGCGGAGCCGCGCCGCCTCCGGAGTACGCCGCCTTCGCGCCGGCGCCGCGCGCCGCGCCGGCCACGGGCACCACTTCGGTGCTCCCGCGCGCCGCCGAGGACCCCAAGGCCGGGCGCACCGTTCCCGAAATCCTGGCGCTGGACCCCGCGAGCCGCGAACAGATCGAGAAACGCCTGGCCGCCGACCCGGCCTCCTGGCCCAAGGTCCTGGCCGCCCTGGAGACCGTCTCCGCCGAGGAACTCGCGGCGACCCAGGGCGACGAACAGGCCCGCTGGGCGGCGCTGAAGGCCGGCGCGCTGAAGCTGCGCGACGAGGACGCCGAGCGCGTCTTTTCGCGGCGGCTGGCGGGCGCCGAGGCGCTCGCGCAGGCCGGGCAGTTCCGCCGCGCGGTGGCGCTGCTGGACGAGCTTCCGCCCCACGCGCGCGGTTCCGCCGCGGTGAAGGAGAAGGCCGCCGCGGCCAAGGCCGAGATCGGCGCGCGCGTGCTTAAGGACATCGTGGACCGCGCCAAGGGCGTGGACGAACGGGTCCGCGCGGGCCTGCCGCGCGCCGCCTGGCGCGAGTGCGAATCCTGGGCCGCCGAACTCGAGGCCGACGGGCTGGATCTGAAGACCGAAGTCCCCGCGCCGAACCCGCGGGTGCAGGCGTGGCGCGCCGCCTCCGACGCCGTGCGCCAGGCCAGCCTGCGCGAGATGTCGGACCAGGAAGCGGCCGGCAAGGCGCTCCAGCAGGCCGCCGCTTCGCTCGAGCGCGTGCGCGAACGCTCCGGCAAGCACGACCTCGCCGGCGCGAAGGAACTCGCCGAACGCCTGCTGCGCCTGTCCAACAGCGAGCCCGAGCGGAGCGCGCTGAACCTGGAGATCGAGCGGCTGAAGCGCGTACAACTGCTGTACGGCCAGGTCGCCAAGGCCATCGCCGACCGGCCCGGGCGCATCAAGGAAAGCGACTTCCGCAACAACGCGCGCGTGAGCGGGCGGGTGAAAGCCCTGGAAGGCGACCACCTGGTGGTGATCGCCGACCCCGGCGTGGTAGCGAACGTGCCGCTGGCCAACCTCACCCGCGCCGAAGTGCGCGCGCTGATCGGCCACGTGATGCTGAAAGAGGAGATCGTCCCCGACGACCTGCTCGGCCGGCTGGCCTACGACCTGGAAGACCGCAGCGACTCGGGCTTGCGCCTGCTCCTGATCGACCTGGCCGGCAAGGACGAAGGCGCCGCCGCGCTGCTCGCGCGCCTGCTCGCCTGGGACGCGCCCTGGCTGCGCGCGCAGGCCCGCGAACTGCTGGCGCGCGCCGAGGACATCTTCGTGCAGGGGCGCTATTACGAGGCCCAGCGGATGACGGCGGCGGCGCTCAGTTCCGTCGGCGGCATCGGCGACACGGCCGTCGAGAAGCGCGCCCAGCGCCTGCTGGAACTCTGCTCCGGCGCGCGCATGCGCTCCGACCTGCTGCGCGCGGCCGCGCACCCGCAGCCGCGCGAACGCATCGAGGCTTTTTATGCCGCCGGCGACCTGACCGCCCGCAACGGCGACTGGACCTGGCAGGGCGCGCACCCCGGCAGCGGGGAAGACGGCGCGCTGGTCTTCGGCCCCGCGGCCGTCACCGCCGCGCCCGTCTGGAAACTGAACGCGCCCGCGCTGCTCGAGATGGACGCCTACGTGCCGCTCGACGCGCAGGGGAGCCTCCAGCTTTCCGTCGCGCCCGTGGACGCCGAACCCGGCGCGGCCGCGCGCGAAGGCTGGGTCCTGCGGCTCGACGCGGGGCAGGAAGGGATCCAGGGCACGTTCGCGCGCCAGGGAGAAACGCCCGCGCCGTGGTCCTCGACGCGCCTGACGCTCGCGCGCCACCAGCGCCTGTGGGTGCGCCTGGACGTGGGCGCGATCCGCTGGGGCGTGGAAGACCGCGAACTCGGCCAGCGCGACGCCGGCGCCGCCGCGCTCTGGCGCGTGGAACTGAAAGGCGAAGGCGCCCTGCACCTGTACGGGCTGCGCGTCGAAGGCCGGCTGGAGACGGGCCGCACGCAGGCGCAGCGCATCCTGGACGGCATGCGCGCGCTGAACCAGGCGCTGCAGCAGGACGGCGCCGCCAGGGCCGAGGCCCTGAAGAACCTGCTGATCGACTACGGCGCCTATCCGAGCCTCGCCTCGCGCGCCTGCGCCGAACTGGCCGAATACTACCGGGACGAACGCCGCGGCGCCGAGATCCGCTACTGGGAAAGCCGGGCGCTCTTCGAGTGCCCGTCGTCGGCCTGGCCGGACGAGACGCGCGCCCTGCTGGCCGACCACCGCCTGTGGCTGAACGCGCGCGACCGCCTGGGCCCGACCGCCACCGACGCGCTGCGCTACGGGCGCATGGACGCCTACCACCAGCCCAGCCTGAGCATCGGCGCTCCGGAGAAGAAGGCCGAGGACCCGGCGCAGCACCCGGAGAAGGCGCCCGCCGAGAAGCCCAAGGACGGCAAGCTCGAAAACGAGGAGGCCGACCTGAACGCCCCGCGACCCTCGCGCTTCGGCATCAGGATTCTTTCGAACGGCAAGGTGACGCTGTCCGGCGGCGCCGAGCCGGCCGTCGGCCTCCGGGAACCCAAGGACTAGGAAAGGAACACGCGCTTGCTCGTCAAAGACCTGATGCGAACGCACGTCATCACCATCGCGCCCGACGCGGGGCTCGACCGCGCGCTCGTCATGATGCGCTCGCAGCGCATCCGCCACCTGCCGGTGGTGGAAAACGGGAACCTGGTCGGGATCATCGCCGACCGCGACCTGCGCCTGTCCATGGTGGAGATGGAAGGCCCGCAGAACGCCCCCAAGGGCCTGTACCTGCCGGCGCTGACGAAGGTGCGGACGGTGATGAAGACCGAAGTCCTGACCGCCGGCACGGACGACACCATTCAGGACGCCGTCAAGACCATGACCGAAAACAAGATCGGCGCGCTGCCGGTCATCGAACAGGGAACGCGCAAACTGGCCGGGATCGTGACCGAGTCCGACATGTTGCGGCTGCTCTCGAGGATCCTCACGGAGAAGAATGCTTAGCTCATGACCGAACTCACGACGTCCCAACCCGCGCCCGAGACCGAACCCGTCCAGGAGGAACAGCCGCAGGCCAAGTCCTTCGACGAACTGGGGCTCAAGGCCGCGGTGCTCGAAAGCCTGCGCAAGGCCGGCTTCCTCAAGCCCACGCCGATCCAGGCGCAATTCATCCCCAAGGCCCTGACCGGCCGCGACGTGATGGGGCAGGCCAAGACCGGCACGGGCAAGACCGCCTCGTTCCTGCTCCCCGCCTTCCACCGCCTGGAACCGGGCCAGGGCAACCCCGCGGTGCTGATCCTGGCGCCCACGCGCGAACTGGCGCTCCAGATCCACGGCGAGATCGAACGCCTCGGCCACGGCCTGGGCTTCTCCTCGATCACGCTCTACGGCGGCAGCAGCTACGAACCCCAGATCGACGCGCTGGCCAAGGGCGTCGATATCGTCGTCGGCACCCCCGGCCGCGTGATGGACCACATCCGCTCGCGCCGCCTGAACCTGTCGGGCGTCAAGGTCGCGGTGCTCGACGAGGCCGACCGCATGCTGGACCTCGGCTTCCGCAAGGACATCGAGTACATCCTGCGGCACTGCCCGTCCTCGCGGCAGACGCTGCTGCTCTCGGCCACGATTCCCGACGACATCATGAAGCTGGCCAAGCGCTTCATGCAGGACCCCTTGGAAGTCTGGACCGCGCCCGAAAAGCTGACCGTGGACCAGGTGGAACAGTTCTACGTCTCGGTCGCCGACCACTCCGAAAAGTTCCCGCTGCTGCTCAAGATTCTCGACACCGAGCGCCCCTCGCTGGCGATCGTCTTCTGTTCGACCAAGATCGGCGCGAAGAAGCTGGCCGGGAAGCTGAAGAACTACAAGCTGAACGCGCGCGAGATTCACGGCGACCTGGTGCAGTCCAAGCGCGAGAAGATCATGGGGCACTTCCGCACCGGCAAGGTGCAGTTGCTCGTCGCCACCGACGTCGCTTCGCGCGGCATCGACGTGCAGGACATCTCGCACATCATCAACTACGACATCCCGTACAAGATCGAGGACTACGTCCACCGCATCGGCCGCACCGGGCGCATGGACCGCACGGGCAAGGCCTTTACCTTCGTCACGCGCGACGAGGCCGAGTACCTGACCGAGATCGAGATGTTCATCAACCGGCAGCTCGAGATGATCAGGTTCGAGAACAACCACAGCCTCTTCTGGCCCACGCCGCCCGAGGTCCTGCCGCCCGAATTCGCCGGCGAAGACCGCGACACCGAGGTCTCCAGCAGCGATTACA
>JAHCJK010000083.1 GCA_026184295.1 Planctomycetota bacterium
GGCCCAGGCCGGAGCCCTTGCCCACCGGTTTCGTGGTGTAGAACGGTTCGAAGATGCGCTTGCGGATCGCGGCCGGCACGCCCGAGCCGTTGTCGGAGACCGTGATGGCCACCGAGTCGGACGGTTGCTCGTTGCGGCACGCGCGGACGGAGACCTTCCCGCCCCGGGCGCAGGCGTCGATGGCGTTGGTGAGCAGGTTCAGGATCGCCTCGGAGATGCGCTCGGCGTCCATCGCGATCTGCGGGAGCCCGGGCTCGACGAACGTCTCGATCCGCACGCCTTCCTTTTCGGCGCGCATGCGCACCAGGTACACGGCGGCGTCGATCACTTCCGAGACCGGGGTGGGGGCGTGCGCGCCCATCTCTTCGCGGCCCAGGCGCAGCATGCGCGCGGAGATGCCCCCCATGCGGTGCAGCGCTTCGTCGGCCATGTCGAGCAGTTCGACGTTGCCGGCCTGCCCGTTGACGCGCGAACGCAGGAGCTGGATGCAGTTGAGCACCCCGTCGAGCGGGTTGCGGAACTCGTGCGCGATCCCCGCGGCCAGTTCGCCCAGCAGCGCCAGGCGCTCGCGGCCGAAGGCGAACTTCTCCATCCGCGCGCGCTCTTCCTCGGCGCGCTTGCGCTTGAGCGAAAGGATGGCCGTGACCCAGATGGCGAAGAGCGCCAGGATGCGGTTGATCACGTCCAGGAAGTAGTGTTCCGCGCCGGTCGTGGACATGAAATGCCCCAGCACCGTCAGCACCGAACAGAGGATGCCCACCCAGAGCGTAAAGCGCGCATCGGGCGCGCCGAGCGAGAGCAGCACCGCCGCGACGTAGGGCACGCCGCCGGCCACGCCCAGCGGCAGGTGGATATCGACGACGAATATCACGCCGATGACCAGCGTGATGAAGACGATCAGGCGGGGCGAGATGCGGGAACCGGAGACCATGAACGGACCCAGCGGCTGGAGGTACACGGGTTCGAAATTCGAACGCGTCACCTCGATGACCATGGTAGCATCCCGGACCGGTTTCGCCAATTGGACGGCGCGTAACTCCGTGCTCCCGAAGGAAAAAGGCGACGGATTTTCGACTTACGCCGAAGTTGGGGTGTAAACAATCCAGGGGCGCAAGCCCGCGCCCTAACCTTCGCTTTGATAAGGATATAACCTGGTATGCGAAGCGCATTTCCGATCCTTGCCGCCGGCCTGCTGGTGCTGAGTTCCTGGGCGCGGGCGGAGAGTTCCGCCGAGGCGATTTTGAAAAGCGCCGGGCGCGATCAGGGCTTGTGCGTCGTGCTGGGCTGCGGCGCCGACAAATCGGCGGACCTGCTGGCGAATCTGGCCGCGAAGAGCCGCATGCTGGTGCATGGGCTGGCGTACGATGCGCCCGCGCTGGAACGCGCCAGCGCCGCCGTGGCCGCGAAGGACGTCTTCGGGCAGGCCGTGGCCGAATGCGTCGCGCTTCCGCCGCTCCCGTACGTGAACGACCTCGTGGATGTCCTCGTCGTCGAAGACCCCGCCGCCGCCAAGGCCAAGGGGATCGCGCGCGAGGAACTTCTGCGCGTGCTCGCGCCCGAAGGCGTGCTCCTGGAATGGTCCGGCACGGCCTGGACCTCCACCGTGAAGCCGCGCCCGAAGGGGATGGACGACTGGTCGCACGTGCGCCACGGCGCCGACGACAACATGGTCTCCGACGACGAGCTGCTGCGCTTTCCCATCGGCGTGCGCTGGATCGACGGGCTGCCCAAGAACACCAACCGCTGGGCCTCCGTGCGCGGCTGGGTGGTCTGCGGGACGCGCTGCTACGCGCTCAGTTCCACCGAGTACGAAAACCTGGGCCCGCCCAAGAAGAGCACGCACTACCTCGTCGCGCGCAACGCCTTCAACGGCCTGCCGCTCTGGAAGCTGAACCTCGAGACCACCGACAACGGCGCGGGGCTCTTCTGGCAGAACGCCGGGCCGCTGGTGGCCGACCGCGAACGCGTGTACGCGGTGCTGAAGGACAAGCCGGTCAGCGTGGACGGCGTGACGGGCAAGGTGCTCGCGACCTTCGAGACCAAGTACGCGCCCTCGCACCTGCTGCTTTCCAAGGGCGTGCTGGTGGCGGTGAACTGGGAAGGGAAGAGCGATTCCAAGTCGCCGCTGGTCAACGGCAGCCTGTGGGCCACGTGGGTGAACAAGTCCGCCCTCGGCAGCGTGGACGGCTTCGACGCCAGGACCGGCGCGGCCAAGTGGTCGCTGCCGCTCGCGGCGCAGACGGCCCTGGCCTCGGGCGATTCGGTCTACCTGATCGGCCAGACCGGCAATCCGGCGACGAAGCAGGAGGTGCTCGCCGTGGACGTGCAGACGGGCAAGGAACGCTGGCGCATCCCGCACGACAAGTTCGGGCCCGACGCCGACCTGCAGCTCAGCGTCGCCGGCGCCGGCTACGTGATCCTGACCAAGCGCCGCAGCGGCTCGGTGCTCGTGCTGGCCGAAAACGACGGGCGCGTCACCTGGGAAGACAAGGTCGAAGTGAAGGCCGACGCCAAGCTCGCGCAGACGCCCTGGGTCTGGACCCCCATCGTGGACGGCGAACTCTGGCACAAGAACCGCCGCCGCAACCCGCTCACCGGCCAGGACAACGGCGTCGCGCCCACCTGGCTGCCCGCGCAGGGCTGCACGCCCTCGGCCATCGTCGGCAACATCGTCACGCGCAGCCGCGGCTGCACCTACACGGAATTCCCCGAGATCGGCAGCAAGGACAAGGCGAAGGACTTCACCTTTACCGCCGCGCGCGGTGCCTGCATGGAAGGCATGGTCCCCGCCAACGGGATGCTTTATACGGCGCAGAACAACTGCCAGTGCGCGCCGGGACAGGTACTCGGCTTCCTGGCCTTCGGGCCCAATGGACCGCTGCCCCAGGCCGCCGACTTCGCCGCGCCGCGCCTGGTCGTTCAGGGCCCGGCCTTCGGCAAGGCGGGCACGGCCCAGGCCGAAGCGGGCTGGGGGACCTACCGCGGCAATCCCGCGCGCAGCGGCTTTACGCCCGCGCCCCTGGCCGAAAAATACGCGCTGGCCTGGCATACGCCGGCGGGCGCGGCGCGTACCTCGCCGCTCGACCTCGCCTGGCAGGCGCGCCTGACCCCGGCGCTGACCGCGCCGGTCGTCGGCGAAGGCTTCGCCGCCGTCGCGGACCCCGAACGCGGGCGCGTCCTGGCCTTCGACGCCGCGAGCGGGAAGGCGGCGTGGAGCGCCACGCTGGGCGGGCGGATCGATTCGCCGCCGACGATCGCGCAGGGGCTTTGCCTGACGGGATGCCACGACGGCTGGGTGTACGCGCTGAAGCTCGGCGACGGCGCGCTGGCCTGGAAGGCGCGCGTCGCGCCCTTCGAAAAGCGCGTGGTCGTGCAGGGGCAGGTGGAATCGATCTGGCCGGCGGTCGGTTCGGTGCTGGTCAAGGACGGCGTGGCCTACGCCAACGCGGGGCGCGGCTCCGAATGCGACGGCGGCGTGGCCGTCGTGGCGCTCGACCTTGCCACGGGCAAGACGCGCTGGGGACAGGGCATTCCGCCGGGCCCGCAGAACCGCAACGACCTGCTGGTGCTCGACGACGGCGGCCTGGAATGGAACTTCGTCGAACTCGATCCCGCCACCGGCGCGCCCAAGGCGGCCCCGGCCGGAGCCAAGAAGAAGTACCGCGATCCGATCCTCGACGCGTACCTGTTCGGGTACGGCTTCCGCATGGAAAACCGGCCGCTGCGCGTCTGGAATCAGACGCTGACCGTGCAGGCCGCCGCGCCGCTCGTGGCCTTCAAGTCCGAAGACCTGGCGAAAGAAGGCGCCAAGCCCGCGCCGCTCTGGACCGCCAAGATGCCGGGCGGCTTCGCGCTCAACGCCGCGCTCCTGAACGGCGACCGCGCCGTCGTGGCCGGCTCGCTCAACAAGCAAGGCCGCCTGTGGGTCGTCGCGCTCAAGGACGGCGCGGTGCTCTCGGAAGTCGAACTGCCCGCGGTCCCGGTCTACGACGGCCTGGCCGCCTCGGCCGCCGGCGATCTGATCGTGGCGCTGCAGAACGGCGAAGTCTGCGGGCTGCGCAAGGCGCCGTAGCGCGCTCGAACGTCTCGGACTACACGAGACGGCCGCGTAGGGTATACTCTCGGCCACGGCGGGTTGGCAGAGTGGTCGATTGCGGCTGTCTTGAAAACAGCTAGGCTCGCAAGGGTCTCGGGGGTTCGAATCCCTCACCCGCCGCCATCTTTTTCCTGAAGACTCACTCCGGCTTGGCCAGCGCCGCCTGCAGCGCGTCCGGTTTTGCTTCCGGCGCAGGCGTGGCCGCGGGCCGGGGCGGCGGGCTCGCGGGTTCGCCGCGGGATCTGGCGAGGTCGTCCTGCCTGCCAAACGCGATCCAGCCTTTGCGCACGAAAAAGTAGAGCATCCCGGCGGTGATCAGGGCCATCAGGCCCAGCGTGGCCGGGTAGCCGTAGTACGCATTCAGCTCGGGCATGTTCCACGGGGACTTCTCGGTGTTGAAGTTCATTCCGTACACGCCGGCGATGAACGAGAGCGGGATGAAGATCGTCGTGATGATCGTCAGCACTTTCATGATCTCGTTGGTGCGGTGGCCGAGCGCGGAGAGGTACACGTCGTGGAGCCCCGAGGCGATCTCGCGGTAGGTTTCGACCATGTCCATCACCTGCACCGCGTGGTCGTGGCAGTCGCGCAGGTAGACGCGCACTTCCTTGCCGAGCAGCGGGGATTCGTCGCGGATGATCTGGCTGATCGTCTCGCGCTGCGGCCAGAGGATGCGGCGCAGGTCCAGCAGTTCGCGCTTGGCCGCATGGATCGCGATCAGCGTATTCGGCGACGGCCTCGTGACCGTCTCTTCTTCCAGCGTCTCGAGAAACTCGCCGAAGGCCTCCAGGCAGGGGAAGTAGTTGTCCACGATCGCGTCGAGCAGCGCGTAGAAAAGGTAGTCGGCACCGTGCCGGCGGATCGGGCTGCCGCTGCGCCGGATGCGCGCGCGCACGGGGTCGAAGCATTCCAGCGAGGAGGCCGTGGGCGCGTGCGCGGGGGCGTGGCCTTCGGGCGCGTGGAGCGCGTGCCAGCCTTCGTTGAAGGTGAGCACGTAATTGCGCCCGAGGAAGAAGCTGATCTGGTCTCCATCCCGTAGTCCGAACGGATGGCGACCATGCGCGCGATGTGGAAGAGGTGATGGTCGTAGTCTTCGGCCTTCGGGCGCTGCGGCGCGTGGACGACGTCTTCCAGGGCCAGCGGGTGGATGCGAAAGAGTTCGCCCAGCCGGCGCAGGGAGACCTCGTCGCCGAGGCCGTGCACGTCGATCCAGGTGACGCGGCGCTGGTCCTCCAGGTACGGCTTCAAGTCCTCGATCTCGGCGACGGTCTTTTCTTCGATGGCCGTCTCGCTATACGTGAGCAGCCGGATCGTCGGCTTCGGGCCCGACTTCACGATCAGCGTTCCCGGCGCGGCCCCGGGGAGTTCGCGGCGGGCGCGCGCGTGTTTGCGGCGGCGGTGACGGTGCCTGAAACGAGGATCGGACATGCGTGGCCATCCTGCGGGAGGCGTTGCCTGGGCGCGCGATGGAGCGGGGACGCTGCGATGCTAGAAAAGGATTGTTAGAGGCCGATCACGAATGGTTTAGGTTCGTACGTGCGGGCTGCCTCTGGCGCAACCCCCGGCGCAGAGCATAATACGCGCATGCTCGACGACATCGTCCAGGTCACGCGCACCATCTCCGTCGAGATGACCGAGGAGGCGTACCGCCACGGGCTCTTCCCGATGTTCATTCCGCAATTCAACGTGTACACCTGGCACAAGCCCGATCCGCGCGCGTACATCCCGCTCGACGCCTTCCACATCCCGCGCTCGCTGCAGAAGACGCTGCGCAAGGGCCTCTTCGAGATCACCTACGACCGGGATTTTTTGGGCGTGATGAAGGGCTGCGCCGAAGACCGGCCCGTCTGGATCGGGCAGAAGTTCTTCGAGGTCTACGGGGCGCTGCACCGCCAGGGCAAGGCGCACTCGGTGGAAGTCTGGCAGAACGGCCGGCTCGTCGGCGGGACGTACGGCGTGCAGCTCGGCGCGGTCTTCTGCGCTGAATCCAAATTCCACCGCGTCACCGACGCCAGCAAGGTCGCGCTCGCGGGTCTGGTGGCGCGCCTGCGCGAACGATCCTTCGATCTGCTCGAAGTCCAGTACCTGACGCCGCACCTGGAACAGTTCGGCACGCGCACGATCTCGTGGGACGCCTACATGCGCCGGGCGCGCACGGCCATGGCACGGAGCTGCGCGTTCGCCTGAACCCGCGCGCGCTTCCACTGGCCGCGGGGCGCGCGTGAGGTAAGACCTAGGGCGCCATGTCCGAAACCCCCGCGAATCCGCCGGCCTTGCGCTGCCAGGGCATCGCCAAGAACTTCGGCGCCAACAGAGCGCTCGACGGCGCGGAACTGGCCGTGCCCGCGGGTTCCATCCACGCGCTGGTGGGCGAAAACGGCGCGGGCAAATCGACGCTGATGAACGTGGTCTCGGGCCTGCTGGCTCCCGACGCCGGCCGCGTGGAAGTCTTCGGCAAGGAAGAACGCTTCGGTTCGCCGCTCGAAGCCGTTGCCGCCGGCATCGGGATGGTGCATCAGCATTTCATGCTCGCCGAAGCGATGACCGTCGCCGAAAACGTCGCGCTGGGCCGCCGCGCCTCGCCCCTGGGCCTGCGTTTCGACGCGCGCAGGTACGAAGCCGAGGTCGAACGGCTCTCCGCCGAGACCGGCCTGGCCGTCGATCCGCGCGCGCGCATCGAGGACCTCTCCGTCGGCCTGCGCCAGCGCGTCGAAATCCTGAAGGCGCTCGCGCGCGGCGCGCGCATGCTGCTGCTGGACGAACCGACCGCGGTGCTCGCGCCGCCGGAAGTCCGCGCGCTCTTTTCGACGCTGGAACGGCTGCGCGACGCCGGGCGCACCATCACCATCATTACGCACAAGCTCGACGAAGTCTTCGCGCTCGCCTCGAGCGTCACCGTGCTGCGCCGGGGCAAGACGGTCTTCGCCGGCAGCCTGGAGGGCCTCACGCCGGAGGACCTGGCGCGCAAGATGGTCGGCGAAGCCCGCGAAGTGGCCGCGGGCGAGCTACCCGTCGGCGGCGAAATCCTGTTGGACGTGAAGGGCCTGCGCGCGGATTTCAGCAGCGGGACGGGCCTGCATGCGGCGGAGTTCTCGCTGCGCGCGGGCGAAGTGCTCGGCGTCGCGGGCGTGGAAGGCAACGGCCAGGACGAACTCGCCGGCGCGTTGGCAGGCACGCTGGCGCCTTCGGCGGGCGCGCAGATCCGGCTGCTCGGCCGGGACCTCCTGCCGCTCGGCGTCCGCGCGCGCTCCGAGGCCGGGATCGCGTTCATCCCGCCGGACCGCCACCGCGACGGCTTGGTGCTGGAATTCTCGCTGGCCGAGAATCTGATTCTGCGCGACGCGTTCTCGCCGGGACGCCCGTGCAGCCGCGGGCCGTTCCTCGACCGCGCGCGCATCCGCGCCTCGGCGGCCGAGCGCCTCCAGGCCTACGGCGTGCACCCGCCCGAACCGGACTTGAACGCGGGCGCGCTGAGCGGCGGGAACCAGCAGAAGGTGATCATCGCGCGCGAACTCTCGCGCAAGCCGAAGGTGATCCTGGCCTGCAACCCGGCGCGCGGGCTCGACGTCGGCGCCGCGGCGGCGGTGCACGAAAAGCTCCTCCATGCCGCGCGCGGCGAAGGCGCGGGCGTGTTGCTGATCTCGTCCGACCTGGACGAAGTGCTGCGGCTCTCCGACCGCGTGGCGGTGCTCTACAAGGGAACGCTGCGCGAGATCGGCGCGCGCGGCGTGACCAAGGACGAAGTGGGCCGCGCCATGGTGGGCGCGTAGACCTAGAAAGGAAGCGCGGTTGGCCAACGGGAACGCCCAGGCGAAGAGCAGCGCCACCTTTCACGGCCCGATCCTGGTGCTCGGGCTGGTGCTGCTGCTTGCGGTGATCGTCAAGCTCTGCGGCGCCGATCCGCGGCAGGCCTTCGAAGCGCTGCTGCGCGGTTCGGCCGGGTCGTCGGTCGCATGGGGGCAGACCCTGGCGAGCATGGCGGTGCTTTGCTTCTCGGGCCTGGCCATCGCGGTCTCGTTCCGCGCGGGCATCTTCAACATCGGCGCGGAAGGGCAGTTCGTCGCCGGCGCGATCGCCGCGGCCGCGCTGGGCACGCGCGTGCTCCCCGAGGGCGTGCCCGCCGCGCTGGGGCTCCCGCTCCTTTTATTGGCGGGGGCCGCCGCCGGGGCCGGCTGGTCGATGCTCGCGGGCGCGATGAAACGCTGGCGCGGGGTCTCGGAGGTCATCTCGACGCTGATGCTGAACCTGGTCGCGCTGATCCTGCTGCGCTACGTGGTCAGCTATCCGTTTCTGCTGCGCGATCCGGCGACGATCGAGGGCAAGGGCGCGCCCCTGCCCGACGGCGCGGCGCTGGCCGGCTGGGGCGGCACGGGGTTCCACGCCGGCGTCTTCCTTACGCTGCCCGCGGTGGCGCTGCTCTGGCTGCTGGTCTTCCGCACCCGCGCGGGGCTTTCGCTGCGCGCGGCGGGGCTGAACCCCACGGCCGCGCACGCCTGCGGGATTCCGGTCGAACGCGTGCGCATGCTGGTCTTCGCGCTCTCGGGCGCGCTGGCGGGCCTGGGCGGCGCGATGGCGATGATGGCCGCCGGACGCCTGACGAAGCAGCTCTACCCCGATTACGGCTACATGGCGATCGCGGTCGCGCTGGCGGCGGGGCTGCATCCGCTGGCCGTGCTGCCCAGCGCGCTCCTCTTTGCGCTGCTGGAGACCGGCTCGAAGGCGATGGAACGCAGCGCCAACGTGCCCAGCGAAGTGATCTTTCTCATCGAAGGCCTCGTGATCCTGGCGCTGCTCTCGCGCGGAATCCGCCTGCCGGGCACGCGCGTGGCGGCGAGCGCCGCGGCGGACGCGGGAGGGGAGGCCTGATGGACGACGTCCTCTTGTTCCTCGCCGCGACGCTGCGCATCGGTTCCCCGGTGCTGCTGGCCGCGATGGGCGAAGCGGTGCTCGAACGTTCCGGCGTGCTGAACATCGGCATCGAAGGCGTGATGCTGGCCGGGGCCTTTGCCGGTTTCGTCACCGCCTGGTCCACGGGCTCGCCGCTGCTCGGCGCGGGCGCCTCGATGCTGGCCGGCGCGCTGGTGGCCGCGGTGCTCGCGTTCATGGTCCTGCGGGTGAAGGCCGACCAGATCGTCAGCGGCATGGCATTGAACCTTGTCGCCATGGGGCTGACCGGTTCGGCCTACCGCGCGCTGGAAAACCACGTCCGCGCCGGGGGCGGCTCGACCGACCTGCGCGCGCCCACCTTCGCGCCGATCCTCTTCGAACAGACCGCGCTGACCTGGTTCGCGTTTCTCTCCGTGCCGGCGATCTGGTTCTACCTCGAACGCAGCGAGCGCGGCCTCGAACTGCGCGCGGTGGGCGAACACCCCGGCGCGGCGCAGGCCAGCGGCGTGGACGTCGCGGCCTGCCGCTTCAAGGCCGCGCTGGCGGCGGGGGCGTTCGCGGGCCTGGGCGGCGCGTTTCTGACGATCTCGCAGACGGCCTCGTTCTCTTCGCACTGCACGAACGGGCGCGGCTTCGTCGCGCTGGCGGCGGTGGTGCTGGGGCGCTACAGCGCGTGGGGCACGGCGGCGGCGTGCGTCTTCTTCGGCGCGGCCTTCGCGGCGCGCGACCGCTTCCAGGCCTCGGGCCTGAACGTCCATCCGGAAATCCTCGAGATGTTGCCGTACCTGCTGACGCTCTTCGCGCTGGTCTTCGCCCTGCGCAGGCGCACCGGCGCGCCGGCGGCGCTGGGCAAGCCGTTCTAGCGAGTTGTCCCGCGCCCGCGGGCCGCGTATGAAGGAAGCCGGGAGGTGTGCATGCTGGCGCTGACGCGTCGGGTCACGTTCAACGCGGGGCACGTCTACAAGGGCGCGGGGCTCACGCGCGCCGAACTCGACGCCACCTTCGGCATCGCGGCGGAACCCTCCGGCCACGGCCACGACTACGTCCTGGAAGTGACGATCGAAGGCCCGGTCGATGCCACCGACGGCATGGTCGTGAACATCAAGACACTCGACGACCTGCTCGACCGGATGATCGCGCCCATCGACCACCGCATGCTCAACGTCTCGATGCCCGAATTCCGCGACGCCGTGCCCACCACCGAGCGCCTCGCGCAGGCGCTCTGGGCCCGGTTGCCCAAGGAGATCGGGCGCGCGCGCGCGACCGCGTTGCTGCTGCGCGAATCCCCCGATCTCTCCGTCGAACTGGAAGGGAAGGAGCCCGCCATGGTGTACCTCACGCGTTCCGTCGAATTCGCCGCCGCGCACCGCCTGCACGCCGACGGTCTTTCGGACGACGAGAACCGGCGCATCTACGGCAAGTGCAACAATCCGAACGGGCACGGGCACAACTACGTCGCCGAGATCACCGTCAAAGGCGAACCCGACGCGCGCACGGGCGTGATCGTGGACATCGGCAAGCTCGACGATCTGCTCAAGCGGGAGATCGACGCGCGCTTCGACCACAAGCACCTGAACCTGGACACGCCGTACTTCAAGGACCGCGTGCCCACGGCCGAGAACATCGCCCGCACGATCTGGGAACGGATCGCCGCCCAGGTGCCGGCCTGCCGCGACGGCGGCGCCGTGGCCCTTCACCGCGTTCGCCTGATCGAGACCGCGCGGAGCTGGTTCGACTATTTTGGCGGATAGCCAGTTATGGATCGTATAACCTAATTATTTATAATGAGTTGCGGGTAAGTCTTATATCTAGTTATTTTATTCATAAGCCTCTCCGCAGTGGTACATACCACAGTGAGGCTCGGGAGCGGCGGATGCGAAACCGCCGGCGAGCCTCCGGAGGCGCCCGATCTCATGACCGAAACCTCGCCCAGCATGCAGACCGAGACCAGCGACGAGGCGCTGCTGGATCGGTATTACGCGCAGGGCGACGAAGCGGCTTTCGGCGAACTGGTGGAGCGCCATCAGACCTTCGTTTACCGCCTGGCGTATGCGCGGTGCGGCAAGCAGGCGCTGGCCGATGAGATTACCCAGGAAGTGTTTCTGCAACTGGTGAGGCGCGCGCCGAAAAAAGACGGGCTCGCCTTCAAAATATGGCTGTACGGATTGATCTCGAACGCGGCCCGCGTGCTGACGCGCTCGGAATCGCGCCGCGCCAAACGGCAGAGCCGCAGGTATCTGGAAAGGGTGGGCCCCGTGTCCAACCAGACGACGCAGGCGGGCGCGGACTTGGATCCGGAATGCCGCGAGGAACTGGTCCAGGCGCTCGGCGCGATGAAGGAAGAGCAGCGCGTGCCGCTGGTGCTTCACTTCATGCAGGGCATGACGCAAGCCGACGTCGGCTCGATGATCGGGCTCTCGCAGTCGATGGTGGCGCGCCGGATCGCGCAGGGGCTCGAATTCATGCGCGCGCATATGGTCCGGGCGGGCTTCACCGCCGGCGCCGTCGCGCTGCCGCAGTTGCTTGTCCAGGGTCAGTTGCTGGCCCCCTCCGAAACCCTGCGTGGATTGCTGACGACCCAACATCTGCTCACCGCCGGCGCTCACGCGGCTCGGCAGGTCTCGCGCCGCGCGCCCGCCTATGCCCCACAAGGCATGCACGGCGCGCGCATGGCCTGGGGGTTTTTCGCGGTGGTCCCGCTGGCGGTGGTCGGCTGGCTCGCCATGGGCTCCGGCAACGCCCAAGCGCCCGCGCCCGCGGTGGATGCGCCCGAGCCCGTGCCGGTTGCGGTGATGACGGAAAAGGCGCCGCCCGCCGAGCCGGCGATCGAACGCTGGAGCTTCGACGAGAACGACCTGGCCGATGTCCTGCCGCGCGAAGGCGATTTTCGCTACGGCATCAGCGCGCACACGGGCAAGAAGATTCTTGCCTTTCCCGCAACGGACCGCAACGGATACCTCAAGTTTCCGCGAACGGTTTCCGCGAAGCCGCTCCTGATCGAAGTCGAGCACAAGGGCTATCAAGCGGAAGCGTGCGAAATCATTTTTCGCCTGTTGCGCGACAACCGGCTCGTGCCGTGCGAGACGTTTCTCCTGGATCGCATGACGAAATTGAACGTGCAGAAGTTCTATCTTACGCGCTTCTACCTGATCGACGGGCGCTATGTCATCGGCATGCTCGGCGGGAATGTCTGGGCGCTTTGGGATTACGGCGCTCCGCAGGAAGGCGCGGAACTGGGCGTGAGCGTCCGAAACCTCGCGTTGCACAGCATCGCGGTGAGAACGATTTCCCTGGACGAGATTCCCGAAGGGGCGCGCGATATTGCGGGTGTACGCGCCCGGCTGGTCAAGTCTTCCGAGCCGCAGGAGTCCCGCACGATCCTGTTCAAGACCGCGGCTCCTATGAGCCGCTAGCGAGCCGCTGGCAAACCGCTCTGCGCTAGTTTTCAAGCCGTGCCGCTGCCGTCCGCAGGACGGCCCGGGAGCCTTGTCGTCCAAAATAAGGAGCCGATCATGTCGCACGAAGAGCAGCCTCTTTCCTCCCTCGCGAAGGCGCGGACGCTTCGCCCGAATGCCGTCTCCCGCGCGCTGAAGGCCATCGACGCCGACGCGCTGATTGCCGCGGAACCCAGCCTGCGGGTTCGCGAAGCGCGCAGCGAGGCGGACATGGACGCGGTCTACCGCATCACCCACGACGCGTACGTCGTGAAAGGCTACTGCACGCCTCAGCCCGATGGGCGCCTGGTCCACTACCCGCATCTGGACGGCATTCCCGAGACCACCGTCTACGTCGCGGAACTCGACGGCGAGATCGTCGGGACCAACGCGGTGACGCTCGACGGCCCGAACGGCCTCCATGTGGACCACGACTTCAAGGACGAATGCGACGCGATCCGTGCCGAAGGCCGGCGGCTCGCTGCTTCCTGGCGCATCGCCACGCGCGAGAATCTGCGCTCCGACACGCGCGTCGTGATGGCGCTGATCCAGGAGACCATTCGGTTCTGGGTCATGAACGACCTGGACACCTGCGTCTGCACCTTCAACCCGCGCCACGAACGCATCTACAAGCGTCTTTTGAACATGGTCACGGTGGCCACGCGCTTCGAATCCGTCGCCGGACTCTCGAACGCCCCGGCCGTCTTCATGCGGTTGGACCTGGCGAACATTCCCGACCGCTGGCTGGATACGCCTCAGATGAAGTCGCGCATGGCGGCGCTGCGCGAACGGCATGCGGCGCAGGCGGTGGCGTAGGCGCGTGCTCCGCTCCTGCTGGGCATTCAACCGAGGAATCCGATCATGCCTGCGCCGCCGTCCGAACTGCTCGCCGCCCTGACGCTCCGCGCGGAGATTTCACGCCGCTGCTGGACCACCGACCGGTGGGGCCGCCTGATCAGCGGGGCGAGCGTGATCGCGTTCGTTCTTCCGGAGGTCTGCACGGCTTGGACGCCGCTTCTGCTGTGCGCGCTGGCGGCGGGCGCGGCCTCCGCCGGCTCCGCGCTGGCGGGCTGGTGTCCCTTCCACGAACTCTTGAAATGGCTCGGCGCGAAAGATCGCGAGGAAGTCTTCGCCGAGGGCCTGCGGGCCTGCGCGGGACTGGCGCGCGAGCAGGCTCCTGCGCAGAAGGCTTCGCCGCGCATCCTGGAAGCGAAGCCGATTCACGAACGCGAGGAAGCCGCCGAGTACCGCGCGATGATCCATCGGCACGCGTGGCTGCTCAACCGTCCCTTCCTGGATGCGATCGGGGCCGACTGCGGCGGGCGCGCTCGCGCGCGGGTGATCGATCTCGGCACGGGGCCGGGCTGGATTCCGGTGCAGCTCGCGCTGCGCCATCCCGGATGGGAATGCTGGGGCATCGACGCGAGCGAATCGATGCTGGCGATGGGCCGGGCCTACGCGCAGGCCCGCGGCGTGGCCGACCGCGTGCATTTCGTGCGTGCCGATGCCACCGCGGTCCCGTTCGAAGACGGCGCGTTCGACCTGGTGGTCTCGAACTTCGTGCTGCATCACCTCCCGGAGCCCGCCCGCCTGCTGGACGAGGCCGCGCGCCTGGCTCGACCGGGCGGCCGCGTGATGATCAAGGACCTGCGCCGCGTGAGCCGGCCGATGGCCTGGCTGCAACTCGCCTTCAGCCGCTGGGTGCTTCGCTACACGCCGGCGCAACTCGCCATGTATGCCGATTCGCTGGCGGCCGCGCTCACGCCGGCCGAAGCGCGCGAGGCCGCGGAGCGCTCGCGCTTGCAGCATGCGCAGATACGCGGCATGCGCGGGCTCGATTTCGTGATCGCCTCCGGATGCGGAAGGCCCGAAAAAGAAACGGAGCCCCGGTGGGCTCCGTTTCGCGCGGCTTCGTTCGGACGGTAGCGTTCAGCTTGCCGGCTTCTTGTGCGGCTTCAGCAGGCCTTCTTCGACCATCGCCACGAGCGGGTGGCCTTCGATGACCAGCGGCAGGTCCACGCGGCCGTGGATGCGGCTGCTGTGGTACGCGGCGAAGATGATCTCCGTCGCGCGCAAGGCCTGGGCGCTGCCCAGTTCCGAGGATTCGCCGCGCTTCAGGCAGGCGACGAGGTCCGCGATGGCGCGGTCGATGTAGCCGGGGCCGTGCAGGTGTTCGCCCTGCGTATCGACGTACTCCCAGTCCTTCATGCCCCAGGTCCGGTAGCGCAGCACGGGCTTTTCCTTGGCGGCCGGGTCGTGTGAACCGAGTTCGATCACGCCGTTGCTGCCGATGGCCTTGTTGTGCGCGGCGACGTGCTTCGCGCCCGCGCCGGTCGAACCCAGGCCGAGGACGCCGTTCTGGTATTCCCACTGCACCAGCGCCTGGTTCTCGCAGTGCGCGCCGAAGATCAGTTTCTCCTCGCGGTAATCGATCTGCGCGATCACCCATTTCGCGGACTGTTCGCCGTTGAGGTAATTGCTGAGATCGACGGAGTGCGTGCCGTAGTCGTAAATGTCGCCGCAGGTGAACTCGACGCGTTCGAGCTTGCCGATGACGCCGTCGTCGATCAGCTTGCGCGCCATGCGGTACGGCTTGCCGAAGCGGCGCTGGTGGTTGAAGTGGAGCTTGGTGCCGTTCATCACGCAGGTCTGGTGCATCTTCTTCGCGTCGCCGAAGCTGTAGGCCATCGGCTTTTCGCAGTACACCGCGCCGGCCTTGGCTTCGGCGCAGGCGATGGTCATCGGCGCGTGCAGGTGCGGCCACGTGCAGATGCTCACGATGTCGAACTTCGGCTCCTTCGCGAGCATCTCGCGGTAGTCGGTGTACGCGCTTTTCGCCGGCACGCCGTACATCTCGGCGAACGCCAGGGCGTTCTCGCGCACGATGTCCGCGCAGGCGACGATCTCGACCTCGCCCTTCAGCGCCTGGTAGGCCATGGCGTGCATCTGCGCCATGCCGTAGCCCATCGCGCTGGCCTTCTCGGGCTTCTTGCCGGTTCCGATGAATGCGACTCGCAAGGCTCCCATGCTTTTCTTCCTTTGTGTTCGGGAATTGGAGGCTGGCACCCTGCTCATGGGCTAACCCCTGAGCGGGCCGTGTCAAGGCCCGCGCGTCAGCGCTTGCCGGTCTCGCCCAGGCCCAGGTACGCCACGATAAAGCGGCCGGTGCGGCGCCCGCCGTGGAAGACGAGCGAGACCGCGCGGCAATCCTCGGCCATCCAGAACCCCGCGGTGTGCTGCCAGCGCGACGAGCGCGTCTTGAAGTCGCTCGCGGTCTGGTCGATGCGCACGGTGTTCCAGCCGGCCTTCAGTTCGTACGGCAGGCTCTCGTACCAGACGTAGTCCTTGCCGAAGGAGTACGCGACGCTGAAGCGCATCGCGCCGCCGGTGTCGTTGTAAATCACCACCGTTGTTGCGGCTTTGTCCTTGGTCTTCAGGCTCCACGCGCCCTCGCACTTAAACGCGGTGAAGTCCTTCTCGCCACCTTTCAGTTCCAGGGCCAGGCGATGGCGGCCTTTGGCCTCGCCGTCCTTCAGTTCGACGGTCTCGGCGGCGCCGTCGTTGCCTTCGGCGCTCGCGGCCCACGCGCCGGCCTCGATGCCGTCCAGCTTTTCCTTTTCGGAGGAAGGAATCCGCCGGGCGCGTTCGGCCAGGCTCTGCGCGCGTTCGTCGCGGGGGCCGCCTTCGGTGGTGGCCTGGAGCGGGGCGGGGGGCGGTTCGTCCTCGTCGCGCGGGTCGTGGGTGCGGTCGCAGCCCGACAGCAACAGCCCCGCGCCCAGCGCGATGAGAACACTCGCCTTGTGCGTGCCGACCGCCATGGGAAGACTCCCGGGCCGTGAACGAAGGCCGCCCGAAAGCATGAACCGCCGTGCGGGGGCCTTTGTCACGCCCCGAACCGGCGATTCAGACCTTCGTCCAGTCGAAGTGGCAGCCCATCGTGCCCGCGCGGGTGTGCAGGAGCTTCTGGTAGGCGTCCTGGCATTCCACGGGCGAGAAGAGGTGCGTGTTCAGGTCCGAGACCTTCATGCGGCCGTCGAGCAGGTAGCTGTAGAAGAGCTGGATCATGTTCGCGCGCGTCCAGTGGGACCAGTCGGTCTCTTCGGGCGGCGTGTTGGTCGCGTGCGAGGCCACGATCTGGAGGCTCTTGCGGATCACGTCGCCGGTCAGGAACTGCCCCGCGGGCGTGCCGGTGTCGCCGATCAGGACCAGCTTGCCGAAGCGCCGCAGCAGGTGCTGCGCGGCGGCGAAGACCTTGTCGTTGCCGGTCATGTCGTACACCGCGTCGGCCAGGCGGCCCTTGGTGATTTCCTTCACCGGTTCGACGGCCGCGTCCACGCCCACGGCCAGCGTGTGGGTCGCGCCGTGCATGCGGGCCATCTCCAGGCGCGTGGCATCCGGATCGACCGCGACGATCACCCGCGCGCCGAGCAGCCGCACGAACTGCAGCGCGAGCTGCCCCAGCGGCCCGAGCCCGACGATGACGACGTCTTCGCCCATCGCGTGCTGCGCGCGGCGCACGCCGTTCTGGACAATATAGGAGAGCGTCAGCCACGCGGCGTCCCGGTCGCTCACGCCGTCGGGGATGGCGTAAAAGCCCGAGGGCGAGCCGCCGACGTACTGGCTGTGGGCGTGCGTGCTGCCGACGCGGTCGCCGGGCTTGAACTGCTTGACGTTTCGCCCGACCTCTTCGACCACGCCGACGTGGCTGTAGCCGGTCTGGAAGGGATACTTGACCCACTGGTCCCAGTGCGTGCCGGGCGCGAAGCGCCGCCCGTAGCAGATCGTCTCGGTGCCGGTGGAAATCAGGCTGCAGGTGGCGCGCACGAGCACCTCGTCGTCGCCCGGACGGCGCAGCGCTTCCCGATGCAGTTCCGCCTTTTCCTTTTCGGTAATGACGATCTTGGCCGTCTCGCTGGCTCCCATGGCACGCTCCCTATGGTTTGATTTCGGTTGAGACCCGCACGCATTCCTATCAGTTGCCGGTCCCTTTCCAAGAGGCCGGCGCCAAAAATCAGTAACATCTTTGGATTAACAGCTATACCTTGGTGACCACAATCTGATATGGTGGTGAATCTCTACTGAGTTTATAGTTATGGGTGGGGCCGGGGTGCGACCATGACTACCGATGAAGCGGATGTACATGCGACCGGAGTGACGCCACTTCGGGGCTCTTTTGTCACCGACAATCTGGTGGAAGACCTGCGCAATCAGATCTCCACCGGAGTCCTGAAGCCGGGCGACCCCGTCATGCCTGTGCGAGCGCTCTCCAAGACTTACAAGATCAGTTACAACTCCGTCCGGCGCGCCTTGGGGCAGCTTGCGGATGAAGGCTACATCAGCCTGGAACGCGGGCGCGGCACCTTCGTGAAGGCGCAATCCGGACGCCATACCGAATCCGAACCGACCGCCGAGTCGTCGCAGGAATCTTCGACGTTCAAGGGTTCCAAGGGGTTGAAGGCGCTGGAAGGCCGGCAGCTCTTCGGCGTGCTCTTTTACGCCGGGCCCGGACCGCTGCTCTCGGCCTCCTGCTACCGCGACAGCCTTCAGGCGATCGAACACGCGGTGCTCGCCAACGGCGACGTGCTGACCATCGTCTCGGGACACAGCCGCAAGCCGTTCCCCACGCCCGACCAGATTCTCGGCGCCGGCTTCGACGGCGTGATCCTGCTCGGCATCGTGGACCGCAAGATTCTCTCGGCCTTCGCGAACTCCAAGGTCCCCAGCGTGCTGCTCGACCACTGGCCCGGCGACATCCCGCTCAACTGCGTCGTCGTGGACAACTTCACCGGGGCGTATCTGCTGACCAAGTCGCTGATCCAGGCCGGGCACCGCGAACTCTGCTTCATGCGCAGTTCCCGCGCCGTGACCACCGGCAGCAACGAACTGCTCGTCGATCCCGACGTGGCCGAACGCGAAGACGCCTGCCGCCTGGCGCTGAAGGAAGAAGGCCAGATTCTGCGCAGCTCGCACCTGCTCAACGTCTCCCACCAGTCTCCCACCAGCATCGCGGACCAGGTGCTCGCCCTGCGCCCGGTGCCGACGGCGCTCTTCGCCAGCGACCTGGGCATCGCCCGCGCGGTCACCGACCAGCTCCGCCAGAAAGGCCACGAAGTCCCGCGCGACTTCTCGGTCGTCACGTTTGGCGGCAAGGACGACGCCGATCCGTACCAGTTCACGGCGGCCAAGGCCGATTTTCACAAGATGGGCGAGGTCGGCGTGGGGCGCCTGCGCCAGATGATGGGCGGCGCGCCGCAGTCGCGCCTGCGCATCAACGTGCCGGTGGAAGTGGTGGACGGCAAGACCGTCGCGCCGCCGGCCAAGCGCGCCTGATTACCTCGCCTCGATCGCGTACAGATTCTCTTCGCCGCGCACGTAGATGCGCTTGCCGTCGCACCACGGATTGGCGATGAAGCGTTCCTGCCGTTCGCCCCACGTGCCCTTGGCGGCGACGCCTTCCAGCCGGTTGCGCGCGACTTCCTTGTAGGTCCGGCCCGGTTCGATCACCACGCAGGTCCCGGTGTTCCCGAAGAGGTACAGATGATTTCCGGCCAGCACGGGGCTTACGCCCGACCCGCGCGCGGCAGATTCGTTGTGGGACTGGAAGCTGTCCAGATCGAGCATGCGCTGGTAGACGAGCGCGCCCGTCTTGGCTTCCACGACGGTCAGCACGCCGTTGTTGTTGACCAGGTACGCGAGCCCGTCGTGGACCACGGGCGAGCCCATGTGCCAGTCGAGGTAGAACTTGGGGAAGGCCTGGCCCTTCAGCGGCACGCCTTCGGCCGAGGCGAACACGAACGGATCGGCCGCGGCCTTGGGCGCCTCGTAGCGGAAGAACTGATTCGACCACGTCGTCACCAGGTACAGGTCGCCGCCTTCGCGCACGGGCGAACAGATCGACTGATTGCCCGAACGTTTTTCCTGATAGACCAGCTTCCCGTCCGAGACCCGCGCCACCGAGCCGTTGCCGAGCATCAGGTGCCACGCGCCGCCGGCCTCGAACGGCTGCGGCGTGCCGTGAAAGTACCCCGGCGGGTTGTTGCCTTTGCGGTCCACGACGGGCGTGGTCCACAGGAGCTTCCCGTCCTTGGCGTCGAAGGCCAGGAGGTCGCGCATGAAGACGATCAGCTTCCCGTCCGCGAGCACCGGCGAGGACGAGTACCCGTGTTCGAAGGAAGGGATGTTGTCCACGCGGATCCACCGGCGGTTGCCGTCCAGGTCGTAGCAGGCCGTCACGCCGCTGGGGAGCCAGACGTACACGCGCTCGCCGTCGCTCACCGGCGTGTACCCGCTGTTGCCCACGTCCACGGGCGAACGCTTGTACCGGGCGGGATCGATCTTGGCCATCGCGTCGTAGACGCCCTTCTCGGCCTTCTGCAGCGCCTCGTTTTTTGCCTGGGTCAGGGTCCCGGCCAGAAGATCGGCCTGCAACCCCGCGCGCAGGTCGGCTGCGGCGGCGGCCTCGACCCAGGCCGCGTGCTTCTTGTCTTCGTCCGTCGCGGCCTCGAAGTATCCGGTCGGCCGAATCCACAGAATCTTGCCGTCGGCCTTGTTCACGCAGTACAGGCTGTCCAGTTCGCCGAGCAGGTAGATGCGGTCCTTGACCACGATCGGCCCGCCCACGCCGCTGGACGCGCCGAAGTACGTGTACGAATGCGCGATCGGCGTGCTCCAGGCGATGTTCGTCTGCTCGTACGGCCCGTCTTGGAAGCCGAAGAAGCTCGGCGCGGCGTACCACGCGTCGTGGCCGACGACCTTGATCAGGATGCGGTTCCAGCCCTGCGCAAGTTCCACCTTCGGGCGTCCGCCCGAGGGCCCGTTGGTCGCGTAGACCTGCTTGCCATTCACCACCACCCGCGCGCTGCCGTGATGCGTGAGCTGCAGGCGCAGCACCGTCTTGGCTTCGGAATAAACGTGCGCGAAGGCGTACGCGGCTTTCTTGTCCGCCTTGCCGAGCGCTTCCTGAAAGTCGATCACGCCCGAAGAGAACTGCGCCTTCTTCCACGCCAGGTCGCCGGCCTTGTCGCCTTCCGCGGGCGCGAACTCCGTCTCGCCGGGCAGCGCGTCGCCTTCGGCGGGCTTCACGCCTTCGGGGACGGGGACGGGGCCAAGGACGAGCCATTCGTGGATCGTGCCGCCGGGCATCGGCGCGGCCTTGCCCGCGTCGGGGCCGGCGGGCTTTTCCACCTGCGTGCGCAGCCCCGCGACGGCCTTGCTCCGCCGCGACCACTGTGCCGGCGGCGTCGCGTGGGGAAACTTCCCGCTGCCGTCGTTGCGCCAGCCAAGCGGCGTCTCGCCCGCCGCGAGTGTCGCGCCGAGCAGGGACCAGGCCAACGCCAGCGTCGCGAAAACGCGCATGGATAATCCTCGGATGGGCGTTCAGAAGAAACGGCAATAATACGCACACATAGGTGTTCTGAGTACACCCGGATCATGCGCGCAAAATGGAAAGAATTCGATTTTCCCCGGGCTCGCGGCCCGTGGGCGGGACGCCCGTCTAGACGACGTCCATGAACGTCAGCGGCAGCCAGCCGTCTCCTTTATAGCCTTCGTTGGCGAAGAGCACGCGCGGGGCGAGCGTCTTCCCGTCCACGATCCCGATGCTCACCGCGGCCGTGCCGCGCTTGAGTTTCTTCGGAATCGCAAACGAACCGGTCGCGTAATTATTCTCGGGCATCCACGAACGCGGGGCCGTGGGGAGCTTCACGATCTCCGAAGACGTGCCCTGCGTGAAGCGCAGCGCCAGCGGGTAATCGCGGTAGATCGGCGCGCAGCCGAGGTTCTCGACGAAGAGCGTGTACTTCGCGCGCGTGCCGGGCTTGGCCTCCAGCGGCAGGATCATCTGGCGCAGGGCGAAGCGGTAGCCCAGGCGCCGGTCCCACGCGTCGAGCCGCTCGCGCCACTTCTCCGGCATGTAGCTCGACTTGGGCATGAAGACGCTGGCGTGGTACTTCAGGCCCTGTTCCAGAATCCAGTCGATGTCCCAGCCCTTGTTTTCCCAGTAGCCGACGGTCCAGCAGGTCTCGAGCGTCACCGGCGCGGTCTTCCAGGTCTCGCTCACGCCGTTCTCGAAGACTTCCTTTGGGTACGCGTCGAACATGTGGTTCCAGCAGAGCCCCTCGGGGACGTAGCCGCGCCCTTCGACGCGCATGTCGCCGTGGCAGTCGGCGCGCCAGCCGATCTGAGTGAACTTGCTCGCGTATTCGCAGCCGAACGTCCCGAGCATCGAGATCAGCGGCGTCTTCTTGAAGCCCTTCATGCAGACATCGACGAGTTTCTTCGCGGTCGCGCGGTTGGTGTTGCCGCCGCATTCGCCGCAGGCGCCGCCGTAGGCGATGTCGAAGCTTTCGAGCACCGGGTGCCCGTCGTAGCGCTTGGCGAAGGCGCGGAGAAATTCGCCCCAGTGCTTCAGGTACGAAGGATGGTTGTGGTCGGGTTCGCGGCGGCTGGCCTTCGGGTCGGTCTTGCCGCCCATGCTCCAGAACCACGCAGGCATGTCGTCGTTGATGTAGGGCTGGACGCGCAGTTGCAGCGTCTGCCCGCGCGCGCGCGCGGCGTTCAGCGCGCCGTCGATCACGTCCCAGCGGTACTCGCCCTTCTTCGGTTCGATCACCGACCAGAGCCAGCGGCAGTACGAGAGCGTCGTGTCGGGGTAGCGCGGGTTGTGGAGCGTCAGCGGATCGCCGTTGAAGGGCGCGAATTCGAGCGGCCCCTTGCTGTCGTCCCAGTGCAGGCCGGGGTAGAGTTCGTCGCCGTTGAAGCGCTGGAAGGTCGTCGTCCCGCGGTGCGGGTTCGGCAGGTAGCCCTTGAATTCCTTCGGCCGCACGCGCTGGATCGTCTCGTCCTTGTGGAACTGGGCGCGCCACGATTCGGTGTGGCTGCCGGCCTTCGAGCGGGTCACTTCGGCGGTCGTCATCGTCGGGTTCCTCTGGGTGTTCGTTTTCGGAGCGCGCATCAGTCTTGTGATTTGTGCGCGCCGGTCAAGCGTCGATACCCCGTGAAGGCCGGAATTTCCGGGCTTTTTTACAGAAGAAAAAGATTGGCGCGCGTCAGACCGCATCGGAGGGCTTCCGTCCCTTTGCGTTAGCCCGCGGAATCCCGTATATAGGGAGCCGCTTTCCCTCGTCTATACGTTAGGAGAACCAGCAGCCATGCGCGACGCCTTTGCTTCCTACGCCAAACTGGGAGTCGTTCATTTCATGCTCTACCAGGGCGCGTTGAAGGGCGAACTTGCCGCCGAACCGCTGCTCGCCAGCTTCGAACACCTGGCCGGCGACACCGATCTGGACGTCCTCGAGATCACCTGGATCAAGGACGCGGCCACGCGCGCGCGCGCCAAGGACCTGCTCAAGCAGGCCCGCCTGACGCTCGCCTTCGGCTGCCAGCCGATCCTGCTCTCGCAGAAACTCTCGATCAATTCCACCGACGAGGCGCTGACGCGCAAGTCGATCGATGAAGTGAAGAAGGGCATCGCCGAAGCCGCCGAGATGGGCGCGGTGGGCATCGGCATCCTGGCCGGACCGGACGAAGGACCCGCCAAGCGCGCCGCGCAGTTGGACATCTTCGTCAAATCGACCGTGGAAATCTGCCGCGAGGCCAAGAAGCACGGCCTGAACGTCGCGATGGAACAGTTCGACCGCCAGCCTTACGCGAAGAATTCGCTGCTCGGCCCCGTCGAAGAATGCGTCGCCGCCGCGCGACGCGTGCGCTGCGAAGTCGAAAACTTCGGCCTGATGCTCGACCTTTCGCACCTGCCGCTGCTGGGCGAGAACAGCCAGCACAGCGTCCACGGCGCGCGCGGATTCCTGACCCACGCGCATATGGGCAACTGCGTGATGAAGGACCCCAAGCATCCCGCGTACGGCGACGAGCACCCGCGCTTCGGCTGCGAAGGCGGCGAGAACGACGTGGCCGAACTGGCCGAGTACCTCCGCGCGCTCGTCTTTACCGGCTACCTGGGCGCCAAGCGCCCGATCCTCTCGTTCGAGGTCAAGCCGATGGCCGCGCACAAGGAAGACCCGCGCTGGATTCTCGCGCACAGCAAGCGCACCCTCGCCGCCGCCTGGGCCCTGGCCTGACCGCCGCGATGCGCGCGCCCCGGACGCCCCGCGCGGCCCTCGATCACTACGAGCGGCGAGCGTGGTCCTGCGGCATCCGTGAACTGCTGAGCACCCCGGTCCCTTCTGCGGTCTGCGGCGCCGTCATCTTTTTCCGCGACCCCCAGCAAACGGTTTCGCGCTATACTTCGTACCGACGGCCGGGGGAATATCTCCGCCGAAATCGAGATCATTCGCGCGCTCGCCGGCGCGAAGGGGTGCGTATGAAAATGCTGCTGCTCCTGGCGCTCTGCGCGCTCGCGCCTCGGGCGTTCTGCGCCGAGGTCGAGATCAAGACTACCAAGGACGAAGTCATCCGCGGCACGGTGGTGGCCGCGAACGAGAAGGAAGTCTCGGTCAAGACCGACTTCGGCGTGATCAGGATTCCGCGCGAGACCGTCGCCAACCCGGAAGTCCTGGCGGGCGCGCCCGAGACGCCCGCGGAAGCCCAGCCGGTGAAGGGCGGGGGACGCCTGGACGAAAAGGCGATTCTGGCCGCGCGCCGCAAGGTCCAGCGGATCGACCGCCTGACGCCGCAGGAGAACATGGACATCGCGGCGCTGATCGGGAAATTCGGGGAGGCGCTCGAGTTCGAGCGCGCGGGCCTGATCGAGAAACTGCGCGCGTACTGCCCCAAGGCCAACGAGACCTTCCGCATCAGCTACACGCGCCCGGAGGCGATCGAGGTGCGCACGCGCCTGATGCCGGCGATCGCGCTGCGCGGCAACGTGGGCGCGATCCCGATCATCGAAGAGACGCACGAGTCGGTGATGACGGCCTTCGACGAAAAAATCCGCGAGGAACCCGACAAGCAGTCCTGGTTCGACCGCGGCGCGCAGCGCGTCCTGACCAAGAAGGAGATCGAAAAGCAGGCCAAGGCCATCGCGGAACTCGCGCCCGAGCTGGAAAACAACGCGGCCGAAGT
>JAHCJK010000084.1 GCA_026184295.1 Planctomycetota bacterium
GTCCTTCAGGGCCATGGTAAGCAGTTGATCCAGCTCCGTCTCGTCGAGTTTCCCGTCGCTTTCCAGCATGTTCTGGATCGAGAACGCGATCTGGATGTAACGGCTGTCTTTGGCCACGGCGCACCTCCCTGAACGGACGCGGGTCAGGGACGTGTACCATCCTCTCCGCCCGGGAACAAGGCGTTCCGCGGCCGCGTGGAACCGAGCGCGGTGGATGCAATCCGGCCGGCCGCACTTCCGCGCACTCGAATTGACAGGGATCGCCGCGCCCCTTATGGTAGCACCCCTCTTGCAGGCGAGCGCCCGCCCGCGCCCCTCCGCGGCGGCCTCTCCGCGCCACCTTAGCTCAGCGGTAGAGCAATGCTTTCGTAAAGCATAGGTCCTGGGTTCAAATCCCAGAGGTGGCTCCATCTCTGGCACGTCAGAATGCGTACGCGCCGATGCAGTTGTTCTGGGCGCGCGGGCGGCCCGCGCGGTCCAGGGGCACGGCGTTGTCCAGGGTGCCGGCGGGCACCGGCGGGCGCGTGGGGGCGTCGCCGCCGGGAAAATCCGCGATTTCGGTCGGCGCCAAGCGGATCAGCGAGCCCCCCGGCACGGGGCGGAAGTCGCCGCGTTCGGGATCGATCAGTTCCGGGCGCAGCGTATTCACGGCATTCTCGCGCAGGATCGCGGCGGCGTCGGCCGTGGGGCGCGCGGCCAGGTGGTACATGTTCTCCACGTCGTCGAGCAGCGGCTTGTCCTTCGCCCCGTTCCAGATCGCGTTGCCGCGCAGCACCAGGCCGTCGTCGGCGCGCGAATACTCCGGCAGGTTGCAGCCCGGCGGATTCTTCACCGGGCCGCTCAGGCCGATGTGCGCGTGGCGCGATTCGAAACCGTCGGGGTTGTAGATGACGTTGTTGCAGACGGTCACGTTCTTGCACGGAATGTTGTACAGCTCAGTGCCCTCGGGCGTGCACCAGCCGCCGAGCGCGAAGTATTCGTCCACGATCTTCGGGCGTTCGCCGAACCAGCCGTGCCCGCCCATGCCGATCACGATCGTGTCGCGCGAAGTTCCCACGCGGTAGCAGGTGTTCCAGGCGAGCAGGATGTTGTAGCCGCCGGTGGTCGCGATCCCGCTGCCCGCGTCGTGGACGACGTTGTTCACGATCTTCACGTCGTACGCTTCGTAATGCAGCCACGGCGGGATCATGTACTGGAAGCCCGTGCCCTGCCCGGCCAGCACACCGTGGTTCTTTCCGTCGAACATCTCGTTGCCGGCGATCAGGTGGTGCGCCGAGCCGCCCTTCACGTACATGCATTCGGCGCCGGTCTTGTGGAAGCGGCTGCGGACCACGTGCCCGTAATGCACCGCGCCAAAATTGAGCGCATTGCCGCCTGCGCCGGAAAAATCGCAGTCTTCGACGTAGACCCGCTGGCACTGGTTGGCCTTGACCGTCAGGAGCGGCAGGCCGTTCGGCCCTTCAAGGCCCACGGCGGTGACGCCGCGCACCAGCACGTCCTGGCTGTAGACGAAATGCAGCACGATGTTGTCGCTGGGAATCACCTGCTTGTTGCCCGTGGCCTTGAACGTCAGGTCGAGCACCTGAATGCCACGGCAGCGCAGAAAAAGGACCTGCGGGAGTTCCAGGGAGGCCGCGCCCTTTTCGGATTGGAAGACGATGGGGCGTTCCGGCGCATACGCGCGGTCGTCGAAGAGCCACTGGCCGTTGTCAGGCGGAAGATGCACGCCCGGCGCGCAGAGCACCCGCCAGCCGTGCGCGCAGCCTTCGCGCGGAATCCGCGCCCACGCCGCGCCCAGCGTCCGCAGCGCCTCCGCGCGCGAACGCCCCGAGGCCGCGTCGTCGCCCGCGGCCGGATCGACCCAGAGATCCTTTAGGACCGGGTTTCCCGTCGCATAGGCCGGAGCAACGTCCATAGGCGCCTCCTTTATAAGGATGCCGCAGCGGAGCAGGGTACCCTGCACCGGCGAGGGCACAACCGCCTCTCCCGGTGCATTCGGACCGTCTGCGTGGCGGCCCGAAAGGAACAAATATTTCTGGCGTGAGGTGGCCCCTTCGTTATCGTCAGAGTGCTATCACCCACGAGCCGAGTCCGCGCGCAGGCGCGGGCTCACTGCTAAGGAATCATGAAATGGCGGATCGCGTCGTCGTCACGGTCGGAACCAAGCGCGGGCTCTTTCTGCTCGAATCCAACGCCAGGCGCAAAGACTGGAAGGTCGAGGGGCCGTATCTGAAGGGCTGGCAGATCTACCACGCGGTGCTGGATGCGCGCGGCACGCCGCGCGTGCACGCGGCGGGCTCCAGCGAAGTCTTCGGCAGCTCGGCGTTCAGCAGCGGGCGCAAGAAGATCAAGTTCGAAGGCGCCAAGCGCCCGCCCAAGGCGCCCGATCTGCTCCCGAAGGCGCTCAAGGTCGCCAAAAAGTACGGCTGCAACACCTCCAAGCGGCTCTGGCACATCGAACCCGGCCGCGCCTCCGAACGCGGGGTGCTCTACGCCGGCACCGCGCCCGCGGGGCTCTTCCGCAGCGAAGACGACGGGCGCACCTGGCAGTCCGTGGAGGGCCTGCTGCGCCACCCCAGCCGCAAGGACTGGATGGTCGGCTACGGCGGCATGTGCCTGCACTCGATTCAGCTCGACCCGCGCGACGAAAAGCGCATGATCGTCGCGATCTCCGCGGCCGGTTCGTTCCGCACGGAGGACGGCGGCAAGACCTGGAAGCCGATCAACAAGGCGGTCTCGAAGTTCAAGGGCGCGCCCAAGAACGAGCAGGTCGGCACCTGCGTCCACAAGCTGCTGATGCATCCGGCCAAGCCGGGGCGCGTCTACCAGCAGAACCACGTGGGCGTCTACCAAAGCGACGACTACGGCGACACCTGGCAGCCGATCCACGCGGGCCTGCCCTTCGATTTCGGCTTCGGCCTGGCCCTGAACCCCGCCGATCCCGACGCGTGCTACGTCGTGCCGCTCGATCCGGAAGGCTACACCTTCCGCGCGACGCCCGGGGCGATGAAGGTCTACCGGTGGAACGCGAAGAAGAAGACCTGGACGGCGCTCGAACGCGGCCTGCCGGGCGACGGCGCGTGCGTGAGCGTCCTGCGCGAAGGCATGGCCAACGACACGCTCGATCCGTGCGGCGTCTACGTCGGCACGGGCAGCGGCACGGTTTTTCAGAGCGCCGACGCGGGCCGTTCGTGGAAGGCCGCGGCCATGCACCTGCCGCCGGTGCTCTCCGTCAGCGCCGCCGTGGTGTAGCCGATGGCGAAAGCGACGCTTATGCTGCCCCGCGTGCTGAAAGATGCGGTCGGCACGACGCGCTTGTCCGTCACCGGACGCACCCTGAAGGAAGCGCTCGCCGACGCCTACGCCCAAATCCCGGCGCTCGAACACCACCTTTGCGAATCCGGGAAGCTGCGCCCGCACATCCTCTGCTTTCTCAACGACGACAACACCCGCGACGAAGGCACGCTCGACCTGCCCCTCAAGGACGGCGACACGATCACGATCTTTCAGGCCATATCCGGCGGCTGATGCCGCCGGAAAATTCCAAACGGCAAGATGCCAAGAACCAGGAACGGCCAAACGGCAGAACGGCAAAACAGCAGAACGGCAAACGGCAGAACGGCCAACTGCGAACGGATGGTCCACGAAGGGCACGAAAATACACGAAGGACGGAACGACGGGGCTAAGCGGTAACATCTTTTCTTATCACAGGTTGCCCGAGTCGTGCCTCGCTCGAAAACTCCCGCCAAAAGACCGCTGAACTCGTCAAGCCGGGGGCTTGGTTGGACGATGCATGCTTGGGTTTCCTTTGGGCGTGGCCCGCGCCTTCTATCTACAAGGTGCAATGCGGGGACATCTCCATGGTGCGCGTCGTCTGCCCGTGCTGTAAGACCGGATTTGAAGCCAGGATCAGCCGCGACGACTACGCCATCAACTGCGTCTCCTGCGGAATTGCCTTCAACGCGGCGGCCTATTTGCCCAAGGAAGAGTTCCAGGCGCGCGCGGAACGCCGCCCGCCGGCGGGCGCGCCGTTCGTGAACGACCGCGGCACGATCGCGCTCGGGAACGTGATCCGCACCGTCGAACCGCTCGAACCCGCCGCGCCGGCCTCCCCCGAGACCAAGACCGGCGGACTGCCCTTCATGGCCGACGAAGCCGAAGAGGCCGTCCCCGCCGCGCCGAAGGTCCACCTGCCGATCGCCGAACGCCTGGCGCGTTCCGCGGCGGCGGCCGCGGCGGCCGCGTCCTCGCGCATGCCCGAGACCGCGCCCGAGGAGCTTTCGCCCGAACCCGAATCCGGCGTCACGTCGCCGCCGTCCAGCGTCCTGCCGGGCGCGGACCTGGAGACCCGCACCGCGCCGCAGGCGCCCAGTTCCTTCCTGGAAGCCTCGACGACGACGGCGCGCTTCCGCGCGGAGACGCTCAAGCAGGTCGCCGAATCGGGCCAGGTGCCCGAACCGTTCGCCGGGCCGCGGCTCGCGGCATCCTCCCGGCCTCAACGCCCGCGCGTGGACATCGACGAACGCCGCCAGACCGCGACCAAGGCCCCGGTCTTTTCGATGGGCGCGGAACAGGGCGCGCCCCGGAGCCCCGAGAAGCCGGCGAACGTGCCCGCGAAGGCCTTATACGGCGACATCTGGAGCCGCGCGACGCCCGCGGCAAGCCCCGTGCTTCCGGCCGCGGTTCCCGCGCCCGCCGCGCGCGAGGCCGTGCCCGCGAAGCAGGCCCACGATTCCGACCGCGTGATGCACGCGCCCGCGCAGGGCGAAGCGAAGAAGCCGGCCTCCTCGGCCGAACCGCCCGCGGTCACGCCGCCGCCCGCGCCGCCGCCGGCGCCTCCGGCCAAGGCCCCGACGCAGTCGGGTTCGCGCCGCCGCCCGCTGCTGGAAGGGACCTTCGGGCCCTACGAGATCGAAGGCGAGATCGCGCGCGGCGGCGTCGGCGCGGTCTTCCGCGCCAAGGAACAGACCTCGGGCCGCCGCCTGGCGCTGAAGGTGCTGCTCGACGGCGACGAAGCCGGGGAACTCGAGACCGAACGCTTCCGGCGCGAATGCGAGACCGCCAAGGCGCTCTCGCTGCCCGGCATGGTGCAGATCTACGCGGTCGGCGAGATCGAAGGCAAGCCCTTCATGGCCATGGAACTCGTCGAAGGCCGCTCGCTCGACAAGCTGATTCCGGAAAAGAGCCTGACCGTCAACGACTGCCTGGTGCTGATGCAGTCCGTCGCGGAGACCGTCGGCGCGCTGCACGAGGCCGGGTACGTCCACCGCGACCTGAAGCCCGCCAACATCCTGCTCGGGCCGTACGGCGCGCCCAAGGTCGCCGACTTCGGCCTCGTCAAGTCGCTCGACGAAGTGACGCGCCTGACCGCCTCGGGGCTCGTCTGCGGCACGCCCGCCTACATGGCGCCCGAACAGGCCCGCGGCGACGGCAAGGCCATCGATCCGCGCAGCGACGTCTGGGCCCTCGGCGCGGTGCTCTACGAGATGCTCACCGCGACCCCGCCGTTCCAGGCCGACAACGCGCTGCGCCTGATGCTCAAGATCACCAAGGACGCGCCCAAGCCTCCGCGCCAGGTGAACCCCAAGGTCCCGCGCGACGTGGACGCGATCGTGATGAAGTGCCTCGAAAAGAACGCCGACCGCCGCTACGCGACTGGCCGCGCGCTGGCCGAAGACATCAAGCGCTTCCTCGACGGCCTGCCGGTCGAAGCGCGCTCGAACCAGGGCTTTACCCGCTACGTCAAGGCGGCCGAAGCCAACCGCGGCATGCTCGTGGCCGTCGGCGGCGGGCTCGCGGCGGTGGTGCTGGTCGCCGTCCTCGCGCGCATCGTCTTCGCCCCGCCCGAAGCCTCGCCCCTGGCCGAACGCGGCTGGACCTCGCTCGAACAGAACCGCGTCGCCGACGCCGAAGCCGACTTCCGCCAGGCGCTGAAAATCGACCCGAAGTCCGCGCGCGCCTGCCTGGGGCTGGGCCGCGTGCTGGGCCTGAAGAGCATCAACCCGGCCACGCGCCGCGTCGCGTCCCCCGCGTACTTCCAGGACGCGCTGAACCTGACCGTCAAGGCCGCCGAATACGACCGCGCGCTCGGCGGGCAGGCCGCCACGCAGACCGCGATCCTCTTTATGTGGATCGGCGCGTACCCCGACGAAGCCAAAGCCCGCGAGAAGGCCGTCGAACTGGACAGCAACAACGCCGACTACCGCCAGGCGCTCGCCGTGGCCTACTGGAACGCCGGCGCGCAGGAACGTTCGGCGGACTTGAAGCGCGCCTACTTCGAACAGGCCGTGCGGGAGTTCGACAACGTCCTGCGCATCCGCCCGAACTACCCCAAGACCTACGAATACCGCAAGCAGTTGCAGGAACGCTTCCTGGCCTCGCTGCCCCAGGCCGCCGGCCGTCCTTCGACGATGGCCTACGACCAGCATCCTTAAAGAGGTAGGGACCGCGCGAGCCTTGGGAGCAACTTGTTTGATTGCGCAGGCTTCCGACATTCTGCACGGGTGCGTGCAATACGGGTAACGTGCCCAAGCATGAGGGCCGGATCGAATATCGCAACTCTTTTACAGTTCAAGTCTTAAGTCATTTTGAAAGCATCGAAAAATCAGTACACATGGCACTTGACGCTCCCTGTCCAGAAGCTAGACTCCTAACAGTTTGCTGCAAATGTACATGCCGTGTTAGCGGACGCATGCGGTTGGCGCGCGAGCGCTTCCGAACCGCAAATCGGTAGTTCCGTTCAACTCAGGAGGTTGCAGATGCCGGTGAATCGCGGATGGGCAGGTCTGGCACTCATCGCGGCTCTGGTCGCCGGGCCGGTCGTCAAGGCCGAGACCAAGGCTGAACCCAAGAAGCCGGAAGTAACCGACGCCGAATACAACGCGCTGAAGAAGGAAGTCGAGGAACTGCGCAAGCGGGTCTCGATGACCACGCCCGTCGGGCAGCGCTCCCCGCTGGAAGACTCGCTGGACCGCAAGTACGGCCCGAACGCCGGAGCCGTCTCGCGCCAGGGCAAGCTGACGATCGGCGGCCTGGTGCAGGTCTGGTACTACTCGATCCAGAACGACAACCACGGCTGGGTGGACGACGACAAGTACACGCAGCCGAACCAGATCGGCTCGAACGAAGTCGCGGACAACGACTCGTTCCGCGTGCGCCGCGCCGAGATCAAGTTCACCATGGACATCCATGAGAACTTCACGGCGGTGGTGATGATCGATCCGGCCCGCGAAGCGACGTCCTTCCCCAGCATCCAGCAGAACACGAGCAACGTGATCAGCGGCGACGGCGTGGCGAACTACAACGTCGGCGCGGTGGACACCAGCGGCAACGGCGCGATCTCCGGCGCCGAACAGATCGGCAACTTCCGCAACAACGACGTCCGCACCGGCGCCGGGCAGGCCAACCGCATGCTGCAGGACGCCTACATCAACGTGCACGGCATCTTCCCGCACCACGACACGACCGTCGGCCAGTTCAAGCGCCGCCTGGGCGAAGAAGGCACGCGCGACAGCAGCCAGCTCGACTTCGTCGAGCGCTCGATGATCACGCAGCTCGCCGACATGCGCGACCTGGGCAGCATGGTCCACGGTTCGTGGTGGGACGACCGCTTCCAGTACTGGCTCGGCGCGTTTGACGGTTCGGGCACGGCCTTCCAGCAGCGCCAGAACCGCGCCGACGACAACGACGAGCGCGACTGGGTGGCCAGCTTCCTGGTCCGCCCGCTGTGGAAGCAGGAAACCTGGGGCAGCCTGGAACTCGGCTACAGCATCATGCACGGCATCGGCGGCGAAGCCGCCGGGCACTACCCCTTCAATCAGCCGGTGGACGGCCTGAACCGCAACCGCACGGTGCACCAGCTCATGTACGCCTGGGCGGCCTACATGCCCGGCGGCCCGGTGCGCGGCTGGTGGCTGCGCGGCGAATGGGGCCAGTACCGCGATCGCTTCGCCCCCGGCGAAGTGGTGACCGGCAACGGCGTCGTGACGCTCAACCCCGCGCCCTTCAGCGTCCAGGGCTGGTACGTCGCGACGGGTTACAAGATCGGCGACAGCGTGTTCAAGGACAAGGTCAGCAAGTGGTTCAATCCGTTCGAGTTCGTCTTCCGCTACGAGAAGATGCAGAACCTCTTCCACCACAACCTGGCGGCGTCGGATTCGTCGGTGACGGGCCTGACGGGCTTCGGCGACATGACCAACGTCAACCGCAAGCTCGATGTCTTCAGCACGACGGTCTTCACCGCGGGCTTCAACTACTACATCGTGGGCAACAACGCCAAGATCCAGCTCAACTACAACTGGGTCGGCGAAGAGACCCCCGATCAGGTCTTCGGGCCGCAGAACCAGCACCGCCAGCTCCGCGAGGTCAGCAACAACAGCCTCGTCGCGAACTTCCAGGTCGCCTGGTAAGTTCCCGCTCGATCCAAGCAGCAACGGGCGGCCTTCGGGCCGCCCGTTTTATTTTCCGCCCAGTCCTTCCGGTATGCCTTAGGAAATCTGCGCCAGCGCGTCCTCGAACTGCTCCATCGTTTCCACCTTCTGCAGGCTCGCGTACAGGCGCTGCGCGGACGATTCCGCCAGGCGTTTGGCGTACTCCCGGCTGAGCTTGCGCAGATGCAGGCAGGCCTCGCGGTCGCCCAGGTGTTCGCGCAGCAACGCGGCGTGCCGGCGGAAGACCGCGCGCCATTCGTCCACCGTAGGCCCCACCGGCTCGGCGCCGGTCTCCAGAAGGGCCTGGGCGCGCGCGAAGATCCAGGGGTCGCCGATGGCGGCGCGGGCGAAGTACGCGGCGTCGCAGCCGGTCTCGCGCATCAGGCGCACGGCGTCGGCGGGGGTCTTCATGTCGCCGCCGCCCACGACGGGAATTTTCACGGCCGCCTTGACCTTCGCGACCACCGAATGGTCGGCCAGCCCGCCGTAGCCCTGGCGCGCCGTGCGCGGATGCAGCGCGATCAGCACCGCGCCGCCGGCCTCGGCGGCCAGCGCGGCCTCGACGGCGGTGATGTTCTTTTCGTCCAGGCCCGAGCGCATCTTCACGGTCACGGGGGCGGGCGCGGAGGCCTCGCGCAAGATGCGCACCAGGCGTTCGACCTTGGGGGGATCGCCGAGCAACCCGGAGCCGGCGCCGTCGGAGATGATCCGCCGGATCGGGCAGGCGATGTTGAAATCGACGAAGGGAAAGCCGAGTTCGTGGACGAGGATGCGCGCGGCCGCCGCGAGTTCGTCCTCCTGGCCGCCGCAGACCTGGCCGCCGCAGAGCCGTTCGCTGGGGTGGCGGCGGAGTTCGCGCATCGTCTCGTCGTGGCGCTGCGCGACGAACTTGGCTTTGACCATCTCCGTGCAGGCAAAGGCCGCGCCGTACTCCTGGCTGAGCACCCGCATGGGCCAGGAGGTGAATTCGGCCATGGGCGAGAGCGCGAAGCGCCCGCGGATTTCGTGGCTACCGATGCGCAGTGTGGGAACCGTGGCGGCGGACATGCGGGGATTATAGCGGCAGTTGCCCGGGCCGCTGGGCCGGGCCGGTATGGAAGGTGCCTGGTCCGCCGCTACTTCTTGGGGGCCGGAGGCGCGTTCGGGTCGATGATTTGCGGCGCTTCGCCGTAGAGGGGGCGGGTGACGGGCGGGGCGCCCTCGCGGTAGATCGTCAGCACCTTCGCGCTCGTCCCGTCGGGCTTGGTGTACTTCGTCCCGTTGATGGGGTTCGCGTCGGTGATCGTCGCGCGGTCGCCGGGGCCGAGCACCACCGGCTTCTCGACCGGAGGCTTGTGCCCGCCGCCGGGGCGCACGTACACCACGCCGCCGTAGCCGCCGTACCCGTCGCGGTACTTGTACTGTTCGCGCAGCGCTTCGGTCTCGGCCAGCGCCGCGTCGGCCTTGGCGTTGGCGGCCTGGAGTTCGGCCTCGGCGCGCTGCAGGCGCAGGCGTTCGTTCTCGGCCTTGGCGTTCTCGTACTTGGTGGCGGCCTCGAGTTTTTCCAGGTCGGACTTGGCTTCGGGCGTCACCCACGATTCCTTGTGCTTCACCAGCCCGCGCACCTGGTTGATCTCGTCGAGCGTCATCCAGCGGCCGTCGTACTTGGCGTAGCCGAGCGCCGTGCGGGCGGTGGCGTTGTCGGGGTCGAGTTCCAGGGCCTTCTTCAACGAGAACTGGGTCTGGTTCTTGAGCTTGTTCTCGGCGCACCACTGCCCGAGCTGCGCGTAGGATTCGCCCTGGCCGTCGGCCTTCTTGGCGATCTCTTTCAGCCGGTCTTCGTAGTCGTCCAGGATGGTGCGCTTGGGTTCGATGTAATCGATCTGGTCTTCGGGGATGATCACGATGCCGTCGGGCTTCTCGATGTAGACTTTGCCGTCCTTGCGCGTGACGCGTCCTTCGATCACGCCGCCGTTGAGCAGGTACACCGTGTCGGCGTGGCTGAGCCCGCTCAGGCAGGCCAAGCCCAGGATTCCGGCGAGCAACCAGGTCTTTCGCATGCGTGATCCTCCGCAAAAACTACGCATTCATATAATGTAATCTTAGGGCGTCGGGTTTCCAACAATTACTTTTTTGCGGCCGGTTCATGGGGTATCTTTGAACCCATGGAAGGCATTGGACTTGCAACCCCAGCCGCGCCCCAGGCGCGCGCCGTTCCGGTGCTGCGGCCCCTCTACATCGGGACGCTGCGCATCGATCCGCCCATTTTGCAGGCGCCGATGGCGGGGTTCACCAACTATGCGTTCCGCCGCATCGTCCGCGAATTCGGCGGCGCGGGCTTGCAGGCCACCGAGATGATCTCGGCCGAAGGCTTCGTGCGCATGGTCGGCGGGGTCAAGGGTTCGCCCGACCGCCTGTGGGGCGTGCGGGACGAGCCGCGCCCGCTGGCTGTGCAGATGTGGGACAACGACGAGGAGACGCTGGCCGAGGTCGGCCGGCGGCTGGCCTTCGAATATGGCGTCAGCGTCGTGGACCTGAACTTCGGCTGCCCGGTGAAGAAGATCACCGAGGCCCACAGCGGCAGTTATTTGCTCACCGAGCCCGCCCGCGTGCACGCGATCGTGGCGCGCGTGGTGAAGGCCTGCGCGCCCACGCCCGTGACGGCCAAGATTCGGCTCGGCTGCAAGCGCGGCTGCATCACGGGGCTGGACGTCGCCCGCGCCGTCGAAGAAGCCGGCGCCGCGGCCCTGACCGTGCACGGCCGGGTGGCGGAAGATTTCTTCAAGGGCAGCGCCGACTGGGAACGCATCGCCGAGATCAAGGCGCACACGAAGAAGATGCCGGTGATCGGCAACGGCGACCTGGACAGCGCTGAGAAAGTCGTCGAGGCCTTCGCGCGGTACGGCGTGGACGGCGTGATGATCGCGCGCGCGGGCCTGACCAAGCCGTGGCTCTTCCGCGAAGCCGCCGCGGCTTTGAAAGGCGAACCGCTTCCGCCGCCCCCGACCCTGCGGGAACAGAAGGACCTCCTGCTGCGCCATCACGCCGAGATCGTCGAGCGCTTCGGCGAGGAACGCGGGAACGTCCTGATGCGCCGCTATGCCTGCACCTACGCGCAGGGGCGTTCGGGCGCGCGGGAATTCCGCAGCCACGCCGCCCGCTGCCGGACCACGCGGGAGTTCGTGGACCTGGTGGAGCGCTTCTTCCCGCGCGACTGAACGCGGCGGCTACTTCGCGCCCGGCCTTGCCGTTTCCTAACCCAGACTTGCCGATCTTCGAACGTTGAATCGGCGCGAAAACAGGGCACCATGACTTCGGGGGAGCCGCACGGTGTTCATGGTCTTCAAACCGCGCCAACACAGTCTGCCCATCCTGCTGGCCTGCGCCGCCGCCTCCGTCGTGCTCGGCGCCGCCGATGTCCACACGGTTCCGCCCAAGGCCGATCTCGAAGCGCTGGTCGCGCAGCTTCGCGGCGACGATCCCGAGGCGCGCGACGCGGCCACGAAGGCGCTCGGCGAACACGCCCTGGAACTCTGGGACAAGCTGCTCCCGCTCGCCGGGGGCGACGAGCCCGAAGTGCGCGCGCGCGTGCGGAGCGCGATGACGCGCGCGGCCGTCGGACGCATCCCCGCGTGGATAAAGGACGCCGAGAAGGACCTGTACAACCAGGAAAAGTTCAGGCATGACTTCCGGGCGGCCGTGCTGCAGCCGGTGCTCTGCGAAGAAGAGAAAGCCCTCAAGGCCAAGCTGGCCGAACTCGAACGCGCGGAAGCTGGCGCGGACGAGGCCCGGCGCGCGGAGCTGGCCGAAGAGAAGAAACGTTTGAGCGCCGAGGCCTCTGGCGCGCGGAATGCCGCATACGAACGCCTGCGCGCAGCGTACCTCAAGCGGGAAGCGGCCGAACGCAAGGAGACGCTGCGGCTGCGCACGCGCCTGTTCCAGCTTTACCAGCTTCGCGCCGACCGCGAGGTGACGCTGGCGTTCCGCCCCGACATGCAGGCGGCCTACGACCCGAAGCTGCTGCCGTTCGAAAAGCGCCTGGGCCTGACGGTCTGCTACGAGTGCCTGGACGAGACTTTCGCGCAGGCGATGGCGCGTATCGGGGCCTGGGCCGGGATCGAGATCGTGATTGCGCCCGAGGTAAGCGAGGAGAAGCGCATCCGCGCGCTGGCCGACCAGCGCGTGACCGAGCAGGACGTGCGCTCGCTCGCCGCGGGCCTGGCCGCCGTCCTGGAACTCGACTGCCGCGTGGACGCCGAGGCGCAGCGCATCACGATTCTGCCGAGAGGCCGGTAGCGGGGGCGGGGAGGAGCCACGGGCGCATGACCGGAAAGATGACCGACTTCGACCACCTGCTGCAGATGCTCTCGGGGCAGTTCCTGCTCGCGCGGGATTCGATGCACGGCCCCCGGCACTGGCGGCGGGTCGAACGCTTCGGCCTCTACCTGCTGGAACAACGCAAAGCGCCGCCCGACGATCTGGACCTCGTGCGCCTCTTCGCGCTCTTCCACGACTGCTGCCGCGAGAACGAGTCCTGGGACCCCGACCACGGCGCTCGCGGAGCGCGCATGGCGGAAACGCTGCGCGGGAAGCACTTCGACCTGCCCGACGAGCGCTTCGAACGGCTCCAGTATGCCTGCACGCACCACACCAGCGGCTGGGTGAGCTCCGATCCGGTCGTCGGCGCGTGCTGGGACGCCGACCGCCTGGACCTGATGCGCTTCAACGTCATGCCCAACCGCAAACTGCTCAGCACCGCCGCGGCCAAGGATCCCAAGACCGTGGACTGGGCCCGCAAGATCGTCCTGGAAGACCGCGCCCGGCGCTGAGCCCTTTTCGCGCGCCCGCCGCGCTCTTGCTTGAAGCGTTTCTCCGATTCCTTACACTGGGCGCGCCGTCGCCGCCGTTTCCGCGATCTTCGAGGTCAACCATGAGCCACGCATCCCCCTTCGGGCCGTTCCACGCCACCACCGTCATCGCCGTGAAGAAGGGCAGCGCCGTCGCCATGGGCGGGGACGGGCAGGTGACCCACGGGCACACGGTGCTGAAAGGCAACGCGCACAAGGTCCGCAAGCTCAAGGGCGGGCAACTGGTCGGCTTCGCCGGTTCCACCGCCGACGCCTTTACCCTCATGGAACGCTTCGAAGGCAAGCTCGAACAGTTCAAGAACAACCTCAAGCGCGCCGCCGTCGAACTGGCCAAGGAATGGCGCAAGGACAAGTACCTGCGGCGCCTCGAAGCGATGCTCGTCGCCGCCGACAAGGACGCCCTGATTCTCGTCACCGGCCAGGGCGACGTGGTCGAACCCGAGGACGGCATCGTGGCCATCGGTTCCGGCGGCCCGTACGCCCTCGCCGCCGCCCGAGCGCTTGCCAAGCATTCCAAACTGGCCCCAAAAGACGTGGTGGTCGCGGCGCTAAAGGAAGCGGCGGAGATCTGTATCTATACGAATGCCAATCTGGTGGTGGAAGAGCTTTAGTGGTCCACGAATACGCACGAATCGACACGAATATGAAAAGCAAGGAACTGTTGCTGAAGGAGGAAGCGTACGCCATCATCGGCGCGGCCATGGAGGTCTATAATCATCTGGGCACGGGATTCTACGAGGCTGTCTACCAGGAAGCGCTGGAGGTCGAACTGGGGAAGCGACGGATCCCGTTCGTGTCTCAAAAGGGACTGAAGATCAAGTACAAGGAAGTAGTCCTCAAGAAGGAGTACGTGGCGGATTTGCTCTGCTACGAGCAGGTCGTCGTGGAGTTGAAGGCCTAGGAGGCGCTTGCAAATCGAGATGCTTCCCAGGTGCTGAACTACCTGAAGGCGACGGGGTGCCGCGTCGGGTTGCTAATCAACTTCGGGAACCCCGCGGAACTCGAGTGGAAGCGGTTTGTCGTTTGATTCGTGAAGATTCGTGGACGACGTACGTAGGAGCCTACATGCCTGACGAACAGTTGCCTGTGCTGGGGGTCAATCCCTCCGAGTTGACGCCGAAAGAGATTGTCGCGGAGCTGGACCGGTACATCGTCGGGCAGCAGTCGGCGAAGAAGGCGGTCGCGATCGCGCTGCGCAACCGCTGGCGCCGCAGGAAGCTCGACCCGGCCATGCGCGAGGACGTCGCGCCCAAGAACATTCTCATGATCGGGCCCACGGGCGTCGGCAAGACCGAGATCGCGCGGCGGCTGGCGGCGTTGAGCGGCGCGCCGTTCATCAAGATCGAGGCCACGCGCTACACCGAGATCGGGTACCACGGGCGGGACGTGGAGAGCATGATCCGCGACCTGGTGAAGGCGAGCATCAACATGGTTCAGAGCCGCGCGCGCGAGGGCGTGCGGGCGAAGGCCGCCGAAGCCGCCGAGGAACGCCTGCTGGACGTGCTGCTGCCAGCGCCGAGCGCGTACGCGCCGTCGGTCAGTTCTTCGTCGGGGATGGGCTTCGGGTCGGCCGGCGCGCCGTCGGGAAATTCCGCGCAGGGGGCCAAGGACGCCTCGGGTTCCGCCGAACTGCACGAAAAGACCCGCGAGAAGCTGCGCCAGAAGCTGAAGGACGGCGCGTTGGACGGGCGCGAGGTGGAACTGGAAGTGGCCGCGCCGGGCGAGGCCGTCGGCGGGATCTTCGCGCCGGCGATGGGCGAGGAACTGGGGATGGAACTCCAGGACGCGCTCTCGCGCATGATGCCCAAGAAGACCAAGCGCCGCAAGATGACCGTCGCCGAGGCCCGCCGCGCGCTGGAAGCCGAGGAAGCCGAGAAATTGATCGATCAGGAAACCGTGACCCGGCAGGCGCTCGAGGTGGCCGAGAACCTGGGGATCGTTTTCATCGACGAGATCGACAAGGTGGCCGGTTCGGGGCGCGAACAGGGCCCCGACGTCTCCCGCGAGGGCGTGCAGCGCGACCTGCTGCCGATCGTGGAAGGCGCGAGCGTCAACACCCGCTGGGGCATCGTGAAGACCGACCATATGCTCTTCATCGCCGCGGGCGCGTTCCACACCAGCAAGCCCAGCGACCTGCTCCCGGAACTCCAGGGACGTTTTCCCATCCGCGTGGAATTGAACGACCTGACCGAGGACGACTTCAAGCGCATCCTGACCGCGCCGAAGAACGCGATCGTGAAGCAGTACCAGGCGCTGCTGGCCACCGAAGGCGTGACGCTCGATTTTACCGACGACGCGCTGGCCGAGTTGGCCTCGTTCGCGGCGCGCGCGAACCGGGTGAGCCAGAATATCGGGGCGCGGCGCCTACATACGGTGATTGAGCGGCTGCTCGAAGAAGTCAGCTTCAACGCCGCGGAGATGAAGGGCAAAAAAGTGACGGTGGACGCGAAAATGGTCAAAGAGCGCCTGCTGCCGATCCTCGAAGACGAAGACTTGGCCCGCTATATTCTTTGACGCAAGACTCGAAAGAACGGCCTGGGCAGCACTTAAGAGATTGTATGACGGCCGAGGGCCCTGGGGCGGTCCTATAATAAGGAGCGGCGCCCGGGCGAATAGGCCTCAGTGGATGTGGATTTTATGAAAAGGTGCGGCTAGCATAGGTGCCTTGTAGGGTGACCGCAGGTTCGGCGCGTTTCATGGCGACCGGTTAGAGGAATTTTTGGATGTTTGATGACGACGATCGCAAGCCCAAGAACGACGACGACGGCCATCGCGACGACGACAAGCGCGAGCCGAAAGGCGTCGGGTTCAAGTCCAGCAAACTCCTGTTCCTGATCATCTTCATTGGAATTCTGGTGGCGATCGTGGCCGGCAGCAGTTCCATCGGCTTTACCGGCCGGCAGGACGAGATGACCGACTGGACGAAGTTCGTGAAGAAGGTCGAGTCCGGCGAGATCGACCAGATTCGCGTGGTCAACCGCGACTTCTACGGGCGCTACCGTTCGGGTGGCGCGGAGACCAAGCAGTTCGACCGCGTGCACATCACCGGGCCCGACCCGCTGGGCGACTACTGGCAGAAGTGGCTGCACGAGCAGGCGCAGAAGAACACGATCATGCTCGACTTCCAGAAGCCGCCGGAATGGCCGGGCATCGTGGTGGCGTTCCTGCCGTGGCTGCTGCTCTTCTTCCTCGTCTATTTCTTCGTCTTCCGCCAGTTGCGCGGCCCCGGCGGCCCCGGCGGCGTGCTCAGCTTCGGCAAGTCGCGCGCGACGCTGATCAGCAAGGACAAGACCAAGAAGACCTTCAAGGACGTCGCGGGCATCGACGAAGCCAAGCAGGAAGTCGAAGAGATCGTCGGGTTCCTGAAGAACCCCAAGAAGTTCCAGCGCCTGGGCGGGCGCATCCCCAAGGGCATCCTGCTGATCGGTTCGCCCGGCACGGGCAAGACGCTGCTGGCCAAGGCCATCGCGGGCGAAGCGGACGTGCCCTTCTACAGCATCTCGGGTTCGGACTTTGTCGAGATGTTCGTGGGCGTCGGCGCCAGCCGCGTGCGCGACCTCTTCCAGCAGGCGCGCGAGAACAGCCCCTGCATCATCTTCCTCGACGAAATCGACGCCGTCGGCCGGCGCCGCGGGACGGGCCTGGGCGGCGGTCACGACGAACGCGAGCAGACGCTCAACGAAATCCTGGTGCAGATGGACGGCATGGAGTCGGACGACAAGATCATCGTCATGGCCGCCACCAACCGCCCGGACGTGCTCGACCCGGCGCTGTTGCGCCCGGGCCGCTTCGACCGCCACGTCTACGTCGATCTGCCCGACATCAAGGGCCGCGACCAGATCCTGAAGGTCCATTCCAAGCGCGTGAAGCTAGCGCCCGGCGTGGACCTGGGCGTGCTGGCCAAGGCGACCCCGATGTTCAGCGGCGCCGACCTGGAAAACATCATCAACGAGGCCGCCCTGGTCGCCGTCATGAAGGACAAGGACGCGATCGACATGGAGGACCTCGAAGAGGCCCGCGACAAGGTGAAGTGGGGCCGCGAGAAGAAGTCGCGCGTGATGGACGAGGCCGACCGCTGGGTCACGGCGTACCACGAAGCCGGCCACGCGCTGCTGGGCTTCTACGTCCCGCACGTGGACAAGCCGCACAAGGTCACGATCATGCCGCGCGGGCCGAGCCTCGGCGCGACGCACTTCCTGCCCAGCAAGGACATCTACAACCGCACCCGCAAGGAACTGCTGGGCCAGATCGTCGTGGCCTTCGGCGGGCGGATCGCGGAAGAGATGTTCGTCGGGGACATCTCGACGGGCGCGAAGGGCGACATCGACCAGGTGACCGAGATTTCGCGCAAGATGGTCTGCGAATGGGGCATGTCCGACCGCCTCGGGCCGATCAAGTACCAGGACGACGAAGAGACCGTCTTCCTCGGCCGCGAGATCAGCCGTACGCAGGCGATCAGCCCGTCCACGCTGGTGGCGATCGACGAAGAAGTCCGCCGCATCGTGGACGAATGCTACTCCGAGGCGCGCCGCGAACTGGAAGCGCACCGCGAAGCGATCGAACTCGTCGCCAAGGCGCTGATGGAATACGAAGTGATCACCGGCGAGGAACTGGAGCGCATCCTGAAGGAAAAGAAGCTCCCGGACCGCGCCCCGGTCAAGCAGGTCACCTTCCGCCCGCTGCTGAAGAGGGAAGAAAAGCGCAGCGAAGACGGCAAGCTGGCCGGCGGCGACCTGCCCGGCGGCATGCCGACGCCCGCGCCGGCGTAGCGGGCGGCCGGTTCGCGTAGCAGTTCAAGGACGGCCTTCGGGCCGTCCTCTTTTTTGGGCGCAAGGGCGTATCGGCTATGCATCGAGGCTCCTCGCTCTTCCAGCCGACGCCGCAGATCCTCGGCGTACTCAACGTCACCCCCGATTCCTTCAGCGACGGCGGGAAGTTCCTCGCGGCGGAAGCCGCGGCCGCGCAGGCGAAGAAGATGGTCGCGGAGGGGGCGCGCGCGCTGGATCTCGGAGCCGAAAGCACGCGGCCGGGCTCGAAAGGGGTCTCGGCCAAGGACCAGAAGCAGCGCCTGCTGCCGGTCCTGAAGGCCCTGCGCAAGGACAAGGCTTTCGCGAAAGTGCCGCTGAGCATCGACACGCAGTCGGCCGAAGTCGCGCGCGCGTGCCTGGGCGAAGGCGCGGACCTGATCAACGACATCAGCGCGTTGCGGCACGACCGGCAGATGGCGAAGGTGATCGCGCGCGCCAAGTGCCCCGTGATCCTGATGCATATGCAGGGCACGCCGCGGACGATGCAGAAAGATCCAACGTACGACGACGTGATCGAGGCACTTGACCGCTTTTTCCGCCGGCGCATCCACGCGGCCCACGACGCGGGCATCGCGCCCTCGAAGATTCTCCTGGACCCAGGCATCGGCTTCGGCAAGACGCTCGCGCACAACCTCACGATCTTGAACCGCCTCGCGGAATTCAAGGCGCTCGGGCGCCCGCTGGTCGTGGGGGTCTCGCGCAAGCGCTTCCTCGGCACGCTGACGGGCGAAGAAATCCCCGAGCGGCGCGTGACGGCTTCGGTGGCTGCGGGCATGCTGGCCGTGGCCCACGGCGCGGCCCTTCTGCGCGTCCACGACGTCGCGGAGCACGTGCAGGCGCTGAAGGTCGCGCACGCGATTCTGCATCCGGAACCGTTTCAGGAACCGCAAAAACCCTGAGCAAGCCCGCCGCGCCTGCGTATAATGCGTTTCGCTCTCGAAATTTGTGACCACGCGCGGGGGCCGCGCGTGTAACCGTCCAGGGGCGTTGGATGGACTTCCTCAACCGAATCCAAACCCTGATTTCCGGCGGCGTCCCCGCCTTCGTCGAAATCTTTCTCCTCTTCCTGATCATCTTCACGGTCGCGAAGTTCCTGATCGGCAGCCGCGGCGCGCCGGTGCTGCGCGGCATCCTGCTCCTGATCGGGCTCTCGATCGGCGTCGTCTTCTTCACCGCGAATCTGTTCGACCTCGTTCACATCCAGTGGGTCTTCGAAAAGCTGGCCGCGCTCTTCTTCGTCGCGCTGCTGATCATCTTCCAGCCGGAGCTGCGGCGCGGGCTGCTGCGCCTGGGGCTGCACCCGATCTTCCGCAAGGTGGTGCGGGCAAGTTCGCCGGCGATCGACGAGGTCGTGGACGCGGCGAACGAGATGAGCCAGAACAAGATCGGCGCGCTGATCGCCATCCAGCGCACGGTCTCGCTGGAACCGTACATCGAAGGCGGCACGCGCCTGAACGCCGAGATCACCAAGGAACTGCTGCTCTCCATCTTCTACCCCGGCACGGCGCTGCACGACGGCGGCGTGGTGATTCAGGGCAGCAAGGTCGCCGCGGCGGGCTGCCTCTTTCAGCTTTCGGAAAACCCCGAACTCTCGAAGACCCTGGGCACGCGCCACCGCGCGGGCCTGGGCCTGACGGAAGAGAACGATTCGGTGACGGTGGTGGTGAGCGAGGAGACGGGGCGCGTCTCGGTGGGCGTGGACGGCAAGCTGCGCGTCTGCACCGACGGCGAGGAACTGCGCAAGCTGCTGACCGAACTCTGCATCGAGTCGGTGGAAGGAGGCTCGTAATGCCCGCTTCCGGCCCGCTCCTGCGGTTCCTGCGCGCGGTCCTTTGGGAAGACCCGGTCCTGAAGTTCGTCTGCCTGCTGCTGGCGGTGCTCTCGTTCTTTTACATCGACGGCGAATTGAGCGACGAGCGCGAGTTCGTGGTGCCGATCAAGGAGGCGGGGCTCAAGCTGCCCGAGGGCCTGGAACTGGCGCCGGACTCGAAGTTCCCGCCGCTGCGCGTCAAGGTGCGCGGGCCGCGCCGCCGCCTGCAGTACGTCAGTTCCGAGAACATCAAGCCGAACCTGCAGGACCTGGTGCGCGGGCTGTCGGCCGGCGAGAACCTGATCGTGGTCAAGCCCGATCAGGTGGAAGTCGCGGGCGCGGGCGAGATGCGCGTGATCAAGGTCGATCCGGAGGACGGCTTCACGGTCAAAGCGCTGGGGCTTTCCAAGCGCGTGCTCCCGGTCAAGCTGCGCCGCCAGGGCAACCCGGCCGCCGGCTACAACCTGATCAACGCGATCATCCAGCCTAAAGAGGTGCTGGTCACCTCCACGAGCGACCTCTCGAACGTGGAAAACGTCTGGACCGAACCGATCGACCTCACGGGCCGCAACGACAGCTTTCAGGTGCCGGACGCGCGCATCGCGCGCTTCGTGACCGTGGGCGAAAAGGACATCGAGATTCGCTGCAGCGAGACCGTCACCGTCTCGCTCCAGGTCAGCCGCGAGGAAATCTCGCGCGTGATCGAGGCCGTGCCCGTGCGGGCGCTGGCGCCCGTGGGCGCGGCGATGTACGTGGAACCTTCGAACTTGAACGTGACGGTGACGGGCCCGCCCGACGCGGTCGCGGCCATGAGCGTCACCGACCTGCAGTTGTACGTGGAATGGCCGGCCGAGTGGGACCTGCAGCAGCCCGCGGGGCACGCCTATCCGGCGCAGAACGTGCAAGTGCGCGCGGTCTCGCCCGGGCGCATCACGGTCAAAAGTGAGAACAATCAGGCGCTGCCGGCGGTGAAGGTGCGCGGCGTGATCACCGCGCCGCCGAAGCAATAGGGAGCGACGGGAAGTCCATGGCAAAGCTGGGCGTAAACATCGACCACGTGGCCACGATCCGGCAGGCGCGCCGGACGTACGAACCCGACCCCGTGTGGGCCGCGGCGGCGGCGGAGCTGGGCGGCGCGGACCAGATCACCGTTCATCTGCGCGAAGACCGGCGGCACATCCAGGACCGCGACCTCGAACTGCTCGTCAAGACCGTGCAGTCGCGCGTGAACCTGGAACTGGCCGTCGCCTCGGACGTGCTGAAGATCGCCTGCCGCGTCAAGCCCGGCTGCTGCTGCCTGGTGCCGGAAAAGCGCGAGGAAGTGACCACCGAAGGCGGGCTGGATGTCGCCGGGGCGTTCAAGAAGGTGCGCGAGGCCGCGAAGCGCCTGGGCGGAGCGGGGATCGAGGTGAGCCTGTTCATCGATCCGGACCCGCGCCAGATCGAGGCCGCGGCCAGGACCGGCGCGCCGTTCATCGAGATGCACACGGGTTCCTACGCCAACGCGCGCGGCGAAAAGGCCGCGCACGCCCGGCTGCACGAACTCGTGGAAGGCGCTGCGCTGGCGCGGTCGCTGGGGTTGCGCGTCAATGCCGGCCACGGGCTGAACTACCGCAACGTCGTCCCGGTCGCGCGCATCGACGGGATGGAAGAACTGAACATCGGCCACGCGATCGTGGCGCGCGCGGTCTTCGTGGGCCTGACGGAAGCGGTGCGCGAGATGAAGCGGCTGATCGCGTAGGCGGAGCGGGGGAGACCGAGATGGCGCAAGCGGCGGACGTCGAGGCGCAGGCGAAGGAGTTCGCGGAGACCTTCGGGAAGGTCCGCGCCGAGATCGGCAAGTTCATCGTCGGCCAGGCGCCCATCGTCGAGCAGACGCTGGTGGCGCTCTTCGCCGGCGGCCACGTGCTTCTGGAAGGCCTGCCGGGCCTGGGCAAGACGAGCCTGGTGAAGACGCTTTCGGCCGCGCTGGACCTCCAGTTCAGCCGCATTCAGTTCACGCCCGACCTGATGCCCGCGGACATCGCCGGCACCACGGTGCTGCGCGAAGGCGAAGACGGCCGGCGCACGTTCGAATTCCAGCGCGGCCCGGTCTTCAGCAACGTGGTGCTGACCGACGAGATCAACCGCGCGACGCCCAAGACGCAGTCCGCGCTGCTCGAGGCGATGCAGGAAGGCAGCGTGACCATGGGCGGGACCACGCACGCGCTGCCGCAGCCGTTTTTCGTGCTCGCGACGCAGAACCCGATCGAACTGGAAGGGACGTACCCATTGCCAGAGGCGCAGCTCGACCGCTTTCTGCTCAAGCTGCTCGTGCCGCGCTCGAACATGGACGACCTGGTGAAGATTCTGAACCGCACGACCGGCGAGGCCGGGCAGTCGCTGCAGAAGGTGGTCGCGAAGGACCGCCTGCTCCAGATGCGGGAACTGGTCCGCAAGGTTCCCGTCGCGCAGCCCGTCACCGAGTACGCCGCGCGCTTGACGCTCGCCACGCATGCCGACCACGAACTCGCCACGCCGCTGGTGAAGAGCTACGTGCGCTTCGGGTCCAGCCCGCGCGGCGCGCAGGCGCTGCTGCTGTGCGGCAAGGTGCTGGCGCTGGCGAACGGGCGCTACCACGTCGCGGTGGAAGACCTGCGCGCGGTCGCGCGGCCCGCGCTGCGCCACCGCATGATCCTGAACTTCGACGGCGAAGCCTCCGGGGCCAGCACCGACAAGGTGCTCGACGAGATGCTCGCGAAGATCGCGCCGTAGCGCGCGGAGGCAGGGCGTTCGATGGGCACGCGAACGAGGCGAAAGACCGGGCCGGCGGCGCTGCCCGCGGGCCTGTATCCGCTGATCGGCCGCGAAGACCTGGCGCGGCGCGTGGCCGGCCTGGGCGCGGAGATCGCCAGGCGCGTGCGTCCTGCCGAGCGCCCTGTCGCGGTGGTGGTGCTGCAAGGCGCGTTCGTCTTCGCCGCCGACCTGATCCGCCACCTGCCTCCGGCGCTGGGGCTCGAGATCGGGTTCCTGCGCTGCGAGAGCTACGGCACGGGCACGGTCTCGCAGGGGCGCGTGGTGCTGCTGCAGGATCTCGACGCCGCCATCGACCTGCGCGGCCGCACCGTCCTGCTCATCGACGACATCCTCGACACCGGCCTGACGCTGCGGTACCTGATCCGGCATCTGACCATGCGCGGCGCCGGGCGCGTGCGGGTGTGCGTGCTGCTGCGGCGCAAGGGCGCGAAGCAGCGCCAGGGCGTGAAGGCCGATTTCTGCGGTTTCGACATCGGGCCGGATTTCGTCGTCGGCTACGGGCTCGACCACGCCGGCCGGCACCGCAATCTTCCGGACCTCGCCGCCGTGCATCTCGAAAAGCCCGCGGCGAGGAGCATCCCCGCGAAACGGAAGAGGTCCGCGCCGTGAGCATTCCGCCGCTCGATCCGGCCGGCTTTTACAAGGCCGTGCAGAAGGGCGTGCGCGCGCTGGCGGGCAAGGCGCTCTCGCCGGCGCTGAAGCGCTGGCGCAACACGCGCAGCGGCGACGGGCATCTGCCGGCGCTGAGCCCCTCGGCCGCGCGCTTCCTCGCGCGTTACGGGCTGCTCGACGCGGGCCTGCCGCCCGAGGCGCAGGCGCAGGCCTACCACGAACTGCTGCGCAAGGCCGCGCGGGCCTCGGGCGAAGCCCCCGGCGTCGCGGGCGCGTGGCTCGACGCGTTCGCGGCCGGCGAATACGGCGTGGCCGAAGGCGGGCTCTGCGGCGACCAGCCCCGCTGCGACCGCTGCCCGCTCTGCGAAAGCTGCCACTTCCTCAGCGCCGGGGCGCGCGTGATCCAGGTCTCGGGCGAGGCCCTCGCGCGGACGCTCGGCGAGACCCCGGCGCAGGCGCGGGTGCGCCCGCGCGCGGCCGACCTGCTGGCTTTTCTGATCTCCGGCGGGCGCGGAGGCGCGGCCGCGATGGCGCGCGCGGAGGCCGTGCTGCGGACCCTCGGCGGCGTGCGCGGGCTGCTGGCGGCCGCGCCCGAGGACCAGCGCAA
>JAHCJK010000085.1 GCA_026184295.1 Planctomycetota bacterium
CGACGAAGACGGCCTGGAACTGGACCGGCGCGCGCCGCTGGGCCCGCTGGGCTGGCTCTTCTGCCTGCTGCTGGTCGCGGCGACGGCCGCGATCCTCGATTTCGGCGTGCTGCCGCCTTCGGTCAAGGTCAAGGACGTCGCGCAGGCCGACATCGCCGCGCGCGTCGATTTCTCCTACATGGACGTCGAATGGCTCTCCAAGGCCCGCCAGCAGAAGGCCGAAGAGACGCCGCCGGTCTACCGCCAGCTCCCCAACTGGATCCAGGGCATCCTCTCCGACCTGCGCGTCCTCTGCGACAATTCGGAAAACGCCGGCAGCGCCGACGAGGCCGTCGCGCTGAGCGGCGATCCGCGCTACCGCACGCTCGTCCAGGAACTGTACAAGTACAACAAGGAACGCAGCGCGCAGACGCTCTCGACGATCCTGCTGCCGCACATCGAGCTGGTGCTGAAGGGCATCGCGCGCAGCGGCGTGCTGAGCGACGACGCCTACCGGGAAGTCTTCCGCAAGAAGGGCGACCGCCAGATCATCCGCATCGACCCCGCGGCCCCCAAGGTCAAGCAGGAGGTCCCGATCGAGCGCCTGCTCTCGCTCACCAAGGCGCGCAACAACCTCGACCTGGGCCTGCAGGCCAAGGGCCTGCCCGACGGCCTGCAGCGCGCGCTGATGCGCCACCTGCTCGAAAAGATGGGCGAGAACCTGGAACTCGACCCGGAGTCCACGCGGCGCGAGATGGAACTGGCGCGCGCGAGCGTCCCCGACGTCCCGCGCGAGATTCAAAAAGGCACGGTGATCCTGAGCAAGGGCGCGATGGCCACGCCCGAAACGGTGCTGATGCTGCGCGAGGAAGCGCGCGCGTACAAAGCGCAGATGTCGTGGGAACAGGACGCGCTGCGCTGGTCGGGCCTCTCGGTGCTGGCCGCCGCGGTGCTTTACTTCTTCCTGCTCAGCCTGCGCCGCCTGAAGGTGGACCTGCTGCGCCGCCGCCCGCTGGTGATGCTCGCGTTCACCTCCCTGTCGGTGCTCGCGGCCAGCAAGGCGCTGATGATCTACGAACTGCCCGCGCAGTGCGCGCCGGTGGCCTTCGCCGCGGTCGCGGCCAGCCTGGCCTTCTCGCAGGGCGTGGCGCTGGTGACCGCGATCACGCTCTCGGTGCTGGTCGGCTTCGCGGCGGGCGGGAACCTGGGGCTGACGCTGGGCCTGATGCTTGGCGCGTCGCTGATGGCGCTGCCGGCCCGCAAGCTGCAGCACCGCCTGGACCTGCTGCGCTACGGCGTCTACGGCGGGCTCGCGCAGGGCGCGGTCGCGGCCGGCTTCGCGCTCCTGCGCAGCGGCGAACAGATGGCGTCCGGCCCCGCCGCGCTGCTCGTCTCCAGCCTGCTGCCGGTGCTCAGCGACGCGGCGTGGTCCTTCTTCAGTTGCCTGGGCTGCGGGCTGATCCTGCTCGGCGCGCTGCCGCTGATCGAGGCCGCCTTCGGCATCATCACCAACATCCGCCTCTTCGAACTCTGCGACCAGAACCAGCCGGCGCTCCGCAAGATCATGCTCGAAGCCCCCGGCACCTGGGCGCACACGCTGCAAGTCGCGTTCCTCAGCGAGCCCGCGGCCGAGGCCGTCGGCGCCAACGCGCGGCTGGTGCGCGCGGGCGTCTACTACCACGACCTGGGCAAGACGCTCAAGCCGGAGTACTTCGTCGAAAACCAGCTCGGCGCGGAGGAACGCCACCGCCGCCTCGCGCCCTCGGTCAGCGCGCTGATCATCACCGCGCACGTGAAGGACGGCATCGAACTCGCGCACGAATTCGGCCTGCCGCAGCAGATCGTGGACTTCATCCCCGAACACCACGGCACGACCCTGGTCAGCTACTTCTACCATTCGGCGCGCAAGAAGGCCGAGACCGACCGCCCCGGCGGCGCCTCGGCGGTGCAGGAAGCCTTCTACCGCTATCCGGGCCCGAAGCCGCAGAGCCGCGAGACCGCCATCGTGATGCTGGCCGACACGATCGAGGCCGCCACGCGCACGCTCGAAGGCCCCAGCGCCGCGCGCCTGCGCGCCTTCATCCACGACTTGATCATGCACAAGCTCCTCGACGGGCAGCTCGACGAGAGCGACCTGACCTTCCGCGACCTGGCGGTGATCGAAGACGTCTTCCTGCGCGTCCTGGTCAGCCGCTTCCACGGGCGCATCCGCTACCCGGGCCAGGACGAACCCGCCAAGAACGAAGGCGAGGCGCAGCCCGCGACTCCGCAGGGCGGCGTGCCCGCGGTGGCGCCCACCACGGCCGTGCTGCCCGTGGCGCCCGGCGATCAAAGCGCGATCGCCACGCAGCGCCTGCCCGACACCAAGATGTGGCGGCGCGCGCAGACATCCATCCCCGCCAGCGCGGGCGGCGAGACCGGCGCAGCCCCCACGGAAAAGCCGCCGTCGAACGGCTGATCCCGCTTTGCCCTGCCAATTTTTGGCGGCTGACCCTGCGTGCGCCCTTCGGCGCGCGCGTTCCGGCGATTTTCAGCGGCGCGTAAAGTCTTCGAGCACCTTCTCGAGGGCGCGCTCGACGTCGTCCATGGTGGGCGATGGCAGCGGGGCGCGGGCCTCTCCCTTCTTTTTAAAAAGCGCGCGCATCAGGCCCAGGCCCTGCTGCGCCGGCTTGCGCGGTTCGGCCTCCGTGCGCAGGCCCATCAGGCTTCGCGCCAGCTTGCGCAGTTCCTCGTCGTCCTTGGTGCTGACGCACGGGTACGGGCTGCGCCCGATGTCGCGGAGCATGCGCGCGAAGGCGAAGACGTCGTCGAAGGCGTCGGGCACGTAGGTATTCAGCGCGTCCTGCTGGAGCGGCGTCGGCTTGGCGCCCTGCACGAGCGCCAACGCGCCGCTGTGCGCGCGGCGGCGGCGGGCATCCATGTAGCGGAAGGTGCCGTTGTACCAGACCGAGGCGTTGTGCGGCTGCGTGGCCCAGGTGCGCCCCCACGAGGAGAGCCGCACGAGCGACTGGCCGAAATCGAAGACGACCGGCTTCAGGTCGGTGTTGTGCGGCAGGTAGACGTTCGCGGGCTTCAGGTCGTGGTGGATGATCCCGGTGCGGTGCGCATGCGCCAGCGAGCGGCTGAGGTTCAGGAGCATCCGCACGACGTAACCGCTCTTCATCGGCGGGCCGTGGCGCATGCGGTGCTCGAACGTAGTGCCCGGTTCCTCGGCGTCTTCGTCGAACATCTGCATGCCGATGGAGAGGCTCCCGTCGTTGAGCAGGTACAGCCAGATCAGCGAGGGGAAGTCGTCGCGCGTGCGCACGCCCACGCCCTCGCTCTTGCCTTTGGACGCCGGATTGAGCAGCAGCATGTGCGCGACCTCGCGCAGGGCCATGCGCGCGTAGGGGCGTTCGACCAGCTTGACCACGTGCCCGCGGGTGAAGTACACGGCCCCTTCGCCGCCGCGGCCCAGTTCCTTCAGGTCGCGCTCGCGCAGGAAGTCCTTGCGGCTCATCGAGTGGATGACGATGTCTTCCATCAGCCCAAGGTTGCGCAGGACGTGCTTCACCTCGCCCTCGTTGACCGGCGGCTCGCGGCCGGCTTCCTCGGGGACGACGCAGGTGGTGTGGTGGATGCTGGCGGCGAAGATCGTCTGCCGCCCTTTGCTCTTCACGATCACCGACGGCAGCGCGCTGGTCAGCAGCGTGGTGCGGACGGCGGGTTTCGGCCCGCGCTTGAATGGAAACAGTGGATCGTCGGCCAGTGCTTTGTGCGTCACGTGCGGCCTCGCGAGGTGTCCCGAGCGTAGTCTCTGGATCGTCCGTTTTCCAATTTTCGATTGGCGAAATTCGGGTACCCTTCGGCGCTTTGAGCATTCTGGAAGCGGAACGCGCATGAAACGCAGACCGGCCGGCGGCAAGGCCCCCACGTTTTCGGTGCTCCTGGTCAAGCGCCCGGGCACGATGAAGAGCCCCGCGCGCGAGGACGTCGAGCGGCTGCTTGCCCGCGCCTGGGCCGAAGTGCCCCCGCGCCGCCGCCCGCGGCTGGAAGGTTCCGCCGCCGTCAGCGCCGACGTGATCGTGGTCATCGACGAAGAGATCGCGGAGCTGAACCAGACGCACATGCGGCACGACGGGCCCACGGACGTGCTCTCGTTTCCCATGCTGGAATTCGACCACGAACGCGAGGCCTTCATGCTCGGGGAGGTCGTCGTCAGTTCCGAGACCGCGCAGCGGGAGGCGCAGGCGCGCTGCCTCGACCCGGTCGAGGAACTCTCGCGCTACATCGTCCACGGTTTTCTGCATCTGATCGGTTACGACGACGACACCGAGGCGCACGCGCGCGAGATGGAAGCGCTCCAGGAACGCGTGCTCGCCGCGAAGGACTAGTCTTCCGGCGTGCGCGGCCCGGTGATCTGGAACTTGTTGCCTTCGGGATCGTGGCCGTCGCAGGCGTCGGCGTGCGGCCAGTGGTGGTGGGCGCCCATCTTCACGCGCTTCGAGACCAGCCAGGCGCGCGCCTGCTTCACGTCGTCCACGCGAAAGACCAGCTTGTTGCGGTTCCCCGGCGCGCTGCCCGGCGCGGACGACCGGTGCAGGCAGAGCTTGAAGCCCGCGCCCTTCAGTTCCAGCCATTCTTCCGCGGGGTACGGCGGGCGCGTGGCGGCCTTCAGCCCCAGCACGCCTTCGTAAAAGCGGCGCATCCGCGCCATGTCCTTCGCGAAGAGAATGTAGGACTGCATCTTGAAGCGCATCGCGGGCTCCGCGTTTACAGAAGTTCGTCGCCGGGGTCGAGCGTCTTCTGGCCGCTCTTCACGGGGGGCGCGTTGACGATCTCCGGCGCCTTTTCGCCCACGGCGGTCATGCGCTTGAGCAGGCGCTGCTTCATCACGTCGGCGACGTGGCGGTGCGACTCGTAGCCCACCAGGTTGTTCAGTTCGTACGGATCGGCGAGCAGGTCGTAGAGGAACTCTTCGACGTACCGGTCGGAGCCCGAATCGCTCCCGCCGTTCCTGTCCGGGGCGTTCACGCTGTACTTCCAGCGCTGCGTGCGCACGCAGCGCGCGACCTGCGACTCGCTGATCTGCGCGAAGGCCTCCTCCGGCCAGTCGTGCGCGGTGCGGTTGAGCAGCGGAAGGATCGAGCGCCCGGTCATGCTGGACGGCACGGGCAGGCCGGCGCTGTCGAGCAGCGTCGGCGCCACGTCCACGAGGCTGGTCATCTGCTTCACGCGCCCGCCGCCTTCGAACGAAGGCCCCGTCAGCGCCGTCGGCACGCGCAGCGAACCGTCGTGGCAGGAGCGCTTGTATTCGCTGTTGCGGGTCTTGAAGTGGCAGGCGTGGTCGCTGGTGAAGAGCACGTTCGTCGTCTCGCGCAGCTTCAGGCTCTTCAGCGCGTCGAGCAGCCGGCCGTAGGCCTCGTCGAGGCGCTTGACCATGCCGCAGTAGCCGCCCCAGTGGCGGTGCGTGCTGCCGCCGAGCGTAAGCAGGTCCGGCGGGGTCCAGCGGCCCTGGTAGCGTTCCTCGTAGCCCGTCGGCGCGGGGTAGTCGTCGCGGCTGTTCTGAAAGTGGGGCTCGATGTACGAGATGAAGAGCATGAACGGCTTGCTCTTGTTCGCATCGACGTAGCGGATCGCGGCGTCGGTGAGCGCGTCCACGCGGAAGCCGGGCAGATCGACGGGCTTGTTCTCGTTGTCGTACAGGCGCGTGCGGTAGGCGTCGCTGGTCGCTTCCAGCACGTTGGAGCCAAGCCAGTACTCGTAGCCGCCGCGGGCCGGTTCGGGCACGGCGACCTCTTTCGCCAGGTGCCACTTGCCGATGTAGCCGGTCGTGTAGCCGCCCTTGCGGAAGCACTTCGCCATCGTCACCGCGTCTTCTTTAAGCGGAATGCCGTTGCGCCAGCAGCCCGTCTGCGTCGCGAACTGCCCGGTCTGGATGCAGGAGCGCGCCGGGCCGCAGACCGGCTGCGGCGTGAAGCAGTTGTACAGATGCGTGCCTTCCTGCGCTGCGCGGTCGAAGTTCGGCATCAGGTCCAGCGGATTGCCGTGGACGCCGGCCATGTCCCAGCGCTGCTGGTCGGTGAAGAAGACAATGACGTTGTTGCGCTGCGGCGTCGGCATGGCGGGCTCCTTTTTCAGGCGATGAAGGGCATCTTATGAACGAAGGCGAACGGCTTCAAATATGTTTGAGCGATCCGGCGCGCCCGTCATACCTTTCCTTCCTCGTATACTTTAAGCTCCTGCAGCACGCGGTTGTTCTTGCGGATCCACCAGACGGACGGCGCGAGCAGCAGCAGCCCGAAGACGCCCAGGAAGGCGTACAGGAACCGCTCGGTGTCCGTCTGCGCGATCAGGCAGCCGCAGAAGCCGATGACCGCGAGCGAGAAGCCCGCCAGCGAGCCGATCCAGGCCCAGGTGAGCGAGGAGGCGGCCGTGGCGGTCATGTTCGTCTCGCGCTCCACCTTCTCCTTCGTCTCGATCACCTGATTGAGCTTGTCCTTCAGCTTGGTCGTGCGGCTTTCGTCGGCGGTCGCGCTGCAAAAGCGCGCCTTCATCTCCAGCATCACCTCTTCGGGCGCGCCGTCGGCTTCCAGCCGGTACAGGATCGCGGCCGCGCCGTTCACGTCCTTCAGGTTCATGGCGATCTGCGCGAGGATCAGGCGCAGCAGCGGATGGTGCGGGAACTCGTCGAGCAGCTTCTGCGCCTGCTCGCGCGCGTCGTGGTTGAGCGAGGCCTTGAAGACCTTGCAAAGTTCCGGGTACTTCTTCTTCCGGGTGGGCTCGTCTTCGCTCTTTTCGTAGGCCGCGCGGATTTCGTCGAAGTACTGCTTCACCTCCGGGCGCCGTTTCTCGAGCGCGGCCAGATCCAGCGCGGCGATCAGCAGGTCGGTGGAGGGCATGGGACGTTGCGGCTCCCGTTCGTGGCAGGCCGCAGTATACGGGAATGCCGGCGCGGGCGCAATTTGGCGGCGGAGCTACTTCTTCTTCGTCTCGCGGGGTTCCAGCGTCAGCACGCAGCGTTCGAAATCGACCTCGATGGCGCGCTGCGACTTCAGGATCATCGGCCAGCCGACGATCATGTCCAGCTCGGCCTCGATCGACTGGCTGATCGTGCTCAGGGACTCGGAAGAGATCGCTTTGTCGGCGCGGACTTCGCCGCCCAGCAGGCCGACGCGGAATTCCGGCAGCAGACGCATCACTTCTTCCTTGCCGTCGCGCGCCGCACCGCCCAGCGACGAGCGGAACGGCAGCGTGAGCGGGCCCTTGCCCGGCTCGCTCTTCAAGGCCTGCAGGTAACGCGGCATCAGCAGCCCCGGCGGCTGGCAGCCGGTGTCGAGAAAGCCCCACGCCCCGCGCGCCTTCAACGGCGCGGCCTCGTCCGGCGTCTGAATCGGAATCCAGATCAGCCCGCCGTGCCGGCGGAAGCGCACGCGGCGCAGGCCCGGGGCGTCTCCCGCGCGCGGGTTCAGGTCGTCTTCGGAGGGTTCGCAGTCTTCGGGCTGGCGCGTCAGCACCAGTTGCCGGCGGGCGAAGTCCATCTTCACACGGTACCCGTGGAAGACCGACGGCCCGATGATGTCGCCCGTGCCGACGCCGGCGATCGAGTTCCGCACCACGAAGCCGCCTACTTTTAACTCGGGCACCAGCACCACGTCCATCATTTCAAGACCCGTGGCGGTGGCCGCGGGCAGCGCGCCGATCTTCTTCGCGCCGATCGCCGCCACGGTCTCGGGCGAGAGCGTGATCGATTCCTCGCCGGTGTCGAAGAGGCAGCCGCTCTTGACGCCGTTGGAGAAATCCACCTGCACCGTCGGCTGGTCTTCGTCCACGTCCATCTTCACGGTCACGCTCGCCGGGCGCTTGTCCAGGTCCGGCTGCACGTCCGTCGCGGTCTCGCCCAGCGCCTTGAGCACTTCCATGCTCTTCTGCGCGTTCTGCGTGAACATGTGCCCGCTGGGGCCCGGGAGCTTCAATTCCACGTAGCGCTGCGAGAGTTCGACGATGCGCGCGCGGTCTTCGTTGTGGTCCAACTGCGACGAGAGCAGGCGCAGGGCCGCGGGATGGAACGGGTCGAGCCGCACGGCTTCTTCGAGGTGTTCGAGCGCCGCGTCGTTTTCGCCCTTCGTGTCCAGGCAGCGCGCCAGCACCACGTGGCCGTCGGGGTCGTTGTGGTTCAGTTTCAGCGCGCGGCGCGCGGCGGCTTCGGCGCCTTCCATGTCGGCGTTGCGGAAAAGGGCCACGGCGAGCTGCGACCAGGCCCCGGCCGAGTCCGGTTCGCGCGCGACGGCCTCGGCGCTCGCGGCCAGCGCGGCCAGGGGCTGGTCCCAGGCCATGCAGACGCGCACTTCGTCGCGAAGTTGCTGCGCGCGGGTGACCGGGCGCGTCTGCACCGCGGCATGGGCGTCGTCGCCGGCGCGAAGCGGCGCGGCCCAGTGCGCGCACGCCGCCAGCGCGAGGCACAGCGCGGCCGCGGGCTTGCGCATCGCGGGTTTCGAGGTCACTTCTGGAAGATCGGGAGGTAGCCGTACGGCATCGAGAGGATCATCACGCCGATGGACGTGCAGTAGGTCTCGCCCACGTCGCCGGACCACTGGCCCGCGGTCCCCTGCGAGCTGATCAGGCGCTTGCGGATCTGGTCGAAGTAGCGTTCCCATTCGTTCCCGCCGATCTGAGCCATCGCCTGCGCGCCGTAAAAGTTCGTGTAGAAGTCGTGGTAGCCGCGCGTGGTGTTGGGATTGAGGTTCTTCTTCAGGTACTCGATGGCCTTCTTGGTCTCCTTGGCCTCGTACTGCCCGGCCATCAGGAGCAGTTCGCAGCCCGCGGCGCTGAGCGCCGGGGAAGACGAGCCGCCCGACTGCGCGGTGTAGCGCACGCCGCCGTCGGGGTTCTGCGACTTGTGGATGTAGGAGATGCCGTTCTGCAGGACCTTGGGCGGAAGCGGGATGCCGATGTTGGCGCAGGCGCGCAGGGCCTGCACCTGCGTGATGGTGACGGAGCCTTCGTCGCTGCCGGAATTGGGCGAATAGTACCAGCCGCCCCAGCTCGACTGCGCCTTGGCGGTCAGTTTCGCGGCCTTGGTCAGGCAGTCGCGAATCTTCGTGGCCAGTTCGCCGTTGATGTCCATGCCGCAGGCTTCGGCCAGGAAGGTCATGGCGAAGCCGTGCCCGTACATCTGCTGCCCGTCGTTGGGCGTGGTGAGCAGGCCGGTGCTGTCCTGGTGCTTGAGGCAGAAGCGGATCGCGTTTTCGACGTTGCGCCCGTAGGGCCCGCGGCCCGGCGTGTTCCCCGCCGAAAGCAGGGCCAGCCCCGCGAGGCCGGTCATGGCCATGCGGTATTCGCCATTGGCCCCGTTGGCGCCCCAGGAACCGTCCTTGCCCTGGTTCTTGGCCAGCCAGGCGACGGCCTTTTCGATCGCGGCATCCTGCTTGGGGATGACGGACTGGAATCCGCCGGAAGCGGCTTCTTCCTTGGGAGACTCTTCGGCGCGGACCAGGCAGGGCGGGGCGGCGCAGCAAAGGACCGCCGTCAGCACGGCGAGACGCATCTTCATGAATGGGCAACCTACTCGAATTCCAGGCCCGGAAAACAGCCAAATCACGGTCACGCTCACTTCTGGTAGATCGGCAGGTACTGGTACGGCAGCGCCAGCACCACCACGGCCATGGCCGTGTCCATCACGGGCGAGGAGCCCCAGCCGGTGATCGTCCACGAACCGTCCGGCCGCTGCTCGCGCAGATAGCGCTGGCGGCGCGCGTGGAAATACTTCGCCCAGTCTTCGCCGCCGATCTGGTGCAGCGCCTGCGCGGCGTAAAAGGTCGTGTAGCTGTCGTGCGAACCCTGCGAATTCTGCGAGGTCACGTTCTTGCGCACGTAATCGACGATGCGCTTGGTCTCCTTGGCTTCGTACAGCCCGGCCATCAGGAGCAGTTCGGCGCCGGCGGCGCTGATCGCCGGGCGCGAGCCCGTCATGCCCACGCGGTACGCGATCCCGCCGTCGGGCTGCTGCGACTTCTTGATGTAGTCGATGGCGCGGTCGATCACCTTCGCCGGCACGTCGATGCCCACGTTGCGGCAGGCGCGCAGCGCCTGCACCTGCGTGATCGTCACCGATCCCTCGTCCGTGCCGCTGTTGGGCGAGTAGTACCAGCCCCCGAGGCTCGACTGCGCCCGCGCGGTCAGTTGCACGGCCTTGTTGAGGCATTCCTTGATGCGCGAGGCCTCTTCGCCGCCGGGCTCCATGCCGTAGCATTCGGCCAGAAAGGTCATGGCGAAGCCGTGCCCGTACATCGAGCGACCGTCGTTGGGCGTGGAGATGTGGCCGGTCTTGTCCTGCTGCTTGAGCAGGTAGCGCACGGCGCGCAGGACGTTCTCGCCGTACTTGCCGCGGCCGGGCGTGTTGCCGTGCGCCAGGAGCGCGAGGCCCGCCAGGCCGGTCATGGCGCAGTTGTAGGCCTCGCCGCCCGTGGCCACCCAGGAGCCGTCGCGGTTCTGGTTCTTGGCGAGCCAGGCGACGGCTTTTTCGATGGCCGCGTCCTGCTGTTCGGTGACCTCGCGGAAGCCCGGCGTCGTGCTGTCGCTCTCGTCTTCGGCATGCGTGAAGGCCGCCGCCCCGCCCGCCAGGAGGACGCTTAAGCCTATCCAATGGAGTCTGGAGCCGAACATGGTCCGCAACATCCCCTCGCCTATCCCGGTTCCCTATTATATGACGCTGCGTTGGCTCGATGCAACCGTATCATTTTTTTGTACTTGAGCCGTTGGCGGCCCTTTTGGGCCTCGGCCGGCCGGACAAAAACAGACCAAGTGGTTCGGAAGAGTTTGGACGACGGAGCGTCTCTCTAGAGGTAGAGAAAAACAGGACCTCAAAGGGTCAGTTTCTTGGAACGTGACGCGCAACCTTCAGAGGAGCAGGCGCGGCGGCCATCGCACGACATGGCCGTACGGCATGCCCAGTTCCAGGAGCTTGGTCTGCCGCTGGCGGACCGGCTCTATGCGATGGCATTGCGCCTGATGGGGAACGCGGCCCAGGCCGAGGACCTTGTGCAGGACACGTATTTCAAGGCCTGGCAAAACTTTGAAAAATTCGAATTAGGCACCAACTTTAAGGCATGGATCTTCAAGATCCTTACATTCCTTTACAGGAACGAGCGTCGCAGCGCCAAACACCGCGAACAGACGGTAGATTTTGCGGGCAACGACCTCTTGGAGGCGCGCGCGGAAGGCGATCCCACGGTGGCTGTTGGACTGGATTGGAACAAGTTGTACCCCGATCTGGTCGAAGATGAACTCAAGCAGGCCCTGGATCGTCTGAGCGAGGACCAACGCTCGGTCTTTCTGCTCGTCACGTTGGGTGACCTTTCGTACCAGGAATGCGCGGAGGCGCTGGGCGTGCCCATTGGGACCGTGATGTCGCGCCTCTTTCGCGCCCGCAAAATTCTCCAGGACGAGTTGACCGCCTACGCGCGCAGCCGGGGCGCGCAGCGCAAAGAAGAAGAACGCAGCGAGCAGGGAGCCGCACGGTGAACGCGCAGGAAGCCATGAAGCTGTGCCAGCCGTACCTCGACGGGCATCTGGACGCCGCCGCGCGCGCCGAGATCGACGCGCTGCTCGCGGGCGACCCGGAACTTGCCAAGGCCTTCGAAGCCCAGCGCGCCTACCACGAGTTCCTCAAGCGCGCCTGTTCCGCGGGCGCGCCGCATGCTTTTCAGGTCAAGCTGGCCGCGCAGGTCGCCGCGTTCGCGCCCAAGGCCGAACAGCGCGTCGCCGTCGCGCAGAGCCGCGGGACCGCCGTGATTCCGCTCGGCCGCCCGGACCTCGAGACCGTCCGCCAGCCCGTCTACCGCAAGCGCATGGCGGTCCATTCGAGCCCCCTCGCGCTGGCCGCGGCGGTGATGCTCTCGCTCGGCGGCTACGTCTTTTACCAGTCCACCTGCCTGACCGGGCAGTGCCCGTACATCCAGGCCGCCTCGGCCGAATTCCAGCGCATCGAGCGACGCTCGGACCATCTGGGCATGATGAGCGACGATCCGGTGCGCCTGGCGCGCTTCGTGGACGACCGCTTCGAGATGGACCTGCCGGCGGTCCCGCAGATCGCGCACTGCGGCCTGCGCCTGAAGGGCGCGTGCGGCGCGCGCTTCAACCAGATTCGCCTGCTGCATCCCGACCTGCCCCCGGCGGCGGTCGTCTGCTACGAATGCTGCCGCTACGGCATCGTCGCGCTGATGCTCCACAAGATGCCGGAGGACGCGATCCCGCAGCCGTACACGAGGCATGTGTACAACGGCAAGGTCTACTACGTGGACGAACAGATGGGCTCGCACGCCGTCTGCTGGAAGACCCGCGGCGACAAGATGCTGTGCTCCCTCGTCGGCAAGATGCCCCTCGACAAACTCCTCGCCGCCGCCGAAGAAGCCCGCGAACAACTCGACCGCTGACCGCCCGCCGCCCTCACCCGCCGCCCTCGCCCTCGCTCCGAAGACCTACTTCCTGCAACCCGTCACGTTGCGGTTTTTGCAATCCTTGCCGGCTCCGGCGCCTGTCCACGAACCGCCTCGCGCAAAAGCGTCGTCGATAACTCCATGAACGTGCTCCGGTTGCGGGTTCGTCGAAAAATTTCGGGCGCGCGCGGCATGCTTCGGCAAACCAGTTGCTTTTATTCTTTGCGTAAGACGGACGGACCTACGGGAGGCGTTATGAAGGACCGCGCGCAGAAGAGACCGGCCATCGCGAAGCTGCTCGAAGCGATTCGCAACCGGCTGGTCGCGCTGCGCGACGGAACGGGCACCGGCTTAGGCACCCCACGCGCGGCCTTGCAGTTCGCGCACGCGAAGCACCGTCAGATTCGCCGGGACTCGATGGCAGGTTGAAGGTATCGAACGGACCGCGGCAGGTAACCGACCGGTTCAGGGCTCAGGCATGGAGTGGACTACGCGACGCACACACCTCTTGATGAGAACAGGCGTCAGCAGCCGCTCCATCCCTGAGCCCTGAACCACCAAACCAGAATCTTCGCTCCACAGCCATGGTCGAAGCACCAAAAAAAAGAGCGGCGCGCAAGCGCCGCTCTTGGTGTTTCCGGAGACCGGGCGGGAAACGCTAGGCCTTCTTTTCTTCCTTCTTTTCTTCCTTCTTTTCTTCCTTCTTCTCGTCCTTCAGGTTCTTCTTGGGATCGCCGCAGCCGCCTTCGCCCGAGGCGCGGATGTGGGGCTTGTGGATGTCTTCCAGGCCCTTCCACGCGTAGGGGTCCTTGCCGCAGACCATCACGATGTCGCGCACGTCGGCCGTGCCCATCCCGCCGTCCTTGGGCGCGTGCCAGGGCAGCAGCGACTCGGCGCTCATGAAGTGGTGGACGAGCGCGCGGCGGAAGCCGGTCTTCTTCAGGTTGGGCAGCGAGCGGTGCAGCAGGTAGCCGTTGAAGTAGACCACCGAGCCCTTCTTCACTTCGACGGGCACGGCGTCGTCGTCGGTGTAGGGGAACTGGCCGGACTCGCCCGCGCAGTCGAAGCGCCGGTCCTCGTGGCGGTGCTGCGGCCACAGCACGCCGTGGCGGTGCGAACCGGGGATCACCCACAAGCAGCCGTTCTCGACCGTCGCGTCGTCCATCGCGATCCAGCCGCCGGTGAGCGAGCGGTCGCGGGTCGGGATGTAGTATTCGTCCTGGTGCCAGGCCTGCCCGGGCTTGCCGGCGGCCTTGATGAAGAGCATCGACTGCATGCACTTCACGTTCGGCCCGATGATGTTCGAAAGGATGTTCTGGAAGCTGCGGTGCGTGATCGAATCGAGCATCACCTGCGAGACTTTGTGCGGGAAGTGGATGCAGAGGAAGCGGCGGATCGCTTCGTCGTCGCTCAGTTTCGACATCACCGTGGGATCGATGCCTTCGGTCCCTTCCACCCAGCCGCCCTTGATCGCGCCGTAGCCGCCCTTGCACATCTTGGCCGTGTCGCTGTTCAGCCCGTCCACCTCGGCGGGGCTGAAGGCGCCTTCGTGCACGAGGAACCCGTATTCCTTGAACGCGGCGACGTGCGCCGGCATGATCGCTCCGCGCACGATGCAGGCGGCGGGCGGGGCCTTCACGGTCGTGGCCGTGGCGGTCGAATCCGAGGCGGTCAGGACGGCGCTGGTCATCGAAATCTGCTCCTGGGGTTTTGGGAAGCGTCTGCGTTGCTTCCCATTTTTGACATTGAATCAGACTGCCCGCTGGTAAACAATGCATCGGGTAGTCAAAAACCTATCCAAAATTAACCTTTACGCCCCCGGAGGCCCCCGAACAGATGCCGAATCGCAAGGCCCGCGGGGCCACCAAGATCGAGACCTACGGCGCGGGCGGCGCTCGGGTTCTGACGCCGGAAGGCATCGCCCTGACGCCGCAGGCCGACCTTGCGCGCATTCGCTTCCGCTTCGCCTCGGTCGCGGGCCTGGCGATCTATCCGCCCGGCGCGACCTTCGGGCCGCGGACGCTGCGCGACTTCGAGTTCGTCTGGATCGTGGACGGCAACGTGGAATGGGAGGCCGACGGCGTCACCTACCCCGCCCCGCCCGGCACGCTGATCCTCTGCCGGCCGGGCATGCGCGACATGTTCCGCTGGGACCCCGAACGCCAGACGCGCCACGCGTACTTCCATTTCACGCTCGAAGACGACGGCGGCCTGCCGCCGCAGTCCACGTGGCCGGCCTGCCGCACGATGCCCGAAGGCGACATCCTGCGCCCGCTCTTCCGGCACGTGAGCTGGCTGATGAACGCCGGGCGTCCCGACTGGGCCCCGCTGCTCCAGCACGCCGCGCGGCAGGTGCTGGTGGGATTTCTCACCGGCGCGTACCTGACCCACAGCGAAGGCGGCCTGGAACTCGGCCCGAGCGTCACCAAGGCGCTGAAGCTGATGCAGGACTGGGCCGACGGCGCGCGCCCCGGCGCGCCGGTGCTGGGCGAACTCGCCCGCGCCGCCAACGTGAGCGAAGGGCATCTCTGCCGGCTCTTCAAGAAGGAAGTGGGCGTCGGGCCGATGCAGGCCGCGCGGTTGATCCGCATCGACCGCGCCGCGACGCTGCTCGCGCGCACGAACCTGCGCATCAAGGAGATCGCCGCGCAGCTCGGCTTCGAGAACCCCTTCCACTTCACGCGCTGCTTCGGCGAAGCCTGGGGGCTCTCGCCGCGCGCGTACCGCCGGCAGGCGCAGGCGGGGCAGATCGTGCCGATGACCCGCGTGATCCGCGCGATCCACACGGCGGTCCCGCGCTGGGAGTGACGGCGGGGAGCTGCGGCGCACGGCGCCGGGCGCTATTTCCCGGGGGCCTTGGGCGTCGTCTTGCCGTCTCCGGCGCTCAGCTTGTAGAAGTGGACGTTGTCGTGAATATCGGTCACCAGCACGAAGGCATTCACGCTGGGGACATACCGCCAGCGCCCGAACGTGCCGTTCCCGGAGGGCTTGGGCGCGCCCGGAGGGTCTTTGACTTCCCAGGTCTTCTTCTCGGGGTCCAGCACGTAGACCTTGTCGGAACTCCAGCCCGCCAGGCGGTCGGCCACGGGGTCGTAGTCGAAGCCGACTTCCTTGTGCTTGAGGAACTCCTCGCCGCCGGTGGTCTGCCAGGTGGCGACCGGCGCTTGGCCGCGGACATCGAAGGCCAGCACCTTTCCGACGCTCAACCCGATCAGCAGGCCCCGCTTGGTGTCCAGCGCGACGCCGGTAAGCCCGAGGAACTCGCCCGTCTTGAGCCTGGTCCACTTTTCCTGCTCGAACTCGTAGCTCCAGACTTCGCCCCAGCCGCCCGCGTTGATGTTGCAGAACCAGAGTTTCTTGGTCTGCGGGTCGTACGCGCAGGTGCAATCGTAGCCCGGACGGAACGGCGCCTTATCCTTGGCCCTCGCCCACTTCTTGGCCTCCAGGTCGAAGGTCCACACTTTGGTGCACGCGGCGTGCCCGCTGCGGTAGATCGATCCCCCCAGCGCAAAATACCGGTCGCAGTGCGCGAGGTACGCGAGCCCCCCGTACGAATGCCGCGACTGCGGCGTCCCGTCCGGATTCTCGTCCGTGTCATCGTCCTTTGGATTGGGCGTCGGATCGGTCAGGCGCTCCCACGCCATCTTGGTCACGTCGAACGAATAGAGTTCGTTCCCGGCATAGTCGGCGTGCCCTCCGCCGAACAGGATCAGGCGGCTGCGCTTGGTGTCCAAGGCGGCCCCGCACCACGCATCCACCACGGAGCGGGGACCGCACACGCCCCAGGTGCCCGGAAATTGTTTGTCGTTGGGAGTAACGGCGCTCATCTTGGTGTTGGGCACTTCGATCCATGAGTTGGCGGGGGCTTCCGCGGGCGACTCCGCGCCGAGCGCGCCGGCGCACGCGAGCGCCACCGTCAGAAATGCCGCCGTCCAGGCTGGAATGGTTGTAGGGGCCATGGGTGGATCTCCTTTTCGCCGCGTTTCCTGAATATACTCCCGCGCGGGCGCGGCGGCGCGCTTTTCCGATCCCGTTTGCAGTGAATTGCAGTAAATTGTCCCCATGGCTTCGAACGACCGGCGGCCCTCGCGGGGCCGCCCCCCTTCCGCGCAGGCCGAGCACCGGCGGGTCGCGCGGGCGATCCGGGCGCAGGCCGCCGCGGGCGCCTGGAAGGCCTTCGAGAACCTTCCGTCGGTGCGCGCCCTTTCGAAGACGCACGGCGCCAGCACCGGGGCGGTGCGGCTGGCGCTGGAGCAGCTTGAGGGCGAACGCATCATCGCGCGGACCGCGCGCCGGCGGCGTCACGTCCTGCCCCGGCACGCCTACGCCATGGATGGCGGCGGCATCGTGCTCGAAGTGATGGGCCACCCGCTGGGCGCGCCCGCGGCGGGCAGCATGCACATGGAACTCCAGCGCGGCATCCTGGCCGGTTGCGGGGACGCCGGCGCGCCGCTGCTGATCGCGCACGCGCACGAACTTTACGAGCGGCAACCGGACGGATTTCTCGACCTGCCGTTGAAAGGGATTCTGCTGTTCGGGCGTTTTACGGCCAAAAACCTGGATGCGTTCGAACGCCTGACCGTCCCCGTCTGCTACGTCGATACGCCTTCGGAGGGACGCCGGATCCACTCCGTCAGCGTGGACAATGCCGCGGTCACCCACGACGCCACGCGGCGCCTGATCGAAGCCGGCCACCGCCGCATCGCGTTCGTCCAGTACGTCCTCTATTCGCTGCGCGACGTCGATCCGGATTCGAAGGAGCGCAAGACCGGTTTCCTGCAGGCGTGCAAGGACACCGGCATCCCGAACGCGGCCAGCCGGGTCTTCAGCTATCTGTCCACCCTGGGCCCGCAACCGTCGTTGCGCGCCTTGGTGAACGCGCGGCCGAAGATCACGGCGGCCGTCTGCGTGGATTGGTCAAGCGCCAACATACTGGCCCAGGAGGCGGCGGGCGCAGGCGTGCGCATTCCGCAGGATTTGGGCATCGTCTGCTTTCAAGCTCCGACGCAACTGAACACGTTCTCCGGCCCGGCCATCGATTTCTTCGCGATCGGCAGGCTTGCGGTGCCCCTGCTCGACCACCCGCCCGCGCCGCCCGTCCAGAAGCGCGTGGGCACGGTTTGGTGCGAACGCGGCAGCGTCCTGCCCCTGCGCTAACGGCCCCGTGCGTTATCTTTTTTCCAACCGCTTGACGAAATTAGGGTTCTGGCAGAGAATGCGTACGCGTAAGTAAAGCCCTTGCTCCGAGTTGGACGATACCGTGAGCAGGGGAAGCCGCAGGTGTACGGGGGGGCTAACCTTTGGGCGCAAAAGAGATTACGCGCCACGGTCCGGACGGGCAGACGCCCGCGCCGGTCGAAAGGAGCCTCAAGTTGGTGACGACGGACTGGCGTATCGCGAAGTCTAACCTGCAGTGCAAGGCGTGCGAGACGCGCTTCAAGGTGGGCGACACCTACTACTCCCTGCTCCGCGATCAGGGCAACGAGTTCGAGCGCAACGACTTTTGCCCGGCTTGTTTCCAAGAACACGCGGCGGCGGGCGTCTATTCGTTTTGGAAGACCACCGTGCCCGAAGAGGAGGAAGAAGCCAAGCCCAAGGCGGTGCTCGACGTGGCCTCGGTGCTTGAATTCTTCCGCCGGCTCGCGGCGGAGTCCGATCCGCAGCGCGTGGCCTTCCGGTATGTGCTCGCGCTGATGCTGACGCGCAAAAAAGTGCTGCGGCTGAAGGGCGGCGACCGCAACGCGCAGGGCGCGGACGTGCTGCTCTTCAGCGAAGGGCGCGGCGGCGAGACCCACGAGGTCGTGCAGCCGGACCTGAACGAGTCCGAGGTGGCCGTGGTGAGCGCCGAACTCGGGCGCCTGCTGGGCGTCGCGCCTCCGGCGCAGGCCGCGGGCGCCGAAGCGCCCGGGGAGGCGCAGGCCGAAGTGCCGCCCGCGGAACAACTGAGCGTTCAGCCGGCCGGGTAATGCAAGGGTCGCGCCCGGCCCGTACGGCTTCCGCAAGGGGGAAACGTTCATGACGCTTCGTGCCGAACGCGCCGGCCGCGGCCTCGCGTGGCTTTGCCTCGCGGCGCTGGCCTTTTCCGCGCTGCTCGCGCGGGGCGCCCGCGCCGAGGAACCGGCCGAGGGCGAGGACCGCCGCTTCCCGCTGGAGGTCTCGGCGCGCGACGAAGACGGCGACCGCCTCAGCTTCGCCTGGTCGCAGGTCTCCGGTCCCACCAAGGTCCGCATCAACGAACCGAACGCGCCCAAGACCTGGTTCACCACCACGGTGCCGGGCGAATACGTCTTCGAGATTCGCGTCAGCGACGGCAAGGACGAGGTCGCGCGCAAGAAGACGTGGAACATCACCATGCCCAACATCCCGCCGGTCGCGGTCATCGACGCGCCCGACAAGGCGATCCTGGGGCAGAAGGTGGTGATGGACGGCAAGCCCAGTGTGGACAAGGACGGCAAGATCACCGAATACCAGTGGACGATGATCTCGGCCCCGCCCAACACCAAGGTCAAGCTCAGCGAGAAGGACCAGCGCGAACGGAAGTTCAACTTCGAGCCCGACGTCTCGGGCGATTACGTCTTCGAACTCAAGGTCTCCGACGGCAAGGACTGGAGCGCCGCCACCCACGCGACGGTGAAAGTCGCGTCGGTGAACAACAAGCCCATCCCGGAACTGGTCGAACCCGAATCGACGGCCGAGATCCCCGTTCCGCCGCAGCAACCCGTCAAGCCGCTGGTGCTCGGCGACCCGCCCAAGCCGGACGTCTCGCGCACCAAGGCGGGCGCGTACAAGCTCGGCGACATCATCGTCCTCGACGGCTCGGCCTCCAGCGACCCGCTGGGCGAGGAGATGCAGTTCTTCTGGCGGCAGATCCCCGACGACAAGGCGCCCGTGATCCTGACGCTCGTCCCGGACAAGACCTCCGCGAAGGGCGAACACAAAGGCGAGTTCTTCTGCCCCGTCTGGAAGGTCAAGGTCGCGCAGCCGGGCGTCTACCGCTTCGTGCTGCAGGTGGACGCGGGCAAGGGGCGCAAGCCGGCCTTCAGCGAACCCGTCGTCTTTACCGTCGGCGGGGCGAACCGGCCGCCGGTGGCGAGCTTCAAGCCCAAGGAAACGTCCTACGAGAAGGGCAAGGCCGTCACCCTCGACGGATCGGAGTCCAAGGACGACGACGGCGACCGCCTGGAATACTTCTGGGGCTGGTCGGGCAAGGGCAACAAGCCCAAGAACTGGGTCGTGGACAACGGCCCGCGCGTGCAGTTCATCGGCGAGGAAACGGGGACGTACGGCATCCGCCTGATCGTGAGCGACGGGAAGGACAAGTCCGCGCCCTTCGAACAGGATATCAAAGTCGTCGAGGCCAACCGCCCGCCGGTCATCGCCGACCTGCCCGAGAACATGTCGGTGGTCGTCGGCGAGACCGTGCGCATCGCCGCCAAGGTCTCCGACCCGGACCAGGATCCCGTCACGCTGGAATGGAAGGTGCTCTCGCCGCCCAGCCTGCGCCTGACCAAGGAAGCGCTGAGCGCCAACCCGCTCGTCTTCACGCCGCCCGACCGCCAGGTGTACCTCTTCAGCGTCACCGCCAGCGACGGCAAGCTGAGCAGCGAGACCAAGCGCGTGCAGGTCTCGGCGACGGACAACGTCAACATTCCGCCCACCGCGATCATCCGCGCGAACACGAAGTTCACCGTCGGCGAAAAGGTCGTGCTCGACGCGTCGGAGTCCAGCGACCCCGAGAAGAAGCGCCTGACCTACACGTGGAAGCAGGAGAGCGGCCCGTCGCTCGGCACGCCCCCCGGCCCCGCCGAGAACAAGTGGGAAGTCTCCCCCAAGGAAGCCGGGAAGTACGAAGTGAGCCTGACGGTGAGCGACGGGGCCAGCGAGTCGCGGCCGACCTCGCACGGCTTCGAAGCGCTGCTCGAGAAGAAGCCCAACCAGCCGCCCATCGCCACGGTGCTCCCGCCGGTCAGCCTCATCGCGGGCGAAGAGATTCTGCTCAACGGCGCCGGCAGCGCCGACCCGGACAAGGACCCCATCACCTGGCGCTGGCGCGTGCTGGAAGGCGAGCAACTGGTGAAGGTCGAGTCCCTCGACCAGCCCAAGCTGCGCGTGAAGACCCTCGCGCCCGGCAAGGCCAGGTTCGAACTGATCGTCAACGACGGCCAGGCCGACAGCGAGCCGCAGCCGGTGGAACTCGAGATCAAGGCGCGCCGCGAACCGCCCATCGCCTCGATCGACGGCCCGCTGAGCGGCAAGGCCGGTGAAGAGATCGCGCTCTCGGCCGGCAAGAGCGCCTCGTCGCCGGGCAGCACGCTGGAGGAATTCCGCTGGGGGCAGCTCGCCGACGGCGGCCCGCCGCTGGGGCTGCGCGCGCGCGACCTCGACAAGCAGGTCCTGGTCTTCAAGCCCGAGAAGCCCGGCACCTACGTCTTCCAGCTCGTAGTCGTGGACGACAAGGGCATGCGCAGCAAGCCCGCCAACTGGACCGTGATCGTCGGCGATGGCGCGGCTCCGGAAGAAGCCAAGACCGTCGCGGCCCCGCCCGAGGAACCCAAGACCGCGCCCGAGCCCGTCAAGCCGCCCGAGGAAGCCAAGACCGACCTGGCCACCGCGCCCGAAGAACCGAAGCATGCGGAGACGCCCGAGGTCAAGACCGCGCCGGCCGCCGAGGGCGCGCCCGTGGCCGTGATCTCTGACCTGGTGGCCTGCGAACCGGGCGGCGAGGTGACGCTGGACGCCTCGCATTCCACGCCGGGCTCCGGCAAGGCCGTCGAAGAGTACCGCTGGGAATGCGTCGAGTCGCCCAACGGCGCGAAGGTGAGCTTCGGGTTCCTGAACCGCGGGAAGGCCAAGCAGAAGGTCCCGATCGAACTGCCCAAGGAAGGCAGCTACACGTTCGAACTCAAGGTCTCGAACGGCAAGCAGTGGAGCGAACCGGTGCGCGCGACGGTGAAGACCCGCCCGCCCAACGTCCCGCCTTCGTCCGCGGTCGTGGCCATGTCGAACTACACCGACCAGGACTTGAGCAATCCCGCCGGGCTCCTGAAGCTGCCGCACGTCATCAAGACCGATCCGCGCTCCAACATCCTGACCGTGGAAGAAGGCAGGGAAGTGCTCCTCGACGGCAGCGGCTCCACCGATCCGGACAAGGGGCCGAAGGCGCTCGTCTACAAGTGGCGGCAGATCTCGGGGCCCGCGCCCGAATCCAAGTCGGAAGACGGCCCGTACCTGCGCTTCAAGCCCGGACGCTCGGGCGCGATGCTTTGGGACCTGGTCGTGTCCGACGGCAAGGCCGACAGCCCCGCCGCGCAGGTGAAGGTGCAGGCGCTGAAGGCCGGCACCCTGCCCGTGGGCGTCGTGCCCAGCCCCGTCATCCAGTCCAACATCGCGGTGCGCGGGCAGCCCGGCGGCGTGATCATCCTCGACGGTTCGCTGAGCCGCATCAACCCGGCGACCAAGGCGCACGCGCAGTACGCCTGGGCGCAGATCGGCGGCGACGACCTGCAGCTCCGCCCCGAACAGATGGCCAAGGACAAGGTCGGCCTGCGCATCTACCACCCCGGCCGCTACCGCTTCATGCTCACCATCAAGGACGGCGAGTACTACAGCGTGCCCACCATCGTGGACGTGATCGTCACCGACCCGTCGATGAAGGGACCCAGCGAGGCCACGCCCAAGCAGCCCGAGAAGCACGAAAGCGGCGCGCTGCTGCCGCCGCCCCGGCAGCCCAAGGTGGCCCAGGCCCCCAAGCCTCCGCCGGAAGAGAAACCCGAGCCGCCCAAGGAGCCCGACAAGCCCAAGGAACCCGTGCGCGTCCCCGAGATGACCGTGACCTCGGAAGACGTGCCCGAGAAAAAGACCGACGAGCCCAAGGTGGTTTCGCAGGATCCCGCGCCGGCGCCTCCGGAGGAGAAGCCCGAGACGCCCGCGCCGGCACCGGCGAAGCCCGAACCGGCCCCCGTCGCCGCCAACCTTTCGGGCGAACTGGCCGACCCCAACTACCGCGCCGACGACCCGCTCTACCAGAACCGCAAGAAGAAGCTCCAGTCGCTGGCCGCGATGCCCGGCACCGAGCCCCAGGACCAGCTCATCGCCGCCCTGGCCGACAAGGACAAGGACCTGCGCCACATCGCCGCCGCGACGCTGGTGCAGCGCGGCATGGCCTCCACGCTCGCGCTCATCGGCGTGCTCGAAAACGGTTCCGCCGAGGCCAAGGGCGAAGCGCACTGGGCGCTGAAGGAACTCTCGCGCGAATCGTTCGGCCCCAACGCGTCGGACTGGCGCAAGTGGTGGGCGAGCCAGACCGGGCTGCCCTGATCCGTTCCGCCGCCGCGCCCCCGGACCACCGCTCCTTCCCTCTCCTTCAATTTCCAGTATCGTAGCGGCGCATGGATTCCACCTTTCCTCCGGGCCTGCTCCCCCAAGGGCGCGATCCGGGTTCGCCGCGCGATCCCGCGGGCGCGCGCCGCCGCCGGCCGCTCTTCTGGCTCGCGCTGGCCTTCTGCGCCGGCATCGCGGGGGACGATTTGCTCGCGCCTGCGCGCCCGGCGCTCGGCGGGCTGTTCGTCACGGCCGCGCTCGCCGCGCTGGCCTGCCTGGCGCTGCTGCGCGAACAGGCCTGGCGCGGGCACGCGCGCCTGGCCGCCGCGCTCCTGGCCGGACTGGCGGGCGGCGCGTTTACCCATGCCATGCACGCGCGCTTTCCTTTGGCGCACGACGTCAGCCGCCGCACGCCGCCCACGCCGTCGCTGGCGTGGATCGAAGGCGTCGTCACCGAGGTCCGCCGCACCGAGGCCGGCGGCGTCGAGCGCGAACGCTGGACCGTGGAACTCTCCGCGCTGGGCGCTTCGCCCGACGAACTATCCCCCGCGAGCGGGCGCGTGCAGTTGGCCGCGCGCAGCGACGCCTCCACCGCCGGCGTGGCCGAAGGCCGCGTGCTGCGCGTGCTCGCGCGGCTGGAATCGCCCGCGTCCGCGACGCTGCCCGAAGCCTTCGACCAGGGCGCGTACCTGGCACGGCTGGGCATCCGCCGCGTGGGCGAACCCGCGCGCGGCGGCACGCGGGTGCTCGGCGAGGCCCCCTGGTGGCGCGCGGACCTGCGCCTGCGCCGCTGGAGCGCCGCGCTGGCCGAACG
>JAHCJK010000086.1 GCA_026184295.1 Planctomycetota bacterium
CGCCACGCCGCCCGCCGCGGACGGCGGCGCGCCGCCTCCGCCCCCACCCCCGCAGCCGCCGGCGCCGTCCGACGGCGGGGCGTTTTACACGGCCGCGAGGTAACCGCATGCGCGCCGTCCGGCATCCTTTGATTCGCACGGGCCTCACCGCGCTGGCGCTCTTCGCGTGCGGCCTGCGCGCCGAAGACGAACTCCCCGCGGCCTGGAAGACCTGGGCCGACCGCGCCTACGCCACGCGCTATCTTCTGGAAGTCTTCGCGCCGCCGCCCGAAGGCGCGACGGGGCTCCAGCCCGAGAACAACCTCGCCGCGATCGTGCTCCCGCTCAAGACGCTGCCGATTCTGGGCGCGCGCGAAAACCCCGACGACCCCGACGCGCAGACGTCGCGCCCCGAAGACGTCCTGCTGCTCGACGAGGACGGCGCCGTCGTGCCCCTCCTGATCCGCCAGACCAGGGGCGGCAACGAGGTCCAGCTCGCGTTTCCGTACAAGAAGGGCCAGCGGCGCTTCTGCCTTTACGCCGGCGCGCCGGCGGGGGCGGAAGTCAAAGCGAGCCCGGCCGATTTCGCGCCCAAGGCCCTGCGCGTGCGCGTGCAGGCGATGGAACTCTCCGAGGCCAACACGCCCGGCGAAAAGAAGGGCCTCTCGCTCGAACGCTTCCGCGCCATCCCGCTCGACGAAGGGCGGCTCCATCAGGACCTGCGCAAGAACATCGACGACGACGAGCCCATCGTTCCGCCGTACGTCGAAGACCCCAACCGCCAGCGCCCGCGCCTGCGCAACCTCGAACGCTACGCCGCCGTGTACGAAGGCTACCTGCGCACGCCGCGCAAGGGCTCGTACGAGTTCGCGCTCACCACCTTCGGCGCCGGCTACCTCCTGATCGACAACGAACGCGTCGCCGGTTCCGACCTCGCCGACCCCAACCGCGGGCCTTACGCGCTGACGGGCAGGAAGGAACTGAGCGCCGGGGTGCACCGCGTCGTCGTGTACTTCGCCCAGGGCGGCACGCGCACCGGCCTGTGCGTGCAATGGAAGCCGCCGGGCGAGGCCAGCTTTCTGGCCATCCCGTCGCAGGCCTTCGTGCGCGGGATGCCGGCGGTGGTCGCGCGCGTGGAACAGCGCGGCGAGGACGCCCCGGTCACGGCCACTTTCCTCCACGTGGAGACGCTGGGGCAGTGCCGCACGGGACTGCACCGCGGCCCCGCCGCGACGCGCGAATGGGTGAACGTCTTCGTCCAGGCCGTCGGCCCGCTGGCGGGCGAAGGCCGGATCGTACGCCTCACGGCCCCCGGAACCGCGCCGGTCACCCTGCCGTCGGACGGCGGCTGCGCCTGGATGCCCGCGGGCGGGGAGATTACCGCGCACCTGCTCAACCGCGGCGGCACCGAACTGCCCGCGCCCGTCGCCCGGACCTTCGCCTGCCCGCTGGAAGACGCCGGCGGCCGCGACGTGGACCTGCTGCAGGGCGAACTCGCGCTCAAGGCCGCGCCGCAGTTCGTCTACCCCGACGAGACGGGCCAACTGCATCTCGAGGCGCAACTGAATCCGCTCCCGGTGCTCACCTCCAAGGAACGCATCGAACGCGGGATGCTGCGCCAGCAGCCCGTCGCGCACGGGCAGTTCCTGCTGCGCATGCGCGTGACCGGCGCCGACGGCCAGGGCGATACCGCCGAGGCCGGCAAGGAACTGAGCGGCGACGCGGAACTGGACGCCACCCCCGACGACGCCGGGCGGCGCAAGATTCGCGTGCCGGTCGAAGGCGCCAAGCTGGCCGAGTTCGCGCGCGGCGGGAAGGCGCGCCTGGAACTGGAACTCCTGATCGGCGGCGTCCCGGCCGAACGCCTGGTCTTCCGCCTGCTGCACGCGCGCATGCCCTGGCCCGGCGAAGTGACCGGCGCGCTCGACCGGCTCGAATGCGTGCCCGAAAAGAACGCCGCGCCCGAACGCGTGCTCGTGCTGGTGCCGCGCGAAGACGAGGCCGACTACCGCCGCTTCCAGCCGCTGGGCGTGGGCCTCTTCGGCGGCTCGGCCTCCAGCGCGCTCTTCGTCGGCGACCCGCTCGTGGAAGCGCCCGAATCCACCAAGCCCACCGCGCCCATCGGGCTGGCCGGGCGCCTGAACAAGGGCCTCTCGAACATTACCTGGACGAACCTCTGCCTGCCGGGCCCGCAGAAGGGCCGCTTCGTCTTCCGGCTGCTCGCCGAGACCGAAGCGCGGCTGCGCGCTTTCCCCGACGGCAAGGCCCCCGAACTCGCGGTGGTCTCCATCGGCGGCAGCGACGCGGCGGGGCAGACCCCGATGCCCGACTTCGAACGCGGCCTGGACGTGCTGGTGGACCGCCTGCGCCTGGCCGGCGTGCGCCGCATCCTCCTGCTGGGCGTCGTGCCCGAACCGGGCCGCGCCGAACAGGGCGCGCTCTACCAGGAACGCTGGGCCGACCTGGTCCGCCAGCACCACCTGGAATCGCTCGACATTTACTCGCAGTGGACGCGCAGGAAGGAAGGCGCGGAGAAGGACTGGCCCAAGCGCTTCGCGCTCGACCCCGAAGGCAAGTCGCCGGTCTTCGGGCCCTCGCCCAACGCCGCCTCGCTCGACGAGATCGCCGAGCAGATCAAGGCCATCCTGAAATAAGGAAGGAACGTCCGGCGATCAGGCCGGGCGCGCGACGCCGGACGCCGCGGCGACCGGCGCCTTGCCGGGCATCAGCACGGTAAAGGTCGCGCCGCGCCCGACCTCGGACAGCACCGAAATGCGCCCGGCGTTCTGGCGCGCGAGCGTCTGCGCGATGGAAAGCCCCAGGCCCGTGCCCGGAATCGTGTGGGCCGATGTCTCCGCGCGGAAGAACTTGGTAAAGAGCCGCGCCTGGTCGGCCTTGGAAATCCCGATCCCGCGGTCGCAGACCCAGATGCGGGTAAGCGGCGGGCCGCCCGGCGCCTCGGGCGCCGCGGGCGCCGCGCCGAGCACGATCTCCTGGCCGCCCGAAAACTTGTGGGCATTGTCCAGCAGGTGGCGCAGGATTTCGCGCAGCGCCTCGCGGTTGGCGTACACCGCCGGGCCTTCGGGCTCCGGCAGCAGGTCGAAGCGCACGGCCGCGGCCTTGTCCTCGCCGTACTTCATCTTCAGGTTCATCACCGCTTCGAGAAAGACCTCGCGCACCTGGAACTGGTTCTGGTTGACGTTCAGCGGGTTGGCCTCGATCTCGGTGATGTCGAGCACCGCTTCGATCAGTTCGCCCAGGCGCCGCGACTCCTGGCTGATGATCTCGAGGAAGCGGCGGCGCGTCTCCGGCGGCATGTTCTCCGGCTCGCCGGGCTTGCGCTGCATCCCGCGCAGCAAGGCCATGGCGAAACCTTCGATGCTGGCCAGCGGCGTGCGCAGTTCGTGGGAGACGTTCTGGATGAACTCGGTCTTCATGCGCTCGAGCTTGCGCAGTTCCTCTTCGACCATGCGCCGAGCTTCGACCCGCGCGCGCTGGCGGGCGAGCTGCTTCGCGCACTGGTCGATCAGCGTGTTGAGAATCTCGAGGTTCTCGACGGAACTGTTGGGAAGGCGCGGCGGCAGGCTCGCGCCCGAGACGTGGGCGAGCTGCTGGGTGAGGCGCTGCAAGTCCGCGAGACTGATCGTGACGTTGCGCGGGTCCTGCGGTAAGTCGCTCAAACGGGCGGTCCTTTCGTCCCGGGCTTACGCCCCCTGCACCACCGGCGGATTGACGCCCGATCCGATCCGGCGGTCCTCGGCGACCTCGTACTCGAACAACTGGTCCAGATGCGCCATCTCGAAAAAGCGCCCGATCTCCGGGGAGACCAGGACGCGCACGTCCTTGTGGCGCTCCTTCGCGCGCATGATGCCGTCCACCAGATGCCCGATGAACATCGAACTCAGGTATCGGCAGTCGGCGAAATCGATCAGCACTTCTTCGGTCCGGTCGGCCACCATCGCGTCCACGCAGTCGCGGAACAAGGCCAACTGGTTGCGATGCAAGTACCCGGTAACACACAGGTTACTGCGGCTGTACTGGCAATGCCCACCGGCGCTGGACGAACCCTGGCGTTCTCGCATGTCGATCCTTCGGCTAGCCCAAATTTGTCACGCACCTGTGAATTTGTCGACGCATTATGCGCCTGCCACCCGCCAAATCCACCGCCACGCCGCAACCTGCCACATTTTCCACGCCGGCCGCCGTCACTATGCGCGACATCCAACGTGTGACTGGACTTATGGGCAAGGCCTATGCCATGCCCGGAGAACTATACGACGCCGTGCGCCGCGCATACAAAGATACGGCTAATTCACACGCGCAGTGCATAAATGGACTTGCGCGGCGCTAGCCTCCCGATAACAATGGCCCGGTTCCTTTCAGTATCGTATCCGTCGCAGGGCGGCGGAGGCTGATGGGCTTTTGTTTTTCGAACGTGGGATTCGAAATGCCGACGATCAACCAGTTGGTTCGCAAGCCGCGCAAGGTCCAGTACACGAAGTCGAAGAGCCCCGTGCTGGAGAGCAACCCCTTCAAGAAGGGCGTCTGCCTCGCCGTCAAGACGATGACCCCGAAGAAGCCGAACTCCGCGCTGCGCAAGATCGCGCGCGTGCGCCTGAGCAACGGCAAGGAAGTGACCGTCTACATTCCGGGCGAAGGCCACAACCTTCAGGAACACTCCATCGTGCTGGTGCGCGGAGGCCGCGTGAAGGACTTGCCCGGCGTGCGCTACCACATCGTCCGCGGCGTCTACGACTGCCAGGGCGTGGCGGACCGCAAGCAGAGCCGCTCGAAGTACGGCGCCAAGCGCCCCAAGTAACCACCATATTCGACGCGGCGCCGCGGGGGGCCGCCGGGAAACCGATCGAGACTTTTGAGGAAGGAAGACGGAAGGCATGGGCAAGCGATTTTCGAAGCGTGAAGAGACCGTTCAGGTGCAGGCGATGCCGGCCAAGATCCGCGTCACCGGACGCGGGCTGCGCCCGGACGCGAAGTTCAACGACCTGCTGGTCTCCAAGTTCATCAACTGCATGATGTACTGCGGCCAGAAGACCGCCAGCCAGGGCGTCTTTTACGGCGCGATGGAACTGGTCGGCCAGCGCACGGGCAACAACCCGCTGGAAGTCTTCCAGACCGCCATCAACAACGTCAAGCCCATGATCGAAGTGAAGTCCCGCCGCGTCGGCGGCGCGACGTGGCAGGTGCCCGTCGAAGTGAACCGCAAGCGCGCGCAGAGCCTCGCGATCCGCTGGATCCTCGAGGCCGCCCGCGGCAAGAAGGGCCGCCCGATGTCCGAGCGCCTCGCGGGCGAGATCGTGGACGCGTTCAAGAAGGAAGGCGCGGCGATCGCCAAGCGCGAAAACACCCACAAGATGGCCGAAGCCAACAAGGCCTTTGCGCACTTTGCGTGGTAGCGCAAGGCCTTACGGCCGAACGGCTTGTACAGCAAAATAGTCCTGAATTACCTGTTGCCAAAGGCGCATGAGGCCTCTAAAGTGTTAGGCCTTTGCCGGGGGGAGTGTACCGGTTTTTGGCCACTGGAGGTTTGTCAACCCCATGCGTGACTAAGGCTCAACAAGCCGCCTTCTCCCCGCACCCATCGATTGATTTAGGCCGTATGCCTCCGGCTCAAGTCTTCCGTACAAATGGACGAAGGTAGGTATGCCCCGAAAAACTTCGGGGCCGGGCTTGTTATAATCGTTTCGTCACGCAACCGTTGCACATCAGGAGTAACACGCAGACGAGCCCGCCGCGGTCGCATGGCATGCGGGCGCTCGTTTCGATGAGGAGGAAGGAAGACACCATGTCCAGTTCTCAAGAGACGACTCCTGCCGCCGTGGTCAGCGCCGGCGGCGGCGACGCCAATCTCAGCAAGGTCCGCAATTTCGGGATCATCGCGCACATCGACGCCGGCAAGACGACGACGACCGAGCGCGTCCTGTATTACACGGGCAAGCAGCACAAGATGGGCGACGTCCACGAAGGCAACACGACGACCGACTACCTGAAGGAAGAACGCGAACGCGGCATCACGATCGTCTCCGCCGCGGTCTCCTGCCAGTGGAAGGAACACACCCTCAACATCATCGACACCCCCGGCCACATCGACTTCACCGCCGAAGTGCAGCGCTCGCTGCGCGTGCTCGACGGCGCGTGCGTCGTCTTCTCCGGCGTGGACGGCGTCGAAGCCCAGTCCGAAACCGTGTGGCGCCAGGCCGACCGCTTCGGCGTGCCGCGCATCTGCTTCATCAACAAGATGGACCGCGTCGGCGCCGACATGTGGAACGTCGTCGATCAGATCAAGAACCGCCTCGGCGCGCGCCCGCTGCCCATCCAGATGCCCGTCGGCAAGGAACACGACTACTGCGGCGTGATCAACCTGATCACCCTCAAGCAGTACGTCTTCGACAAGGACTCCAAGGGCGCGAAGGTCACCGAGTCCGACGTCGCCCCCGAGATGAAGGAAGAAGCCGACCGCCGCCAGACCGAACTCTTCACCGAACTCGCCGACCTCGACGAAAAGATGGGCGAACTCTTCCTGCTCGAGCAGAAGCCCACGGTGGACGACTTCGAGAAGGCGCTGCGCCGCGTCTGCATCGCGGGCAAGGGCTTCCCCGTGCTCTGCGGTTCGGCCTACCACTACATCGGCGTGCAACGCATGCTCGACGCCGTCCTGCTCTTCCTCCCCTCGCCCATCGACGGCAAGCCGATCGTCGGGCAGGACCCGGAAGACCCGGAAAAGGAACTCTCGCGCAAGGCGTCGGCGAAGGAACCCGTCTCCGCGCTGGCCTTCAAGACGCTCAACGACAAGTTCGGCGACCTGACGTTCGTGCGCGTGTACTCGGGCACGATCAAGAAGGGCGACAAGTTCCTGAACGTCCGCCGCGACAAGAAGGAAAAGGTCGAGCGCCTGTTCATCATGCACGCCGACGACCGCGAACCGATAGAACAGGCGACCGCGGGCGACATCTGCGCCGTCGGCGGCCTCAAGTTCACCTACACGGGCGACACGCTCTGCGACGAAGACCACCCGATCCTGCTCGAACCGCCGCAGTTCCCGGACACGGTCATCTCGATGGCCATCGAGCCGAAGACGAACAACGACAAGGACAAGCTCGCGCACGCGCTGTCCAAGATGAGCAAGGAAGACCCGACTTTCACGCATCACTTCGATTCGGAAACGGGCCAGCTGATCATCTCGGGCATGGGCGAACTGCACCTGGAAATCATCAAGTCGCGCATGCTGAACGAACACAGCGTGGAAGCCAACGTCGGCAGCCCGCGCGTCAGCTACCGCGAAACCTTTACCCAGGCGGCGGAAGCCGAAGGCAAGTTCGTGCAGCAGTCGGGCGGCCGCGGCCAGTACGGCGTGTGTAAGCTGCGCGTCGAACCCTTCCCCAACGACGAAGAAGACCGCGTCGTCTTCGAGGAAGAAATCTACGCCGGCGCGATCCCGAAGGAATTCATCGGCTCGGTCGAACGCGGCGCGCGCGGCGCGGCCCGCAACGGCATCATCGCCGGGCACCAGACCATCAACGTCAAGATCACGCTCCTGGACGGCAAGTACCACGAAGTCGACTCGAGCGACCTGGCCTTCGAAATGGCCGGCTCGATCGGCTTTAAGGCCGCCGCCGCCCAGGCCGGCGCGATCCTGCTCGAACCGATCATGAACGTCGAAGTCGTGACGCCCGAAGAATACATGGGCAACATCATCGGCGACTTGAACAGCCGCCGCGCGGTGATCGCCGACATGACCGACCGCGGCCACTTGAAGGTGATCAAGTGCCGGGTCCCGCTGGCCGAAATGTTCAACTACTCGAACGTCAGCCGCTCGCTCTCGTCGGGCCGCGCGACGTTCAGCATGGAACCCTTCGGCTACGAAGCGGTGCCCCGCAACAAGTACAAGGACATCATCGGCGACGGCAAGGAAGGCGGCGGACGCGCCAGGCGCTGAGCCGACTCCACCTCAGCAGCGAAAAAGCCCGGGGCAACCCGGGCTTTTTTGTCGGCATTCGGATTTCGCCCATCTGCTTTGTTACATGCCATCGGGCCATCGTTGTCCGCACTTCAGTGCGGACGAGACTTGCTGTTGATCCGTTGCTTGCCACCAGCTTTTAGCTGGTGGGCGGAGGCCACCCGCGCATCCTTCAGCAGGCTTCAGCCTGCTTCCCCACGACCTAAGGCTTAAGCCGCACCTCGGAAGCCGGCTGAAGCCGGCTGGGCATGCAGCGGACGGCTTCACCCCACCAGCTAAAAGCTGGTGGCAAGCAACAGATCGACAAACGACTCGGCCTCACTGAAGTGAGGCCGACGGGCTCTTAAATTGGCCGGCAGAATGCAACGGAGCAGGCACGGTCTACTTCTTCGGCGCCGGCGCATCGCCCTTGATCAGCCCGTCGTAATAGCCCTTCAGCAGGTCCTCGTAGCCCTTCGGCGCGTTCTCGCCGCTCAGCGCGTCGAGGATCTCGTCCTGCACCCCGCGCGGGAGATTCGGCGAGCCGTCGCGCGTGATGCGCGAGACGCCCTCGGTGTAGGTCTGCGCGGCCTTCAGGTTCTTCAGGAGCACCGGGCGCTGGCGCGCGATGTTCTCGTAGCGGCCGTCCTTCGTGTCGCTCTCGAACTTCTTCATCTCCTGGATCGCCTTCTCCAGATCGGCGCTGGGGTAGTTCATCATCTTCAGGTTCAGCGCGAGCCGTTCGGCCTGGTTGCGCAGGTCGGCCTGGCGGCCCGCGAGCCGTTCCATGCTCAACTTCAGGTTCGGCGGGACCGGGCCTTCCAGGCCCTCGCCGCCGGGCGCGCCGGACTTCCCGCCGCCCGTCGCGCCGCCCGCGGGGTCCTTGGACGTATCCTCGATCTGCCCGGCCTGGAACGGATCGGGGTTCAGGCGCGTCGGCGTCTTGCGCCCACCCTTGCCCGTCGCGGTGTCGCCCACCATCTCGCCCGAGGCCTTGCCCGTGCGCCCTTCGCCCGAGCGCCCGCCGATCTCGCTCGTGTTCGGCAACTGGTTGCCGGTGACGCCCTGCGCGGACATGTTGCTGATCGGCCCGTCGGCGGCGTCCCAGCCCGCGCCCTTGTCGATGGAATCCGCCCACTTGCTCGTCTGGTCGTTGGCCTCCTCCATCAGGTCTTCTTCCTTCTCGAGCAGGTCGCCGACGATGTCCTCGAGTTCCTTGGGCAGTTCGGCCATCGGCGTCTGGCTCTCGCCGATGGGTTCCTCCATGTTCCACTTCTCGCGGTCGGGCTTATCGGGCAGCCACTTTTCGATGTGGGTGGTCAGTTGCGAGGCGTTCTCCGCGCCGCTTTCCTCCACCGCGACGGCGATCTCCGCGGCCTTCTTGCTCAGCGCGTCCTTGGCCAGTTCCACTTCCTCGTACGTCTGGAGCAGTTCCTGGAGCAGGCGCGGATCGGTGAAATCCTGCTTCGGAATCTTGCTGAAGTCCGAGTAGGCCTCGCGCATGAACTTGGCCCAGTCGTCCTGGTTGGCGGCGAGCGCCTGGAGTTCCTTCTTCTCCTCCTCGGACAGGTCCTCGGCGGGCTTCTTGGCCAGGTCCTCGCTGGCCTTCACGGTCTTCTTCTGCTGCTCGGCGAACTCCTTCAGTTTGTCCTTCAGGTCCTCGAGTTCCTTCTTCACGTCGTTCGGCAGGTCGTAGCCCTCAGCGCGCTCGGCCTCCTCCTTCACCGCCTCGGCCACCTTGGGGAGCACGGCCAGGATCGACTTCAGCCCCGCCACGATCAGGCGCTGCTGCGCGCCCAGGTCGTTCAGCGGCCCGGCCAGTTCCGGCGGCTGCGCGGCCAGGCGCTGCACGCGCTCCGAGGCGACGATGGCCTTGGGCATCGGCCCGGCGAGCAGTTCGGCGAGGGCCTCGCGGGCCCAGCCGAGCGTCTTGTCCGCCGGATTGATCGAGCGCGCGACCTCGGCGCTCTCGTTGCGAATCTTGGTCTGCGCGTCCAGCACCCGCCCGGCCTCGCCGGCGTCGAGAGGCTTCTTGGCATACAGGGCCGTCTCGCGGTGCCGGTCGCTCACGGCCATCGCCGCCGTCTGCCACTGCAGGACCATCTCGAGCCGCTTCAGCACGTCGCCGAGCGCCTCGATCTTCTCTTCCTTCGCCTTGGCCGGGTCGATGACCTTGATCGCCTGCGCGACCGTGCGCGAGGTCTGCGCGCGGTCCTTGGCCTCCGCGAGGTAGTAGATCGTATCGCCGGCCTCGATCCCGGCCTCGCGCGTGAGCGCCAGCGGTACCTGCACGCGCAGCGTCTTGGTGCCCGCGGGCAGGTCCTTCCACACCTTCAGGATCTGCTCGACGCCTTCGCGGTTGCGCTTGTAGCGCACGCTGACTTCCGTCAGCCCGAAGTCGTCGCCGGCTTCGACGGCGATGGAAATCGTGGCGCCCGCGCCGGCCGTGCGTTCCTTCTCGGCCGGGGACGCGATCTTGACCGCCGGCGGACGGTCGGGCAGGCAGTCGATCTTGTGCGGCGCGCCTTCCGCGTTGGTGTGGCCGTTGGCGTCCTTGAGGCGGATCGCGTAGTACCCGGAGCGCTTGATCTCGAAACCGCCGGTCAGCGTGCGCCCGTCGGCGCCCAGCGTCAGCGGCACGGCCTCGCTGTCCTCGATCACCAGCGCGCCCTCCGCGACCGCGCGGTCGGCCCGGACGGTCAGGCCGGCCTTGCTGCCCTGCGGCGCGCGCAGGTCGCCCGGCACGTCCTCGTGCTTTTCGGGCTTCAGGCCGGTGTACTCCGAAGGAACCAGCGCCACGTCGATGCGCTCGACGCGCGGGCGTTCGACGATCGCGACCTTGTAGACCGGGGACTGGCTGCTCCCGACTTCCACGCGGTACTGGAGCGGCTTGCGAATCTCGCGCAGCGGCGCGAGGAAGCGGACGCGTTCGGCCATTTCCATGCGCACGGGCTGCTCCGGACCCGCTCCGTCCTCGCGGACGTACAGCGTCGCGGCCGGGGCTTCGCCATCGTAGGGCGCGATCTCGACGTCGATGTTCAGTTCGCCGCCCGCGAGCACCGAGCAGTCGCCGGGCTTGAGCGAGACGATGGGGTGGTCGCCGACCGCGGGCACGAAAGCCGTGGGCCGCCAGAGCTGCCGCAGCGCGGCGGCGAAGGCCGGGCCTTTCAGCCCCGCGAGCAGCGCGGCGAGCAGCAGGGCCGCGCCGAGCAGCAGCGCGCCGCGCTTGAGCGCCGCCGCGGGCACCGCGCGTTCGACGGGCAGGTCCTTCACGCGCACCGCGGCCTGGTCGATGGCCGCCGCCGCCAGCGCGGGCGATGGCAGCCGCGCGGCCACGGCCAGTTGCACGGCGTTGATCAGCGCGTTGCCGAGTTCCGGGAAGGCGGTCTCGACCTTGACGGCCGCGCGCGCGTCGCTGATGGGTTCGCGCGCGGGCGCGACCAGCCAGCGCCACAGGCCGTAGAGGAACGCGCCGGCCGAGACGGCCAGCAGGCCGATGCGCCATTCGGCGCCGGGGCGCGCGAGCATTTCCACGCCGGCGAGCAGCAGCACCAGGCCCACGGCCAGCCCGCTCAGCCGCAGGAGCCCCGCGGCCAGGTCGGTGGCCAGCCAGCGGCGGCGCACGCGGCCCAGGCGGGCGCGCACCACCTGGAGACTGGGGAGATCGGCGAGCGATGCGGAGTCTTCGGCCACGTGCTACCTCTTGAGGACAGGACGGAGGTCCACCCTTAGGTACGACGCGATCGGGGCGCGAAATGTTGCAGGAGACCGCACGGGAAGGCGGGTGCTACCTTCGGCCAGACAAGCGGTTGCAAAGACGTGCGCGCGAGATCGTCCGGACGCAAATAAAAAGCCCCGGCGCAGGGCCGGGGCTTCGCATCCGAATAATGAAGGTGCTTACCAAGCCACCTGAAAGTTGACGACCAGGTTGTTGTTCTCCACTTCGCGGACGAAGCGCTGAAACGAAGTGCCATTGCCACTATTGATGAGATTGCTAACGTCCTTATGTTCGTTCCTCTCGCTCACGATGCTGTAATTGACCTGCAACTTCGCGTTGTGACCCTTGAAATAGTAGTTGAAGCCCACCGTCACAATCTCCGTGGGGAACACATCCATCTTGCGAATGTTCTGAGGCTCATCGTCCGCAGGTTCGCGAACCACGCTGGGATAGAACAAGTTCTCCATGCGTTCGTAGCGGGCCACGAATTCGAGATCCGCCAAGGTCTTCATGATCAGACCGCCGCCGCGCAGCGTGTCGGCCCAGATGCTGTCGCTGAGCTTGTAGCCCGTGCTCGCATACCAGCCCTGAATTTCAAACGGAGCCGGCGTATTTACAGGAATCTCACCATTGTAGCTTCCACCATTAAAAGCAGTAACCGTATTGGGAGCAAAGCGGTCGCGATACTGGCCCCATTCGCCGCGCATCCACCAGCCCTTGACCGGTCCACCCGGCATGTAGGCGAGGTACGCGTACATCAGGGAGTGCGTGGTCTTGTTCTGATTCAAACCGTCGGTCTCGAAATTGCCGCCATAGGTCCCGGTATAGTGCCCGCCGCTTTCGCCGCCCTTGCCGTACATGATGCTGTAGCCGAGTTCCAGGCTGCCCCAGGTCTCCTGCTTCCAGATGGGGCGCACGAGGAAGGACGCGACCCAGTCCTTGGCGTCGTTGTCGTCGCTGCGGTTCTGGTGCTGCTGGAAGGCCGTGCCCGCGCCGTCGAAGCGGCCGAGCCAGTACTGGAAGCGATCGTCCCACCACGAACCGTGGATCTGCATCCCCAGGTCGCGCATGTCGGCGAGCTGCGTGATCATCGCGCGTTCGCAGAAGTCGAGCTGCGCGCTGTCGCGCACGCCTTCTTCGCCCAGCTTGCGGCGGAACTGGCCCGTCGTGACGTCGTGGTGCGGCAGTATGCCGTGGACGTTGATGTACGCGTCCTGCAGCAGGCGGTTCGCGTTTCCCGAACCGTTGCGCACGCTGTTCAACCCCAGCGCCTGATCGCTGACGAAGGCCACGCTGTCGCCCGAATTCGTGCTGCTTTGCGTGGCGGGGAGCGAAGGGAACGAGGTCGCTTCGCGAGCCGGATCGATCATCACCACGGCGGTGACGTTTTCGGAGATGTCCATCGTGAACTTCAGTTCCGCGCGGCGGATGCGGTAGCCGTCGTTGTCGTTGGCTTCGTTGGAGCCGCGTTTATTACGGGAGGCGGGGACCACAAGGTGGGGCTTGTTTTCTACCCAGCCCTGGTTGTCGTCGGCGATGTGGTAGTACCACACCTGCACCAGGCCGCCGATGGTGAGCTTGCCCTGGCGGGTGGTCACCTTCTGCTGGACGCCGTACTTCGCGTCCGTCGCGTCGGTGGCACGGTCGGCGGTGCTGGCCGAAACGCCCGGCTTCCGCTCGTCGGCCATCTTCTTAAGCTCTTCGACTTCCTTCTTGAGCTTCTCGAAGTCTTCCTTGGATTCCGCAAAGGCCTTGGGGGCCGTTGCCGAAATCAGTACGCTTGCCGCCAGGAACCCTATGAACGCACGCGTGATGCTCATGTCGGGAATACCCTTCTCTTCCCTGAGATCGACGAACTGCAGATCGTTCGATCCACCGGCCCAAACATTGGATTCAATCCGAAGAACAAGCGCATTCTACGGTTACAAGATGAGAATGCCACTAAATAACCCCGAACGGACAGCGCCTTTCCGATTCAAATACAAAGCCCCGGCGCAAGGCCGGGGCTTTTACATCCGGGATCGGATGGCGATCAGTTGCCGGCGGCCGCCGCGGGAACGACGTGTACGCGGCGCTTGCTGGTCTTCTCGAACTTCACCACGCCATCGACGAGGGCGTAGAGCGTGTAGTCGCGCCCGCAGCCGACGTTCATGCCCGCGCGATGCTGAGTGCCGCGCTGGCGCAGGATGATCGAGCCGGCCTTGACCGCCTGCCCGCCGTAGCGCTTGACGCCCAGGTACTTCGGATTGCTGTCGCGGCCGTTCTTCGTCGAACCGCCGCCCATCTTATGTGCCATGACACGACTCCTTACACCGCATGCCCCTCACCCTGAGGGAAGGCCCTATGTAACAGAGATCGGTCCGGAATCAAGTGACCTTGCCGCCGGACCTTCCAGGAAACGAACCGGGCGGCCGAGGCCGCCCGGCACTGCGTATGTACCTTCGAGCGCCCTGCTGCTTACCAGGCGACCTGGAAATTGACGACCAGGTTGTTGTTCTCGACTTCGCGGACGAAACGGCGGAAGGAGGCGCCTCCGGCGGTGCTGGAGATGTCCTTATCCTCGTTCTTCTCGTCCACCATGTTGAAGTTGACCTGCAGCTTCGCGTTGTGACCCTTGAAGTAGTAGTTGAAGCCGACGGTCACGACTTCCGTGGCGAAGACATCCATCTGGCGGATGTCGCCGTTGGGCGGATTCACGACCACGCCGGGCAGGAAGAGGTTCTCCATGCGTTCGTAGCGTGCGACGAATTCGAAATCGGCGAGCAGCTTGGCGATGAAGTTGCCGTCGCGCAGGCTGTCGGCCCAGATGCTGTCGCTGAGCTTGTACCCGGTGCTCGCGTACCAGCCCTGAATCTCGAACGGCGCCGGGCGATTGACCGCGATGGCCGAAGAGGAGACGACGTTCGAGGCGAAGCGGTCGCGGTACTGGCCCCATTCGCCGCGCATCCACCAGCCCTTGACCGGGCCGCCCGGCATGTAGGCGAGGTACGCGTACATGAGCGAGTGGGTGGTCTTGGCCTGGTTCAGGCCGTCGGTTTCGAACTGGCCGGTGAAGTCGCCGGTAAAGTGCCCGCCGCTTTCGCCGCCCTTGCCGTACATGATGCTGTAGCCGAGTTCCAGGCTGCCCCAGGTCTCCTGCTTCCAGATGGGGCGCACGAGGAAGGACGCGACCCAGTCCTTGGCGTCGTTGTCGTCGCTGCGGTTCTGGTGCTGCTGGAAGGCCGTGCCCGCGCCGTCGAAGCGGCCGAGCCAGTACTGGAAGCGGTCGTCCCACCACGAACCGTGAATTTGCATCCCCAGGTCGCGCATGTCGGCGAGCTGCGTGATCATCGCGCGTTCGCAGAAGTCGAGCTGCGCGCTGTCGCGCACGCCTTCTTCGCCCAGCTTGCGGCGGAACTGGCCCGTCGTGACGTCGTGGTGCGGGAGCATGCCGTGGACGTTGATGTACGCGTCCTGCAGCAGGCGGTTCGCATTGCCGCCGCCGGTGCGCACGCCGTTCAGCCCCAGCGCCTGGTCGTTCACGAAGGCCGTGCTGTCGCCCGAATTCGTGCTGCTTTGCGTGGCCGGCAGCGAGGGGAACGAGGTCGCTTCGCGCGCCGGATCGATCATCACCACGGCGGTGACGTTCTCGGAGATGTCCATCGTGAACTTCAGTTCCGCGCGGCGGATGCGGTAGCCATCGTTGTCGTTGGCTTCGTTGGAGCCGCGGCGGAAGCCGAAGGGCTTGTTCTCGACCCAGCCCTGGTTGTCGTCGGCGATGTGGTAGTACCACACCTGCACCAGGCCGCCGATGGTGAGCTTGCCCTGGCGGGTGGTCACCTTCTGCTGGACGCCGTACTTCGCGTCCGTCGCGTCGGTGGCACGGTCGGCGGTGCTGGCCGAAACGCCCGGCTTCCGCTCGTCGGCCATCTTCTTAAGCTCTTCGACTTCCTTCTTGAGCTTCTCGAAGTCTTCCTTGGACTCGGCGTGGGCCTTGTTCAAGCCGCCCGTCGCGACCAGAAGCCCCGCGCTCAGAAACCCTGCGATCACACGCGTGATGCTCATGTGGGAAATACGCTCCTTCCCAAAGATGCGCCAGGTTCGGCAGGTCCTTTGATCTGCCTGATCTGGCCCTTAGATTAAGTCCGAAGAACAAGCGTAGTCTACGTTTGCAGAAAGAAAAATCCATCGAAAATCGTCCCGATCGCGACGAAAAATAACACCCGTGCGCGGGCGCTTAACGCACCTTGCGCATCCCTTTAAAGACCTTTTCATTGATCGGGTTACAGGATTCCATATCGACCTCGACCGGCAGGGTCAGGCGCAACGGGACCCTTTCCGGCAGCAAGCAGTTCTTATCGTTGCACGCCTGAAAGCTCACTTCCACTTCGATCACTTGTGCACCCGTTACCTCTTTACGGACCTCTAACATGCCCAGCACGATCGCCTCCGTGCGGTAGATCCGCTCCTCCCCCAACCTCTCGGCCTCTGGATAGGTGAGTTCCTTCAATGCGCCCACGGTCTCGCCGGTGAGCGTGACGCTGGTGGCGGCCAGTGCACCTTTCTTATCTGCGTTCGCCTGGATGTGGTACCCCTCGTCGATGGTCAGGCGCACGGCCACGGGCAGCCGGCCGCCGGCGGGAAGCTTGTCCAGTCCCACCAGGAGTTCGGCGATGACCGGGCCGCGCTGGACCTTCGCCTGATCCTTCGGCTTCGGCGCGGGCGCGTCCTTCGCGCCCGTGGCATCGAGGTGCCATTCGAGCGCGAGGAGCATCGATTCGACCTGCACGGGCGCGAGGTCCAGGAGCGTGTGGAAGGCGGCGAAGAGCCGACCGGCCCGTTCGGCGTAGGCGCGTTCGCCGGTGGCCTTGGCGAGGCGCACCAGCGCCTGCGCGGCGATGCCGTTGCCCGAGGGCGTCGCGTTGTCGCTGGGGTTCTTCACGCGCACGAGCAGTTTCTCGTGGTCGTCGGCGACGAAGAAGTACCCGCCGTGCTTCTCGTCCCAGAAGTGCGCGTCGAGAATCTTCACCACCGCGGCGGCTTCGTCGCGCCAGCGCGCGTCGCCGGTGGCATCGAAGAGGTCCATGAAGGCGTTGGCGAGGCAGGCGTGGTCGTCGAGGTACGCGGCGAGGCGCGCGTCGCCCTTGCGGCTGGTGGCGAGCCAGCGGCCCTTCGCGTCGCGGTGGTTCTTCAGGAGCCAGCCGGCGGCCTTGAGCGCGGCCTGGAGGTACTTCGGTTCGTTCAGATAGACGGCGCCCTTGGCCATCGCGCCGATCGTCATCGCGTTCCACGAGGTGAGAATCTTGTCGTCGAGGTGCGGCCAGACGCGCTTGACGCGCGCGGCCAGCAGCTTCTGCTTCAGCGGTTCGAGCTTCGCGCGCAGGGCGTCTTCGCTCGTCTTGAGCCGCGCCGCGTGGCCGGCGAGCCCTTCCTTCAGGTGCGGGATGTTGAGGCCCGTCTCGTGCCCGGTGGCTTCCTCGCGAAAGTTCCCGCCCGCCTCGACGCCGTAGACTTCGCAGAAGAGCGGCGCGTCGGCGCCCAGGAGTTCGTCGATCTCCTTCTTGTCCCAGACGTAGAACTTGCCTTCCTCGCCCTCGCTGTCGGCATCGTAGGCCGAGTAGAAGACGCCCTCGGGCGCGGTCATCTCCCGCAGCACCCAGTCGAAGATCCCGCGGGCCGTGCGCGCGTACTCGGGATTCTTGAGCACCACGCTGGCGCGCGAGAAGTAGCGGCCGAGCTGCGCGTTGTCGTAGAGCATCTTCTCGAAGTGCGGGAGGAACCAGATGGGATCGGTCGCGTAGCGGTGGAAGCCGCCGCCCAGGTGGTCGTGGATGCCGCCGAGCTGCATCTTGTCGAGCGTCAGGGTCAGCATGCCGCGCACGCCGGCGTTTTGCGGATCCTTGGCGGCCAGTTCGACGAGCATCTCCATGGTCATGTGCGGCGGAAACTTCCGCTGCGACTGGAGCCCGCCGTTCTGAAAGTCGAAGAAGCGTTCGAGCATCTTCGTCACGCCGCGCACGGTCGCGCGCGAGAGCGGGCGTTCGGGCGGCTTGTAGCGCGCGTTGGCTTCCTCGTTGAGGATCTCGACGACCTGCTGCGTGTGCTTGCGGATGTCGTCCTTCTTTTCCTTCCAGGCGTCGGCGACGCGGTTCATCACCTGCATGAAGACGGGCTTGGGATAGTACGTCCCGCCGAAGAACGGCGCGCCTTCGGGCGTGACGACCACCGACATCGGCCACCCGCCGCTCTGCCGCGTCAGGTGGACGTAACGCATGTAGATGTCGTCCACGTCCGGGCGTTCCTCGCGGTCGATCTTGATCGAGACGAAGCGCGCGTTGAGCAGCTTCGCGACCTCCTCGTCCTCGAAGGACTCGCGTTCCATCACGTGGCACCAGTGGCAGGCGCTGTAGCCGACCGAGAGGAAGACCGGCTTGTCCTCCTTGCGCGCCTTCTCGAAGGCCTCATCGCCCCACGGATACCAGTCCACCGGGTTGTGCCGGTGTTGCAGGAGGTACGGGCTGGTCTCCTTGGCCAGGCGGTTGGTGTGCTTGGGCGCGGCGTCCTTGGCGTGACTCACGGGCGGCTCCTTGGCGGCGGGGCCTGGGGCGGGCGGCGTATCGAGCGGAGGCGTTTCTTCGGCGCAACCGGTCCATGCCAGTCCTCCCAAGAGGACGGCCAGCAACGCGCGGCAGGGAACGGTCGCAGGCATGGCCAGACTCGCGCCTATCCTACCTTTAAAGGTTAGGGCGCGCCTCAGTAAGTTGTGAATATTGGACCCGATTTGCCGTTGAAATGAAGGGGTCCCCGGCCCGGAATTCGGCAACCGCCGACCCTCAAAAGGGATATCGCAACTTATTGATATTACGCAAGTTGCAATATAGCCCCCGGCGAGAATTTTCTTTCAAAAATGGGCCGAGTACCCTTGTCCTGCACGGAGGCATATCCTACATTGAAGGTAGAGAAGGTGAGACGCAGGTCGCACCCCTCCCGCCGTACACGCAGGGCCTCGTACCACGAAAGCGCGGGACCGTATGGCTACCAAAGCCTTCGAAATCGGAGAGCGCGTCGTCCTCCGCCAGAAACGGCGCTGGGTCGGCGCGCGCGTCACGCAAGTGGACCGCTGGCGCCGCCGCGTCATCACCGACATGGGCGAACGCAAGATCGTCTCGGCGCGCGCGCTCTGGTATCCGACCGAAAGTTTCCTCATGCTCGAGACGCGCCTCGACCGCAAGCTCTCGTCGATGCGCAACCAGGGCAACTTCATCCGCGAACACCTGGCCGCCTACGGCGCGCGGCTGCTGTACGAACGCGTTCATTCGAAGGAAGATCTGCGCCGCTTCCTCCAGACCGAAGGGCGCCGCAGCAGCGTGCGCATGATTCACTTTACCGGACACGGGCACGGCAAGGCCGGCACGATCTCGCTCACCTTTGAAGAAGTGAAGCTCGCCGAGAACCTGGACCTCTTCAAGGGTCTCAAGGGCAAGGTGATCCTCTTTTCGTCGTGCGAGATCGGGAACCTGCGCGAGGTCATGCGCACGCTGGTCCGCAAGGCGCAGTTGGCCGGCGTGATCGCCTACCGCACGGAAGTGAACGACACCTACGCGAACCTGGCCGACGCGATGATCTACGACCGCCTGCTGCTCTCGTCCGACCCCCCGCGCAAGATCGTCCAGCGCGTCAACAAGGCCCTGCGCGCGCTCGACAAGAGCGACTACCAGTCCAAGTGGCGCGGGCCGGTGCTGACGTGCTACGACTAAGGCCTTCGCACGAATTATCGAGTATGGCTTGAAATGGTGTCGGCGCTGATTTCCACCCGTATGGCGGAAGTCGATGCCACTATGGGCGCAAGGGAATGAATGCACATACGATCGAATGCCTAGTACGCGCGGGCTGGAAACCTGGTCGAAAAGTAGATGTTTCCGCCTCGATAGACCTGCTCAAACAGAAGGATTTCTTAGTTAACGACGTCATTGTTTCCTTTCTCGCCGAGTTTTTATCGCTAACTATTCGATATCCAAATCCGCGATGTCCGTCCACGGAGGACAACTTCTGCATTCAACCGGAAGATTCCATTGCTGGTAGCGGTGGAACTTGGACGCAGACCTATGAGCGCCGCCTGGGCGAACGTCTTTGCCCACTGGGCGAAGCGTGTCGAGGTCATTTGACGCTCTACATGAGCAGCACCGGCAAGGTGTATGCAGGCACCGACGATCTTCTCTATTTCCTAGGCGATTCAGTTATTCCGCCATGGATGCGCTCATAAATTCAGCATGCGAGTTCACGCAGATTAGCATATTCAGCGACAGGCCAGTAAACTTTCCAGCGCGCACAGAGTAGTTCAAAAAAACCTATGTAACGCAGATGTAGTTGCCTTATCCACCTGTCTGCTTTTTAGCCGCGGAGCGGCGTCAGTTTGTAGCCCAGGACGTAAGTCCTGGGAAGGCGCGCGCATAAGCGACCAGTCCCGGAGGGACGACAGAAGGCCCAACTAGGCGGAATGCCCGGGAAACGGAATCATCCGCCGGATCAGGTCCGCCATTGCTGCCTTTTCGGCTTCGGGAGGTTTTCCCGCGTCGTAGGAGCGGTATCCCAGCGCTTCCACCACATGGCCGATGCACCCCGCGGCCGAGGCTCGAATATCCTCGCCGCAACAGTCCCGCGCGGCGCTGGCGCCGTGCCACCCGACGTACCCCACCTCGACCTCCGCCCCGGTCGCGGCGTCGCCCAACCGGCAGTTCGCGTGCTGAAAGCGCTGGTGTAGCCGTTCGGCGGCCTCGCCCGCGGCCTTGTGGATCGCACGCATTTCTTCGGAACGGCCCGTCGCCGAAGCAGCCGCGTCCGCGATGCGAATGGCCTCCCGCAGCAGCGCCGCGGGCCAGTCCTCCGGCGAGACATACCCGCCCACCGCGCAGCCTTCCGCGCGAAAGACCTGGACGCCCCAGTCATCCGGATACTTGTCCAGCAATCGGGCGCACGCCGCACAGGCCAGCCGCCGGAGCGCCTCCGGCGAGGCCCTTCCGGCCACGGCGGCGAGCAGGCGCTCGGGATCGCGAGACGCCGACCATTCCGCTTCGGTCATCGTTCACCCTCCGTCAGCGCGAAAGATGCTTGGACGGACTCCGATAGTATGGAGCAAACCTCGATGCTTTGAATAGCTTTTGCATGCGGTCGCCCCACCGATCCCGAACGCGATGCGCTACGGCCGCCTGCTGAATTAAAACCTGGATGACATGAAACGTAGAATATTTTTATACAACGTGTAATTCTTGACAAGTGCCGTAGGCATGATACGTTCCTTTGCAGCGCGTGGCGTGATTTCCTATGGCCGTGCCTAACCACCTGCGCGCAACCTGAGGCCCTCCCCTGGTAACCGCGAAACGTCGCTCCGCTTCGGCCCTGCCGTGGCTTTTTTGCTCGTGAAACGAGGATGCATGGCGTCCTCACGGGCGACGCGTTGTTGCTTGGCATCTTGCGTGGGGCATGGTACATCCCGAGGCAGGCGCCACTCGTGCAGACTTTTTTCGAAAACCGAGCGACTTCGCGCGGCCGCTGCGCTCCTTCTAAGGGGCACGCCGCGGCCGACACCGCAGCCGATTCGAGAACACCCAAGGAGCCGTCGCCTTTGGACCGCTCCGCATTCAGCATGTGCATCTTTTTTTGCGAGCATCTTTCGGGCGCCTGGCGCGCGCCCGATGCAGGCCCTCGCCCGCACGCACCCTTGGACGCGTGCCGGGCGAGCTACCACTCGGAACGCGCGGTGTCCCAACCGTCCGCGATCCATTAACGGCAGAGGACAGGGGGCTCTGTTGCAATCGTTAAAATTGATCGGCAGGATCTGACCACCGTTCGCTTCGGTTCCGAACGCGGCGAGCGCGGTAGCGCCGGCATCATCTCCGGCCTGGTCGTCGGCGTCTCGACGGCTCGGGACGCGCGTGGGCTTGCGCCTTCGATCGGCCGGCGGGGACGCCGGCGACACGGCCGGCCAGAGGCCGGCACTACAAACGGCCCCGCCGCGTGGCCACGCGGCGGCGTGAGGGCGCAGGGCAAGGTACAGACAGGCGAGACGCCTGTCCTACAATCGGCGCGCCGCGAGCCCGATCAACGCCTGCTGGTGCAGACTTTTTTCGAAAACACGGAGGCCATGCATGCTTGAATGAGGGAGGACGCAGTTGACCTTTCCCGCGTGACGCCGCGGCGGTATGCTCTTCCCCTTATCCACCGGGGGGAGCGCGCATGGCTGCGAAGAAGATTCTGATGCTGGTCGGCGACTACGTCGAAGACTACGAGGCGATGGTGCCGTTCCAGATGCTGCTGCTGGTGGGCCACGAGGTCCACGCGGTCTGCCCGGGCAAGAAGGCGGGCGAGAAGGTCCGCACCTGCGTCCACGATTTCGAGGGCGACCAGACCTACAGCGAGAAGCGCGGGCACGACTTCGCGCTCACCGCGAGCTTTGCCGACGTGAAGCCCGAGCGTTACGACGCGCTGGTGATTCCCGGCGGGCGCGCGCCGGAATACATCCGCCTCAACGAAGACGTCCTGCGCATCGCGCGGCACTTTGCGGAAGCGAAGAAGCCCATCGCGGCCATCTGCCACGGCCTGCAGGTGCTCGCGGCCGCCGGCGTGCTGAAGGGCCGTTCGTGCACGGCGTACCCCGCGTGCAGCCCCGAGATCGCGCTCGCGGGCGGCACGTACGTCTCGATCCCCGTCGATCAGGCCTACACCGAAGGCAACCTGGTCAGCGCGCCGGCGTGGCCCGCGCATCCGGCCTGGATCGGACAATTCCTCAAGGTGCTGGGGACGAAGATCGATCCCTGATCGATGCGCAAGTCGGTCCTTCTCCTCCACGGCTGGCTGGGCCGGCCCGAAAGCTTCGGCGCGCTGCCCGACCTGCTCGCCGCCGACGGCCACCGCGTGCTGCCCGTCTTCCGCCGCTACAATTCCCGTCCGCGCGCCAAGCGCCTCGAAGATCTGGCCGACGAACTCGAAGAGACCCTCGCGCGCGAAAAGATTCTCCAGAACCTCGACGCGCCGATGGTGATCATCGGGCACAGCATGGGCGGGCTGCTGGCGCGCGTGTGGATGCTGCGCCACTACGCGAGCAAAGGCGTGATGGCCCCGGTGGAACGCTTCTTCGCCTGCGCGTCGCCGCACCACGGCGTCTACCTGGAAGCCTTCGGGCGCGTCTGCGTGCGCCTGGGCCTGGTGCCCGGCACCGCGCTTGCCCGGCAGATGTGCGCACCGAACCCGTTCCTGTGGGACCTGGCCTGGTCGGAACTCCGCCACGCCGAATTGCTCCCCGAGACCGTCGGCCTGGCGGGGCTGGCCGGCTACAGCGCGATCCACTGGATCTGCGGCGGCCTGGAATCCGACGGCGTGGTGCCCGCGGTCTTCAGCAACCCGAACCCCGC
>JAHCJK010000087.1 GCA_026184295.1 Planctomycetota bacterium
CTGCCCCTTGCGCGCGGCGATGCCGGGGTCCTTCAGGTCGCTGTCCGGCGCCGCACGGGTCAGGCCCTTGAGGATGTCTTCTACGCGCCCGCGTTCGGGGTCCTTGGGGACATCCGGGCGGCCGCTGTCCTCGGGCGACGGCACCTTGCGTTCGCGCGCATCGTTCGCGCTCAGCTTCTCGTCCTCGCGCGACATGATCGGCACGGGATCGGGCAGCTTCTCCTCCGCCCCGCCCTGCGGACCGGCGGTGACGTGCTCCTCGCCGCGCTTGGGGAGCGGGTCCTCGCCGCCGCCGGTCTCGGCGAAGCCGTCGGGCCGGCCGTCGGAACCGTCGCTGCGCTCGCCCGGGACCGGCTTGTTCGGTTCGGCCTTGCCGACGTCCTGCGGCGCGGTGGTGGGTTCGTCGGGGCGGCCCGCGGGCTTGACGGGCGAAAGCGCCGGGTCCTTTTCCGTCTCGGGAGCCTTCGGCGGCATCGCGCCGGCCAGGTCTTCGCGCCGGTCGTCCTCGCGCAGTCCGTCGAGCGGCTTTTTGGGCTTGCCGGCTTCGGGCGAACCTTCCGTCAGCACCGACCCGGTGTTCGGATCCGGCACTTGCTCGAGCTTGGTCTCGTCTTCCCCGCGGCGTCCCCCCGCGGCGGTGACGATCTTGCTCTCGCCTTCCATCGCGGCCGCGCCGATGGGCTTGTTCTTCTCGGCCATGTCGGCGGCCTCGGTGTTCTTGTCGCCGAGGTACTGGGGTTTCTCGGGCGCCTTCGCCTGGCCTTCGGCCAGGTCGTAGGCCATCGAGTTCGGCCCGAGCGGGTCCTTGCGGTCCTGCGGTTCTTCGTGCTCGGGCAAATCGACCTTGGCCGGCGGCGTCTGGCGCTTCTCTTCAGGCGCCTTGAGCGCCTCGGGCGTCAGGACTTCCGTGCGGTTGGGATCGAGCGGCACGGTCTCGGCCGGCACCGTGGTCCCTTCGGGCTTTTCTTTGGAAACCGTTTCCAGATTTGCGGTCTGATCTTCGGGCGGAAACGCAAACTCCACCATCAGCGGCATCGAGCGAGGCTCAGGCGGGATATAGGATGTCTGCGGCGGACGCAGCAACGCGATCAGAATCACGTGCAGCACGGCCGAGCAGACGGCCACCGCAACCCACCGTGCCTGATGGCGTTGCGTGCGATGGTAAGCTAAGGTTCCCGCGTACATCGGCCCGTGGTTGCTCCGTGCATTGGCGCGTACCGGTTAGACGCCCGAAGCGTGCATTATCCTCAGCTAATCGGCACATTTCCAATCCTTCTTGTGCAATACTACGCCTTGGCCTGAAAACACTTGCGAGAATAGCGGAGCGGGAGGCCCTGCGCTGATGGACCTTCTCCTGGCGGGGAGCTTGCTGGCCGTCCTGTCCGCCGCGGCGTTCGCGCTGGCGCTGCGCATGTACCGTGCGCCAGGGCGCATGCGCGTGCTCCTGGGCGCGGCGGTCTCCTTCGCGCTCATCTGCCTGTACTCGCTGGGCGACAAGGAACCGCCGTGGCTCCAGCGGCTGCTCCCGTGGTCGGGCCTGCTGGTGCTCGGCGCGTGGTTCACGCTGCCGGCCGCGTTCCTGGCGGGGCTGGCATGGCGGCGAGTGCCGGGGCGCGCGTGGCGGAAGGCGCTTTCGTGCGCGGCGCTGCTGGTCAGCGCGGCCTACGTGGCGGCGATGCCGCTCCTGGGTTCCGCTCCGCGCGTCGCGAACTGCTGGAAGGAGGGCGTCTGCCTGCAGACGGCGGATTCGTCCTGCAGCGCCGCGTGCGCCGCGACGATTCTGCGCGACCACGGCATTTCGGCGAGCGAGGCCGAGATGGCGGAACTCTGCCTGACCCGCGAACGCGGCACGACGTTCTTCGGACTCTACCGCGGCCTGAAGCTGAAGACCGCCGGCACGCCGTGGGACGTGGAGACGTTTACGGCGCGGGTGGAGGACGCGCGCGATCCCGCCTTCGGCCCCGCGATCCTGGTCGTCGGGATTCCGCGCACGGGGGCGCTCGACCCGAGGTACGAACGCAACTGGGGCTGGGTCCCCGGCGTGCAGCACGCGGTCGTCTTTTACGAGATCAACCGCGACGGCAAGCCCGTCATGGGCGATCCTTCCGTGGGGCGCGAGTGCTGGGACATGGCCGGTTTGCACGAGTTGTGGTTGGGCAAGGGCATCCGGCTCGTCCCCAGGCGCTGACCGCGTCTTCAAGCGAAGTGTTCAAAAGGCCCCTCTTGTATGATCGCTTTCCAACATTCGTCTAGCAGGATGCTCACCGTCCTTGAGTTCGCCCTTGGTAACTAGGGTGCCGCAAGGTACATTCGTTGGCATTGCTTGTGCTTGCATTTCAACGAGTTCCTTCCCACGCCTGCGCCTAATCCGAGGTCATGCGACTCGCCCTGTCGGGCACGAAGCCTGCCGGGCACGAAGAAGGGGACCCACATGCGCCATTTCGATCTTGCGGTGATCGGCACCGGACCGGCGGGCCAGCGCGCGGCGATTCAGGCCGCGAAGCTGGGCAAAAAAGTCTGCGTGATCGAGAAGAACCGCTGCGTCGGCGGCGTGGCCGTCAACACCGGCACGATTCCGTCGAAGGCGCTGCGCGAGGCGGCGCTGCACCTGACCGGGCGGAGCATGCGCGGCATCTTCGGCGACAACTACCGCGTGAAGCGCAACATCACGATCGCGGACCTGATCTCGGTCAGCCAGCACGTCATCCGGCGCGAATGGAGCGTGATCCAGGACGCGTTCGAACGCAACGGCGTGGAACTGATCTGGGGCAACGCGAAGTTCGGCGACAACAACCTGCTGAACGTGGAACGCGACGACGAATCCGAACGCCTGACGGCGGACAAGTTCCTGGTCGCCATCGGCACGCGCCCGGCGCGCCCGAATTCGGTGCCCTTCGACAACGTCCACGTCTTCACGTCCGACGAACTGCTGCGCCTGGAAAATCTGCCCAAGAGCATGATCGTGGTCGGCGGCGGCGTGATCGGCACCGAGTACGCCTGCATCATGGCCACGCTGGGCGTGAAGGTGACGCTGATCGAAGGCCGCAACCACCTGCTCGGCTTCCTCGACCAGGAAATCTCCGAGGCCTTCCAGTACCACATGCGCCAGGCGGGCATCACCCTGCGCATGGGCGAAAAGGTCTCGAGCATCGAACGCACCGAGACGGGCCAGGCCAACGGCGCGGCCGTGACCGCGGTGCTCGAATCGGGCAAGCGCCTGCAGTCGCAGACCCTGCTCTACGCCGTCGGCCGCCAGGGCATGTGCAGCAAGATCTGCCTCGACAAGGTGGGCCTGGAGTTCGACGACCGCGAACGACTGAAGGTGAACGAGAACTACCAGACGACGATCCCGCACATCTACGCCGCGGGCGACGTGATCGGCTTCCCCGCCCTGGCCTCCACCGCCATGGAGCAGGGCCGCCTGGCCGTCTGCCACATGTTCGGCGCGCCGACGATGAGCATGCCGCACCTCTTCCCGCTCGGCATTTACGCCGTCCCCGAGATCAGCATGGTCGGCAAGACCGAGGAACAGCTCACCGACGAAGCGATCCCGTACGAGGCGGGCGTCTCGCAGTACCGCGAACTCGCGCGCGGCCAGTTGCTCGGCGACGAGACCGGCATGCTGAAAATGCTGATCCACCAGGAGACGCACGAAATCCTGGGCGTGCACTGCCTCGGCACGGGCTCCACCGAACTGATCCACATCGGGCAGGTAGCGATGGCGTTCAAGGCCAAGGTGGAATTCTTCGTGGACAACGTCTTCAACCACCCGACGCTGGCCGAGGCCTACAAGGCCGCGGCGCACAACGGCCTGAACAAGCTGCGCCACGTCTAGCGCGTCAGGGCTTCGCGTCGGGTTTTTCGCCGCCGAAGAGGCCCACGAAGTCTTCCCAGAGCCCGCCCACTTTCCAGAACCCGCCTTCGTCGGGCGCCTGGGCGCTTGGGGTCTCGGCCGCGAGCAGCCGCGCGGCTTCCTCCGGATGCCCGGTGTTCAGCGCGGCGTACACCGGCGTCTTCGCCCACTGGGTGGCCTCGTGCGCGCGCATCGCGGGGTACGGCTGCGTGCGCAGGAAGCCCTGCAGGAAGAGCGTCGAGAAGTAGTACGTCGCGCGCTCGCGCATCGTCCCGGCCTTCATCTCCTCGCACAGGCGTTCGAGCAGGCGCGCCTGTTCGAGCAGCGCGTCGGGGGTGACGCCGCCCATCTTGCCGCCCGCGAGCTTCGCAATCGTACGCACGAGCAGCCCCGCGTCTCCGCAGACGATCAGGGCCGCGCGGTCGGCGCTGAGGTCCGCCTTGCGGTACCAGTCGTACAGCGGCACGCGCGCGCCGTAGCTCACCGCACCCGCGAACGGCACGACGCCGGACAACTGCGCGAGCGAGGCGAAGTTCTGCGCGATCATCTGATAGAAGGTATGCCCGCAGGCCAGGTGCCCGACCTCGTGCGCGAGCACGGCGGTGCGTTCGTCGTCGTCGAGCAGGTCGAGGAGCCCCGACGAGAGCACGATCATCGGTTCCTTTTCGCCGAAGCAGAAGCTGTGCGGCGCGGGGTCGCACTGCAGGAACAGGTCCGGGCGGTGCGGATAGTTCAGCGCGTCGAGGGCGCGGTCGAGCGAATCGTGGAGCTTGGGATGGTCCTGGTGGCGCAGCACCACGTTGTCGGCGAGGTTGAAGAGGTGGTAGTCGCGCTCGACATCCTCCATCACGAACATCTTGGGCAGCTTCGCCAGCCAGGAGATCGCCTGGAGGTTGAGGAAGCTTTCGCGGTCGAGCGGATGCTGGTACAGGTCGGGGCTGAGGGTCGTCACAGGCTCCTCCGGCGGTTCGGGCTCGGTCCGTCCCTGGGACGATTACGCGGGCGCGGCTATTTCTTTCGCGTCCAGTGCCCGCTGCGCCCGCCTTTTTTTTCGAGCAGCCGCACGCGTTCGACGGCCATCCCGCGGTCGGCGGCTTTGACCATGTCGTAGACGGTCAGGGCCGCGACCGAAGCGGCGCAGAGCGCCTCCATTTCCACGCCCGTGGGGCCGGTGCAGCGCGCGGTGGCCAGGATGCGCAGGCGGTTTTTGCCCCGGGGTTCGAATTCGACGCGCACGGACGAGAGCGCGATCGCGTGGCAGAGCGGGATCAGTTCGTCGGTGCGCTTGGCCGCCTGGATGCCCGCCAGCCGCGCGGTGGCGAAGACGTCGCCCTTCTTCGAGGTCCCCTTCACGATCAGGCGCAGCGTCGCGGGCTGCATGCGCAGCAGCGCCTCGGCGACGGCCTCGCGCGCGGTGTCCGGCTTGGCGCCGACATCCACCATCTGCGCGCGTCCGCGGGCATCGAGGTGCGTCAGCCGCGAGGGCTTACGGTTCCTGGGCGTCCTGGGCACGCTTACCGGTCTCCTCCTGCTTGAGCGGCGCAAGGGCCAGCGGCTCCAGCAATTCGCGCCACGCATGCGTCAATTGAGCGAACGACCACGCGACAAGCGTAGAGGAAACCCACGGCACCACAACGTACCAACCGATGAATACGATATACCATTCATACATGCGCCCGTGCTTCTGCGGGAAGCCGTTCATCGCCATGAACATGCCGGTCAATGCAACCCACGGAAAGATCAGCCAAAGCAGCACGCGCTCGAATAAGCGAACCGCCTGTACGTACAGCGGCCCGTGGAGCCAGCACCGCCACTGCAGGATCAGCACGAACAAGGCCAGCAGCATCGCCCCGACACCACAGGGAAAGATGAATGCCAGGGCGGGCCGATCTGGAAACAACGCCGGCAGGAATCGGCCCACGACCGGAAGGCACCACGTGGCCAGCACGAACGGAATCAGTCCCGGAAATCGAACGGTGTTGCGTGCATTCACAAGATGCGTCGCAAAAAATCCAAAATAAAGAAGCGCGAACGGAACGGGAAGGCAGCACCAGCAGACCGAATACCACACCAGCGCCGTCGAGCACTGCTGGCAGGCCAGCGCCGCCTGCCGAATCTCGCGTTCCGTCAACGTAGGTTCGATGGACCACCTGCTAAAGCGGATAGAACGGCACCACCGCCCCGTCGGCCAGCGCCGTGTCGGCGGCCTGCAAAATAAATCCGTCCGCGCCCGAGCAGCCCGCCAGGTCGCCGCTGCCGTGCCAGCGCAGCGCCTGCACGAACGTCTTCCCGCCTTCGACGGCCAGTTTTACGGGGCGAAAGGTCGGACGGTCGCCGGCGGACTTCGCGGAACCCTTTAACGGCAGCGGATAATGGCGCGGCAGCGGGTCGGCGTACCCCATGCGGTTGCGGATCGCGGTCATCGTAAAGAGGTGAAAGCAGACCAGCGCCGCGACGGGGTTGCCCGGAAGCCCGAAGACCAGCGTCGAACCCTTCTTCCCGAATGTGGTCGGCTTGCCCGGCTTCACGTGAATCTTGTTGAAGAGGATTTCGACGCCGAGGTCCTTGAACGCGCCGGCGAGGTGGTCCTTGTCGCCGACCGAGACGCCGCCGGTGGTGACGAGCACGTCCGCGTTCAGGCCCTGTTCGACCATGCGCCGCGTGGCGGCGGGATCGTCGGGGGCAAGGCCCAGGTAGTCGGCATTCAGGCCGTGCGCGGCCGCCTGCGCGAGCAACTGGTAGCTGTTCGAATTGCGAATCTGCATCGGCAGCGGCGTCGCGCCGGGTTCGACCACTTCGTCGCCGCTGCCCAGGATCGCCAAGCGCGGCTTGCGGCGCACGGGCGCCTGCGCAAGGCCGATCGCGGCGAGCACGCCGACCTCGGCGGGACCAAGGCGCGTGCCGGCGCGCACGACCACGCCCCCCTGCTTCACGTCCGACCCGCGCCGGGCGATGTGGGTCTCGGCGGGGAAACTCTTGAGCACGCGAACGCGTTCGGCGCTGGGCTCCGTGAGTTCGATCGGCATCACCACGTCCGCGCCCGAGGGCACGGGCGCGCCGGTCATGATGCGCGTCGCCTGCCCCGCGCCGACGGTCTTCTGAGGCGCGCGCCCGGCGGGGACGTTCTCGATCACGGCCAGGTCCGCGGGCACGGAGGCGAGATCGGCGGCGCGCATGGCAAAGCCGTCCATCCGTGCCTGGTCGAAGGGCGGGAAGTCGCGGTCGGCGCGGGCGTCTTCGGCCAGCGCGTGCCCCAGGGCCTCGCGGAGTTCGACGCGTTCGACCGGCGCGGGTTCCGCGGCGCGGACGAGCAGGGCGAAGGCTTCTTCGACGGAAATCACAGGCATGCGCGCATCCTACCTCAATCGCGTCCGCCAGAAAGCGCTTAAGCACCGGGCGCGCGGTTGGGCTCGCGCCGCGGAACCTTTGGGCTAAAATACGGGCGCTTATCGAACCGCGTATTGGGGAGCAACGCATGCAGAAGAGCGACGGAATGAATTACGCGCCGCAAGGCAAGCCGGCGCCGGTGGTGCAGCAGGGCGAGTTCGCCTTCGCCGCGATCGGGCTCGACCACGGGCACATCTTCGGCCAGTGCAACGGCCTGCTCGAGGCCGGCGCCGAACTGACCTGGGTCTACGACCCCGATCCCGCCAAGGTCGAGAATTTCCGCAAGAAGTTCCCCCAGGCGCGTGCGGCGCGCAGCGAACAGGAAATCTTCGACGACAAGAAGGTGAAGCTGGTAGCCGCGGCCGCGATTCCCAGCCACCGCGGGCCGCTGGGCTGCCGCGTGATGAAGGCGGGCAAGGACTACTTCACCGACAAGACGCCGTTCACCTCGCTCCTTCAGCTCGACGACGCGCGCAAAGCCGTTACCGAGACGGGCCGCAAGTACATGGTCTATTACAGCGAGCGCCTGCACGTCGAGGCCGCCGTGCACGCCGGAAACCTGATCAAGGACGGCGTGATCGGGCGCGTCGTCCAGGTGCTGGGCATGGGCCCGCACCGTTGCACGCCCAAGAGCCGCCCGGAGTGGTTCTTCAAGAAAGAGTTCTACGGCGGCATCCTGTGCGACATCGGCAGCCACCAGATCGAGCAGTTCCTGTACTTCAGCGGCGCGCGCGACGCGAAGGTGGTCCACGCGAAGGTGGCCAACTACCGCTTCAAGGAATACCCGGAACTCGAAGACTTCGGCGACGCGTCGCTCGTGGCGGACAACGGCGCGACGAACTACTTCCGCGTCGATTGGCTGAACCCCGACGGCCTGCGCACCTGGGGCGACGGGCGCACGTTCATCCTCGGCACCGACGGCTACATCGAACTGCGCAAGTACGTGGACGTCGCGCGCGACGCCCGCGGCGACTGGCTCTTCGTCGTCGATCAGAAGGGCGAGCGCGAACTGAACGTGACCGGGCAGGTGGGCTTCCCGTACTTCGGCCAACTGGTGCTCGACTGCCTGCACCGCACCGAAAACGCGATGACCCAGGCGCACGCCTTCAAGGCCGCCGAACTTTGCGTGAAGGCCCAGATGGCCGCGACGAAGGTGGAGTAGCCTAGCGGCTCTGCGCTTCGAAAAGCAGGATGCTCGCGGCGACCGCCGCGTTCAGGCTTTCGGCGCGCCCGCGCATGGGAATCGTGACGCGTTCCCCGCAGGCCTGTTCGACGGCCACGGGCAGGCCTTCGCCTTCGCTGCCGATGCAGAGCGCCAGCGGGCGCTTCTTCCAGTCGAACGCCTTGTACGCCACGCCGTCCGCCGCCGCGGTGGCGGCCAGGCGCAGCTTGCGGCGCGCGGCTTCCTTCAAAAAGTCGCCGGTCTTCGCGCGGACGATGGGCAGCGAGAGCAGCGCGGCGGCGGTGCTACGGATCACCTTCGCGTTGTAGGCGTCGGCGGTGTTTTCCAGCGAGACCAGGCCCGCGCCGCCGCAGGCTTCCAGCGAGCGCACGATCGTCCCGAGGTTGCCGGGATCCTGAATCCCGCAGGCGACGACGATCAGCGCGTCCGGCTTCGCGAGCAAATCCTCGAGCGTCCACGCGGCCATCTTCACCACCGCGGCCAGGCCCTGCGGCTCCATCACGTCGGCGAGCTTGCGGAAGACGTCCTTGCTCACGCGCACGAGCGGGACGTCCTGCGCGCGCGCTTTCTCCACCACCCCGCCCCAGGATTCGTCGCGCCAGAGATGCTCGCAGTAGACCAGTTCGTGAATGGCCGCGCCGTCCGCCTCAAGCGCGGCCTCAACGGCCTTGCGCCCTTCGAGAAAGAAGCGCTGGCGCTCCCGGCGCGCCTCGCCGTCCTTGCGCAGTTCGACGATCTCCTTCACCCAATCGTTTTGCGGCGAAGAGACGAGCTTTTCGGTAGGCGGCATCGGAGTTCCTTGACGGTTCAACGGCCGGCGAGCTGCGTGACTTTGATCTGCTGCGAGAGGCTGGCGATCGCGCGCGCGACCAGTTCGGTATGCGGCGCCTCGGGATCGGACGAAGCGCCCACGTACGGCAGTATCGCGCGCACCGCGGCGCCGCCGTGCCGTTCGATCTCCTCAACGCTGGGCCGCGCGTTCGGTTCGTCCTCGGGGCGCGTCACGTTCATGATCACCGCGGCGACGGGCACCTTGGCGCGTTCGAGTTCGCGCAACGTCAGCAGCGTGTGGTTGACGGTGCCCAACTGCGCCTTGCAGACCACCACGGCGTGAAAACCGGTCAGCTTGATGAAGTCGAGCACCAGGGTCCTGCGGTCGAGCGGCACCAGCAGCCCGCCGATGCCTTCGGAGACGACCAGCGCGTGGCGCGCGGCCAGTTCGGCCAGGGCCGAATGCGCGAGGCTGATGTCGGGGTCGATGCCTTCGATGCGCGCGGCCGGCACCGGCGCCATGGGCGCGCGGTAGCGCATCGGGCAGAGGTGCTCGCGCGGTTCGCATTCGCCGGAGGCTTCGAACAGGGCGTCCACGTCGTGCCAGCGGCCCGCGACTTCGCCCGTCGCGATGGGCTTGAAGCCCACGGCGTCCACGCCCTTCTCGCGCAGCAGGCGGATGATCGCGCAGGCGACCAGCGTCTTGCCGACGCCGGTGTCGGTGCCGGTCACGAAGAGTCCGGGAACGTTGCTCATGGTTCGGGCTCCGGCGGCGGCGTGGCGCGTTCGGGCTTTTCGAAGAGCGCGTCTTCGGCCTTGGGGTTCGGCGTGAAGCCGGTCAGTTCGATCACCTTCGAACGCGCCTTCGGGTCGTTGTCTTCGATGCGGCTGGCGAGCGTGTACGCGCCGTATTTGCGGTGCCCGGTGAAGGCCTTTTCGTATTCGCGCGGATTGCCTTCCAGCGTGTAGCGCAGCTTGAGGATCAGCTTCGTGGCGGGATCGAGGAAGAGTTTCACGCGGCCGAGCGAGGCGGATTCGACCAGCACGCCCGGCATCACGCGCCCGCCTTCGCGCAGCGGATCGAGCGCCTGGACGTTGTAGCCTTCCTTGCCCGCCGCGAGGATGCGCAGGACGCCCAAATCCGTCTGGGTCAGCGCGCGCAGGTTCTTCTTCGCTTCGTCGGGCTTGATCTCCTTCACCCACGAACCCGTGGCCTGCCAGGCGTTCTCGCGCCCCAGCACCTGCGTGACGGGCCCGAACGGCCCGGCGACATCCGCGCGGACGCGGTCGGGCACCGCGATGCGCATCACCGTGCGGAGCGTGAGCGGGCCGACGTGCATGACCAGGTCCGTCCGGATCGCGGCCAGTTCGCCGAAGGCCTTGACCCCGCCCGCGGCGGCCACGGCTTCTTCGAGAAGCTTGCGCCCTTCGGCCTCGCGCGCCGGGTCGATGACCAGAGGAATTCTCGGCGGCGCGGGAATCGCGATGTCCACGATCTCCGGCTTGCCGAACTTGGCCAGTTCCTTCGCGAGCGCCTCCCCGTTGCCGACGGCGAGCATCGTCAGTTTTTCGGGATCGAGGTACTTCTTCGCGGCCTTGTTGACCTGTTCGAGCGTGACCGCCTGGAGCGCCTCGAACTGCTTCTTCTCGAAGTCGAGCGGGTATCCGTAGAATTCAAGCGTGCGCACGTTCGCGGCGACGCGGTCGGGCTCGGCGTTGTTGAACACGAAGGAATTGACCAGGCCCTCGCGCGCCTCGTCGAGTTCCTTCTGCGTCACCCCCTCGTCGCGCATGCGCTTTACTTCAAAGCGGATCGCTTCGATCGATTCCAGGGCCTGTTCGTTGCGCGTCAGGCAGAGGCACGAGAAGAGCCCCGGGCGGTCGTAGTTGGCGCTCGCGCGCCCGCGCACGCTGTACGCCAGGCCCTTTTTCGTGCGCACTTCGGTGAAGAGGCGCGCGGACATCCCGCCGGAAAGGACCTCGTTCACCAGCGTCAGCGCGGGGAGATCGGGGTGGTCGCGGCGGATTTCGAGCGGATGGCCCATCACGATGGACGTCTGGTTGATGCCCGGCTTGTCCACGACGTAGACCTTCTCGTCCTTGCGCAGCGTCACGGGCGGGGGCTCGGGGGCTTTCTCGCCCGCCGGCCAGGCGCCGAAGGTCTGGGTCAGCTTTTCGCGCATGGCGGCGGGATCGAAGTCGCCCATCACGGTCATGATCATGCGCCCGGGATGGATGTTCGCGGCGTGGAACGCGGCCAGGTCTTCGCGCGTGATCGCGTTCAGCGTCTCGTACTGCGGGTAGCGCGCCCAGGGGCTCGGCTTGCCGTCCTTGCCCGTGTTCACCAGCCGGGAGAACTCGCGCCAGGCGACGCCCATGGGACTGTCGTTGCGCTTGGCGATCTGGGTGCGTTCCTGCGTCAGCGCCAGATCCAGTTTGTCCTGCGGAAAGGCCGGGCGGCGCAGCACGTCCACGCAAAGCGCCAGGACCTTGTCGAGGTCCTCCTTAAGGCAGTTGAAGCCTGCGGTGGTCGAGTCGTCGCCGATGTTGACGTAGATCGAGGCCGCCATGTCCTCCAGGCGCCGGTCGAGTTCGTCGCCGGGCACGGACGCGCTGCCGCCCGAGCGCATCACGTCGCCCATCAGGTCGGCCAGGCCCACTTTATCGGCGGGGTCGTGCACGCGGCCCGCGCGCACGACGGCCGCGCATTCGATGAGCGGGAGTTCGTGGTCTTCGAGCAGGAAGAGGACCAGGCCGTTGGGCAGGACGATCCGTTCGGGCTGCGGGGCCTTGAAATCCTTGAGCGGCTCGACCTTCACGTCCTTCCAGAGTTTGACCGGAGGCACGACGGGCCGTTCTTCGGCGGCGGCCTGGGCCGCGCACGCCGCCAGCATCAGCAGAGCCCACGCGCCGGCGCGCCTCATGGCTTGGCCTCCCCCTGCGCGGGCGGCGCGGCGGGCACGCCGAGAATCTCGGGCGTCTCGGCGGGCTCGGTCGAGACCAGCCGCGCGACCGTGCGGTTGCGGCGGACGAGGTACTTCGAGGCCACCTGGGTCACCTGCTCGGGCGTCACCTTCGCGACGGCGTCGATCTCGCGGAAGAGTTCGCGCCAGCCGCCGGAGATCGCTTCGTATTCGGCGAGGTCGATGGCCAGGCTCAGGTTCTTGCGCAGCTTGCGCAGCACGTCCATGCGGTAGCTGGCGAGCACGCGGTCGAGTTCTTCGCGCGTCGGCGGGACGGACTTCAGCCGTTCGATTTCCTCGAAGAGCGCGGCCTCGGCCTTTTCGGGCGTCGAGTCCTCGCTGGGTTCGGTCGTCGCGATCCACAGGCGCGGGTAGCGTTCGCCCGGGCCGATCCACGCGCCGGCCGAGAGCGCCAGCTTCGACTTCACCAGCGCGGTGTAAAAGCGCGACGAACGCCCTCCCGCCGCGAGTTCCGTCAGCACCTTCAACGCCGGCGTGTCGGGATGCCCGCGCTCGGGAATATGGTAGCCCGCCATGACGATCGGCTCGGCGGGGTACTCGACCTCGACGCGGCGTTCGCCGTCTTGCGGGGGCTCGGCGGTGTGCGGTTCTACGGGCGCGGCGGTGTCCGGAATCTTCGAGAAGTACGAGGTCAGCACGGCACGGGCCTTCTCGACATCCAGGTCGCCGACGATGACCACGACGGTGTTTCGCGAGGTGTAATGCGTGCGGTAGAAATCGAGCACGTTCGCGCGCGTGTAGTTGAGGATGTCGGAGCGGTGCCCGATCACGGCCACGCCGTAGGGATGCGCGCGGAAGGCCGCGGTGAGGAAGTTCTCGTACAGGCGCCCGAAGGGCTGCGACTCGGTGCGCATGCGCCGTTCTTCGAGGACGACCTGCTTCTCCTTTTCGAGCTGGCGCGGCACGAGGTTCAGGAAGCGGTCGGTCTCCAGCGCCGCCCAGGTTTCGAGCTGGTTCGCGGGGAGCGAGACGAGGTACGCGGTGCAGTCGTTGCTGGTGAACGCGTTCAGGCGGGTCCCGCCCGCGCGTTCGATCACGTTCGAATACTGGTTCTGAACCACAAAGCGCTCGGCTTCGAGCACCTTCGCGGCCCACGCGCCCACCAGCGTCTGGAGTTCCTCGAAGTCTGCGTCCGCCAGGACGTCGCCGTCCTTGGCCCACTTGGCGCGCAGCCCGGCCATGGTCGCTTTCAGCTTTTCCGGTTCGGCGCCCGCCCCGGTGCTCAGCTTCGCGAGCAGCGTCAGCAGCGCGTCCTTGCTGGTGCTCAGCAGCGAGCGCTGCTTGAGCAGAATCTTGTCGTACAGCGCGTCGATCTCATCGAGGACCTTCTTTTCGGCGGCGTAATCCTGCGTGCCGATGTGGGGCGTGCCTTTAAAGGCCAGGTGTTCGAGCTGGTGCGCGATGCCGGAAGAGCCCGCGCCTTCGTCCACCGAGCCGGTCTTGACGCAGGTGACGCAGGAGATCACCGGGGCGTCGCCGCGCGGATACAGGATCACGCGCAGCCCGTTCTCGAGCGTAAAGGAGACGATCTTCTTCTGGATTTCGCCGAAGGACGCCTCGCCCTCCGCGGCGCGAGCGCCGAAGGTCGCAAGCAGGCACAGGCACGCGCAGGCGGTCAGTCGCATGCGGATTTCATATCCCAATTGTACGGAGCACCAAGGGAAAATACGCCGGGCGGATCACTTTCGCTTGATCCGGCGGCGCGCCTTCGGCTTGCGCGCGGCCTTGCGCGCCGCCGGTTTGCTCGCGCGGGCCTTGCGCACGGCCGGCTTGGGCTTCGGGGCCTTGCGCGTGGAAGAGACGCGCGCGTGCTTGGCCGTCGCGGCGGCCTTGACCGGGTCCTGCGGGCCCGTGGGCATCACTTCCAGGAGTTCGGGTTCGGTCGCCCCGGCGGCGACGGCGATCTCGACGGCCTTCCACAGGTCGCGGCGGTCGTCGTCGGGCAGGTCCTGCGGGGTCTCCAGGATCGCGGGGAGGTCCCAGAGGCGCCGGTCGCCGAAGAAGGCGCGGAAGCCGGCCTCGCCGATCTCGCCTTTGCCGATGTGTTCGTGCCGGTCCAGGCGCGAGCCCAGGCCGCCCTTGGAATCGTTGACGTGCAGGCAGCGCAGGCGCTTCAGCCCGAGGGACTTGTCGAGGTCGTCGAGCGTCTTCGCCACGCCTTCGGGCGTGCGAATCTCGTAGCCGGCCGCGAGCGCGTGGCAGGTGTCGAAGCAGATGCCCGTGCGCGGGACGTTCGCGCCGTCGAGCAGCTTCGCCAGGTCCTCGAAGCTGGTGCCCAGCGAGTTCGACGTGCCGGCGGTGTTTTCGAGCAGGATTTCGGGGCGTTCGGGCAGTTCGCGGTCGGCGCGCTTCAGCGCTTCGACGATGCGCGCTCGGCCGGCGTCCTCGCCCAGGCCCTTGTGGCTGCCCGAATGGACGACGTAGTACGACGCGCCGAGCATCTGCGAACGCCGGAGTTCGTCGAGGAAGGCGGTCACCGAGAGGTTGAAGATGTGGTCGTCGGGCGCGGCCAGGTTGATCAGGTACGTCGCGTGCACGACGATGGGATCGATCCGGGAGGCCTGCGCGGCGGCCTTGAATTCGTCCACGCGCGCCGGGTCCAGCGGCGACTTGGTCCATCCGCGCGGATTGCCGCAGAAGATCTGGAGCGCGCGGCAGCCGATGGCCCGCCCGCGGTCCGGCGCGTCGGCGAGCCGCCCGCTCATCGAAAGGTGCATCCCAAATCGCATCATGCGCGTGCTCCCTGGGCGGCCCCGCTCGATGCGAAGGCCGCCTTATTTTTCTTCGGGCGCCGGAACCTTGCCGGCCTCGACGATGAAGTGGATCTTGTCCCCTTCCCGGCGCAGCAGCTTAACCCCGGCGAGCGGATTTTCCTGCGGATTGGCCGACTGCTCGTTCTTCAATTCGCCCTTCCGCGCAGCCTCGACGAACGAATCGATGATCTTGCGCGCCAGCCAGGGCGATTCCTTGCCCGCCAGGATCACCTTGTCCACGCGCCCGAGGAACTTGCCGTTCTCGATGTGCGGGTCGCCGCGCAATTCGAAATTATAGAAGCCCGGCTCCTTGCGCTCGGCGTAGGAGAAGCGCAGCACCGTATCGTTGCCCTGGAACTGCAATTCGACGCCTTCGGCCTCGCCCTTCTGGAAGGTGCCGTCCGCCTTTTTCTTGCGAATCTGTTCGGCGGCGAAGGCGTTGAAGAGTTCGGGCGTGAAGACGACGTCCCAGTCGGTCTTGCCGTGGTAGGCCTTCAGGTGGTCGGCGTGAATCTTGCCCATTTCGAACTGCTGCCCGGTGGTCAGGGCCGGGGCCGGATACACCGACATGGCGGCCTCGCGCCCGTTGGAGAGCCACGAGATCGACGCGCCGATGATCAGGGCGACCACCACCACCACCAGAGCGATGATGCCCAGGCAACCCAGCGCCACCTGGCAGCCCGAACTCATGCGTTTTTTGGGCGCGGCGCCGGAGCCCATATCGGGAGATGGTGCGGAATCCGTCGTCATGTCTCGTCACCGTGGTTGGGAGGGTCGTGCGGCATGGTACGCGTGTGCCACAGGGCCTCAAGGGTAGAAAGAATTGCGAATACCGGGCCGTCCCCGGCGTCCTTACCAGTGACGGACGCCGGACTTGCCGGTTCAAGTTACAGCAGTCGCCATGGAAATAGTGCAGAAGGGCACGCCCGACCGGGGGTTGCAGGCAAGGACGGCTTCGCGTACCTAAAAGAGTGCTATGAACCTGCGCAGCCTATTTGGCGGATCGCTTCTGCTGGCCCTGGCGCTTGCCTTGGGTCTGTCCCGTCCGTCCGTGGCGGGCGAAGACGAGGCCTACCTCCGCGCACACCACCTTTATACGCTGCAGGAATACCAGATGGCCGCGGAGGCCTTCACGAAGTACCTGGCCAGCTTCCCGAAGTCCGAACGCGCGGGCGACGCGCACCTTTTTCTCGCCGAGTCCTACTACCAGCTTAAAGATTATGCGAAGAGCGCCCAGGCGTTCGCGCGCTTCGTCCAGGACCAGCCGACTTCGCCCCGCCGCCCCGAGGCGCTGCAGCGCGCGGTCAAGGTGAACGCGCTCGCGAAGGACTACGAGCAGAGCATGAAGTTCGCGGACCTCTTCCTGAAGGAAAACCGCCCCAAGCTGGGGCAGAAGGACGCGCCCCCGGCGCTGCCGGCGCTCTTCGAATCCGTCCTCTACTACGCGGGCGATGCGGCGTACGCGGCCAAAAAGCCCGCCGCCGCGCGCGGCTACTGGGAGTCGCTGCTGAAGGACTTCCCGGCCTCGCGCATGCGCGCCGACGCGGCCGAAGGGCTCGGCTGGGTGCACTTCGACGCGGGTGAATTCGAGGCCGCGCGCAACCAGTTCACCGTCACGGCCCACGCGCCCGAACACGGCAAGGCCGCGGCAAGCCAGGTGATGGCCGCGCGCTGCCTCGACCAGTTGGGCAAGACCGACGAGGCGCTCGCCGCGCTGGAGAAGGCCGCGGGGCTGAAAGGCGGCAAGGAACAGGCCCGCAACATCGCCCTCGAAAAGACGCGCTTCCTGCTCCACGCGCGGCGTTACGAAGCGGGGCTCGCGCAGGCGAAGGCCCAGATCAAGGACGCCGGCCCGCTGCCGGAGACCGCGGCCGCGCTGGCGGAAGCCGCCGTGCAGGCCGAGGCCGACGCCAAGCCCGCCGACGCGCTGGCGCTCGCCGGCCTGTACCTCGAATCGTTCGCCAAGGGCGACGACCGCTCGCTGATGGCCAGCATCAAGGCGCGCGCGCTGGCGGGCCTGAACCGCCGCGACGAGGCGCTCGCCGCCGCCCAGGCCGCGCTGGCCGAAGCCGACGCGCTGCCCGCCGGCGACCGCAAGAACAACGTCGAACGCCCCGCCGCGCTGATGCTGCTGGCCGACCTGGCCGGCGCCGAGGGCGCCAAGCAGTACGAAGCCGTGGTGAAGGACCATCCGCAGTCGCGCTTCGCGCACGCGGCCCGCTACCAGCTCGCGTACCTGGCGGGAAAGGCCGGCCGGATCGACGAGGCCCTCGCGCATGCCGGCGCGCTGCTGAAGGTCCTCCAGCCCGCCGAAGGCGACAAGGAAGGCGCCGAACTCCGCCGCAAGACGCTCTTCGCCGCGGGCGACTTCGCCTTCCGCAAGCCCGACTTCGAACGCGCCGAGGTGCTCTTAAAGGAGTACGCGAATCTGCCCGAGGTCAAGGCCGACCCCGCGCGCATGCAACTGGGGCTCGTGAACCTGCGGATCGCGTGGTGCCGGCAGAACGCCAACGACCCCGCCGGAGCCGCGAAGCTGCTCGACGCCGCGCTGCCCGGCGAACCCAAGGGCGACGTGCGCGCCGAGATGCTGTACCTGCGCGGGCAGGCGAACCTGAAGCTGAAGGACGCCGCCAAGGCGCAGGCCGACTTCAAGCTGCTGATCGCGGAAGCGCCGCAGTCGAACTTCGCGGACTTTGCCGCCTACGAAGGCGCGCGCGCCGATTACGAGGCCGGCAAGTTCAAGGAAGCCGCCGCGTGGCTCGATGCGCCCCTGGCCAAGCCCGCGCCCGCCGACGCGGCGCTCCTGGCCGAAAGCCTGCTCCTGCGGGCCAAAGCGCGCTACAAGGCCGGGCTCTTCGCCGAAGCCATCGCCGACGCCGACGCGGCGCTGAAGCGCTCCGACGGCAAAGAACGCGCGAACCCCGCGCGGCTGGTCAAGGCGCTGAGCCTGGAAGGCCTGCCGGGCAAGGAAGCCGAGGCCGAAGCCGCGTACGCCGGCCTGATCTCTTCCGGTCCGGCCGAGACCCCCGAGGCGCAGCAGGCGCTCCTGCGCCGCGGGCAGATTCGCTTCGCGGCCAAACGTTTCGCCGAAGCGAAAGACGACTACGCCGCGTACCTGGCCAAGAACGACCCGAAGGCCGGGCAGCCCGACGCGATCCAGGCCGCCGTGCGCCTGGCCATCTGCCTCAAGGAAACCAAGGACGCCGCCGGCGCGCAGGCGCAGCTCGACAAGCTCGCGCAGCTGAACCTGGACGGCGCGGCGGGCTTCGAAGTCCCCTTCCAGCTCGGCAACGTGCTCTACGAGGCCGGCAAACATGCCGAGGCCGCCGCGCAGTACCGCAAGGCCCTCGACGCGGCGAAGGCGGGCAAGGCCGAGATTCCCCTGGCGGCGCGTTCGGCCGCGTGGCTGAACCTGGCGTGGTCCTGCGCGCGCTCCAAGGAACCGAAACAGGCCGAAGCGGCCTTCGCGGAACTGCTCGCGCTCGATCCGGCGGGCCCGTTCTCGGCGGAAGCGCGCTACCACCGCGGGCGTTTGCTCGACGAGGCCGGCCAGGTCGAGGCCGCCTGCGCGCTGTGGAAGGAACTTCTCGAGAAGCAGCCCAAGGACGCGCTGGCCGAACGGGCGCTCGCCGCGCTGGCCGACGCGCAGGCCAAGACGGGCAAGTTCGCCGACGCGGCCGCCTCGTATGAGAAGTACCTCGCCGCGTACCCGGCCGAAAAGGGCGCGCGCGAAGCGTGGTGCGGCCTGGCCGAGTGCCGTCTTCAGATTAAGAAGCCCGACGCCGCGCGCGAAGCGTTCCTGAAAGCGCTGGGCGAGAAGGGTCTGGACGCCGAACTGGACGAAGTGAGCGAGCGCGCCGTGCTGGGCATGTCGGAACTGGCGCTCTCGAAGGGCGAGGCCGCCGAGGCCAAGAAGTTGGCGCTGCGGGTGGTGCTCGACCGGCCGGATTCGAAGTGGCTCGACGCCGCGCTGTACCTGTGCGGGCGCGCGAGCGAAGACCTGGCGGAACCGGAGAAGGCGATCGGCTATTTCCGCAAGCTGCTGACCGACCGGCCGCAGAGCCCCCGCGCCGCGACGGCGGAGGAAAGATTGAAGGCCCTGGGAGCCCCTGCGTCCAAGCCGTAACGCCAAATGCAATAGCCGTAAAGGCCGGGGTGCCCTAGAGTCGGTCGGAGCCTGTACGCTTTCCCATCAACCCGAGAGATGGCCATCGGCATGAAGATTTTCGAACACCGCCGCGCCGCCGCGTTCTGGTTCGTCGCCGGCCTGCTGTTCCTCGTACCGCTGTGCCTGGCCGCCGCCGAGGCGGAAACGCCTGCCAAGCCCCGGACGATCCTGGGCGAAGGCAAGACGATGTGGGAGGTCTTCCTGCAGGGCGGCTGGTGCATGTGGCCGATCCTGGGAACCTCGGTGGTCGGGCTGGCCTTTTACTTCGAACGCGTGGTCGAACTGCGCCGTAAAAAGCACGCGCCCACGGGCTTCGACAAGGACGTCGTCCACCTCGTCGATACCCGCGGCGTGGACGCGGGCCTGGCCAAGTGCCTGGAAAAACAGTCTTCGCTCTCGCGCGTGCTCTACGCCGCGCTGCTGCGCTACGGGACCTCGCGCCAGGAAATGGAAGCGGCGGTGCAGGACGAAGGCGGGCGTTTGCTGTACGACCTGCGCCGCAACTGCCGCGTGATCGGCATCATGGCCAACCAGGCGCCGCTGTGGGGGCTGCTCGGCACCGTGCTGGGGCTGATCGCGGCCTTCGACAAGGTCGCCGTCGCAGGGGCCCTGGGCAAGACCGAACAACTGGCCGAAGGCGTCGGCGTCGCGCTGCTCACCACGGCCTTCGGGCTGATCGTGGCGATTCCGCTCACGCTGCTCTTCAACCACGTCAAAGGCAAGGCCGACGACATCGTCCGCGAGATCGAAGAACGCGCCATCGACGCGATCATCACCATCGACCGCAAGGCCCGCCGCAGCATCCGCCTGATCTCGGACATCGAAGAGAATCTCGAGACCAAGGAAATGGCCGCGGCCAAGCCCGCCCCGGACCTCGACGCCGAATTCGACGACCCGGACCTGGAGAAGTCGATCAAGACCAGCGTGACGACGCCCGCCCACATGCCCGTGGTCGCGCCCGCTTCGAACACGCCGGCGCCTGAAAAGAAGGGCGACATCCAGGCCCCGCGGCAGATCGCCAATCCGGAACCGGAACCCAAGTCATGAAGGCGCTGCTGGAAGAAGAAAACTACGACGTCCCCATGACGCCGATGATCGACATCGTCTTCCAGCTCCTCATTTTCTTTCTGCTCGCCACGACCATCCAGGAAGAGGAACGCGACCTCCAGATCAACCTCGCCAGCGGCTCGCAGGGGTCCGAACGCGGTTCGCACGCGGGTTCGCGGCTGGTGATCAGCATCCGCAAGGACGGCACGTACGCGCTGGGCGGCTCGACGATCGAATGGACCGAACTGCGCAAACGCATCATCGACGCCGGCCGCGCCAAGGAGAAACCCCTGGGCACGCTGCGCCCCGACCGCGACGCCCCTCACGGCAAGGTCGCTCAGGTCTACCAACTCTTTGCCGAGGCAGGCATTAAGGTGTTCGAAGACTTCCGCTACCAGGTCCCCGCCCAAGCCCCGTGATTCCGGGCAACAAACCTCGTCTATCTTTCGTCTAAATCGTGACTTACCCCTACTGGACCGGTGTCTAACCAGGAGAGGGTTTCTCGCGCCATGCGCCGACCGTCGGCCCATCGTCCTTTCGGGGGTCTTCCGTGCCTGTCCTGGGCCGGCGGCCTCCTCGCGTGCGCGCTCTTCGCCGGACTGCTCCAAGCTCAAGATCAACCGCAGGTCCAGCTTCCCGGCGGCGGCTCGGCGGTGCTCGGTCCCGACGACACGCTGGAACTGGTCATTCGCAGCGGCCGCGCCGACTTGGCCGACGACGCCCCTGAAGTCCGCGCCTGGCTGCTCGCGTCGGGCCAGCCGGCCCCCGCCGCCGGCCAGACGCCGAACGGCCGCGCGCTCGCGGTGGCTTCGGCCGCGCGCCCGGGCGACTGGCTGGTGCATCTGCGCGGACTCACGCCGCCCGACGGGCAGGAACGCGCGGCCTGGGACCTGCTGCTGCGCTGGAAGACCGGCGCGGCCGAAGGCGAAGCGCGGCTGAACGGCGCGCTGTCCTTCCGCCGGGGCCAGCCCGACGTCGTCCTGCTGCTCGACGGATCGCTCTCGATGGGCCGCACCGATCCCAAGCGCCTGCGCGTGGAAGCCGCGCGCGCCTTTGCGTCCATCGCGCGCGATTCCGGGGGCATCGGGCGCGTGGCGCTCGTTCAGTTCGACGACAACGTGCGCACGATCCTCCCGCTCACGCCGCTCACCGAAAGCGCGGCCATCGCGCAGGCGCTCGAACAGATCGGCGAAAACGGGCAGACCGACATCGACGGCGGCGTCCGGCGCGCGCTGGACGTCCTGCGCGGCGACGCGAAGCTGGCCTCCGGCGCGATCATCCTGCTCACCGACGGCAAGCAGGAACCCGGCGATTACAAGGACGCGCACAAGCTCGCGCAGGCCGCGGGCGTGCCGGTGCACGCCGTCGCGCTGGGCCGCGACGCCGACCGCGCCCTGCTGAAGCGCATCGCCTCCGAGACGGGCGGGACTTTTTCCGAAGCCGGGCGCGACCAGGACCTGCTGCGGCTCTACGCGGCCATCGCGGGCAAGATCGCGGGCGGGCGCACGATCCTCGCCGCGCCGCTCAAGGCCGCCGCGGTGCACCCCTTCCCCATCGACGGGAGCTGCCGCACGCTGGCGGTCTCGGCCGCGGCGCCCGAAGGCGGCGAACTCCGCCTGACCGGCCCGGGCGGCGAGGCGCTCGCCTCCGGAAACCTGCCGCATCCGCTGCTCTTCCGCATGGAACCCGCGCGCGGGACGTGGTCGGCGGCGTGGACGCCCGCCGCGGCCTCCGTAGCACGATTGGAAGCCTCGGCGCAGACGCCGCTTTATCCGCTCTTCTTCCGGGCCGGCGCCGGTCCGGCGGACGCGGTGGAGATCGACCCCGACGATCCGCGCGTGGCCCTCTCGCTCTGCGAAGGCGCGCGCACGCTCGCGCCGGGCGAAGTCTCCGTGCGCCTCGAGACCTCGGACGCGCAGGCCTTCGAAGCGCAGCTCTTCGACGACGGCAAGCACGGCGACGGCGCGGCGGGCGACGGCGTGTACGCCGGTGAACTGCCCGGCCTGCGCGACGCGAGACTCCCCGCGGACGCTTCGGGCGAACTCGTCGCGGTGGCCTCGGGCCGGCGCGACGGCGAAGCCTACCGCCGCGAAACGCGCGCGCGCTGGCAGGTCCATCGCAGCGGCGTGCGCGGGATCTGGACCGGCGGCGAGATCGATTTCGGGACCGCGTGGTCGGGCAGCGCGGCTTCGGGCCTGACGGCCGTGCGTGTGCGCGGGCAGGGCGGCGCGCTCGCCTGCACGTTCCTGCCGCCGAACGAGGGGCTGGACCTGCGCCCGCACCTGCAACTCGCCGAAGCGCCGGCCGCGCTGAGCGCGGGCGCGCGCGGGCAGGTGGAACTGCGCCTGCATGTCCCCGAAGGCACGCCCACGGGAACCTACAGCGGCGCGCTCAAGCTCACGCTCGCGGCGACGGACCGCGATCCGGCCTCCGCGGCTATCATTCCCTGGAAGATTCGTGTCCGCGCGGCCGAACTCCAGGTGCTCCCGGCGCGGCTGGACCTGGGCGACCTGCTGCCCGGCGCGCGCGAAACTCGCGCCGTGCGCGTCGCGACACGCGGCGGCACGCTCACGCTGGCCCCCGCGACCATGAAGGACGCGCATCCGTTCCTGATGCGCCGCGACGGCCGCCTGGCGCTGCTCCCGCAGGACGCCCCCGAGGCCCGCCGCGCGCTGGACGTGCGCGTGCACCAGCACGCGCTGGCGCGCCTGGGCGAAGATCCCGCGGACCTGAACCTGGAAATCGTGGTGCCCGAACGCGCCACCGCCGGGCGCTGGGTGCAGACCGTCGAACTGCGCGACCGCTTCGGCGAAGTGCTCGCGCGGCTGCCGGTGGAACTGCGCGTGCGCGCGCAGCGCCTGCGCCTGC
>JAHCJK010000088.1 GCA_026184295.1 Planctomycetota bacterium
TTGGCGGTCGCGGTGCGGCCCGCGGGCTCGCTGTCGTTCTGCCTGCGAGGGCCCCGGCGACGGGGATTGCCTCTCGCGTTGTCGTTCGAATCGGACATGGTCTGACTCTCCTTCTTACCTTTTCACTCGGTTATCTGCGGCGCCCCGGCCCTGTGCCCTGGGTCCCGACTCGCGGCGAGGCCGAGAGCAGAGAGCCGCAGCCATCCTGGTTTGTCCTACGGCGTGCGGCCGGACACCCACGCCGTCCAAAGTTCTCCGACCTTCCGGTCAAGGTCTTCCAGCGAACCGTCGTTGTCGAGCACCGCGTCGCAGCGGGCCCGTTTGAGCGATTCGTCCTGCATGCGCGCTTCGCGGCGTTCGATCTCGCCCGCCGCCCAGCCGCGCTTCTCCTTCGCCCAGCGTTCGCGCCGGTCCCTCGGCGCGGCCACGAAGAGCAATTTGTCGCACCAGCCTTCGCGCCCGGCCTCGAAAAGCGTCGGGGCGTCGATCAGCAGCGCGGGCGGATGCCCTTCCAGCGTGCCCGCGCGAAGGGCGTCGAGCGCCGCGCGCAGGATTTCGCCCGTGCGCGGGAACAGCACCTGCTCCGTCAGTTCCTTCAGCTTCGCGGCGTCGGCAAAGACCACGGCGCCGATCTTCTTGCGGTCCACCTCGCCCCGGGCGTCGAAGACTTCGTCGCCGAAGAGCGTCCGCACGTCTTCCTTCACGTCGGGCCGCGCGTACAGCCCGTGCACCAGCTTGTCCGCCTCGTACAGCGCCGCGCCGCGTTTCTTGAAGGCCTCGGCGACCGCGCTCTTGCCCGCGCACACCTGGCCGACCAGGCCGATGGCCACGGGCGCGCCGGTCATTGGTCCTTCTCTTCCTCGATGATCTTGCCCACCCACGAGGAGAAGCCGTCGTCGTCCATCTCGCAGGCGTCTTCCAGCAGCGAATCGAATTCGTCGGGGTCGCGGTAGTCGGGCACCTTGGAGGTCAGCTTGACGATCTCCTCGATGCGCTTGGGCGTGATCTCGCCCGCGGCCAGCATGGCCTTCAGCTTCGCGGCCGCCTCGGGATCGAAGTGTTTGAGCAGGTCGCTGGTGTTCTTGGGGTTCGTCGCCACGGTTCAATCCTTTGCGCTGAGCCAATCGTCGCCGACGCCGACTTCGACCGAGAGGGGCACCTTGAGTGTAAGCGCGCCTTCCATTTTCTGCTTCACCATCCGCGTCAGATCTTTCACCTCGTCCGGCGGGCACTCGAAGAGCAGTTCGTCGTGAATCTGCAGGATCATGCGCGCCTTCCAGCCCGCCTCGGGCGCGTGGAGTTCGCGGTGGATGTCGAGCATCGCTTTCTTGATCAGGTCGGCCGCCGAGCCCTGGAAGACGGTGTTCACCGCGATGCGTTCGCCGAAGCGTTCCTGCGCCTTTTCCTTGAGCTGCGGGATGAAGCGCCGCCGGCCGTAGATCGTGGTCACGAAGCCTTTTTCGCGCGCCTCGGCGATGATCCCGTCCAGGCAGGCGCGCACGTTCGGGTGGCCGTCGAAGAAGCGGTGGATGATCTCCTGCGCTTCGCGCTGCGGAATCCCCAGCGTCTGGCCCAGCCCGTAGGGCGTCTGGCCGTACAGGATGCCGAAGTTGACCGTCTTCGCGCGCGCGCGCTGGTCCTTGGTGACGTCCTTTTCCTTCACGCCGAAGATCTGCGCCGCGACCGCCGTATGGATGTCCTTGTTGTCGGCGAAGGCCTTGAGCAGCACCGGGTCCTGGCTGTAGTGCGCGAGGATGCGCAGTTCGATCTGCGAGTAGTCCGCGCCGAGGATCTTCCAGCCGGGCTCGCCGGGCTTGAAGGCCGCGCGGATCGAGCGCCCGATGTCGCTGCGCACGGGAATGTTCTGGAGGTTCGGGTCGTTGGACGAGAGCCGTCCGGTCTCCGCGCCCGTCTGGTTGAAGCTCGCGTGGATCCGCCCCGTCTTCGGGTTGATCATGTTCGGGAGCAGATCGACGTAGGTGCTCTTCAGCTTCGCGAACTGGCGGAATTCCAGGACCAGCTTGGGCAGTTCGTGGCCCTGGTTGGCCAGGCCCTGCAGGACGTCTTCGCTGGTGCTCTGCTGGCCCGTCGCGGTCTTGGCCTTGCTGGCCAGGCCCATCTTGCCGAAGAGGATCGCGCCGAGCTGCTTGGGGCTGTTGATGGTGAAACGTTCGCCCGCCAGGCGGTAGATTTCCTCTTCCATCGCCTGGAGCTGCTTGCCGAGTTCGTTCGACATCTGGCGCAGCAGGTCGGCGTCCACGCGCACGCCGGTCCATTCCATCTCGGCGAGCACGTCCACGAGGGGCGTCTCGAGTTCGTTCATCAGCTTGATCAGGCCGGCCTGTTCGAGCTTGGGCGCGAGGGTCTCGCCGAGCTGCCAGGTGACGTCGGCGTCCTCGCTGGCGTAGCGCGCCACGTCGGCCACCGGCACCATGTCCATGCTCTCGGCCTTGCCCTTGCCGATCAGGCTCTCGGTCGCCGTCTTGCGGATGCCCAGGTGGTTGAAGGCCAGCGTGTCGAGGTCGTGGCGCAGCGCGCCGGGGTCGAGCAGCCAGCCGCCGAGCAGCGTGTCGAAGGCCAGCCCGCACAGGCTCACGCCGTGCCCGCGCATCACGTTGATGTCGTACTTCGCGTTCTGCCCGACCTTGGCGACCTTCTCGTCTTCCAGCACCGAACGGCAGGCGGCCAGGGCGTCCTTCTCGTCGATGACGACTTCGCCCATCGGCCCGCGCACCGGCAGGTACCACGCGGTGCTCTTTTCCCACGAGAACGACATGCCCACGATGCGCGCCTCGGTCGCGCGCAGCCCGGTGGTCTCGGTGTCGAACGCGATGCGCTTCTGCCGGGTGAGCAGCTTCGCGAAATCGGAGAGCTTTTCCTTCGTGTCCACGATCCGGTAGTCGCGCGCCACGGCTTCCTCGCGCGCCTTCTGTTCGCTGACCGTCAGCAGGTCTTCTTCGGCGCCGCCGACGTCGCGCAGGAACTGGCGGAAGTCCAGGCGCTGGAGCAGCGGCACCACCGTCTTGCGGTCGGGCTCGACCTCGCGGAAGTCGTCGGCGTTGAAAGTCACCGGAGCGTCGCAGCGGATGCGCGCCAGCTCGCGGCTCGCCCGCGCCTGTTCCACTTCGGCGAAGAGGTACGCTTCGACCACCTTGACGCCCTTGGGCGGCTTGACGGCCTTGCGTTCTTCCTTGGGCTTTTCGGCTTCGGCGCGGTGTTCGTCCACGAACGCCAGGAGTTCGTCCTTGCGGTCCTTGAACTTTTCCTGGTAGTGCGCGAGCGCCTGTTCCAGCGTGCCGTGTTCCTGCAGGAGCTTGACCGCGGTCTGTTCGCCCACGCCGGTGACGCCGGGGATGTTGTCCACGCTGTCGCCCATCAGGCCCAGCCAATCGACGATCTGCGTGGGTTTCAGGCCCTTCACTTCCTCGACCTTCTCGGCGTCGTAGTCGATTTCCTTCATCGGGTCGTAGACGTGAATCTGCTCGTCCACCAGTTGCAGCAGGTCCTTGTCGCCGGTGACGATCACGACGCGGTGGCCCTTTGCGACGGCCTGCCTGGCCAGCGTGCCCAGCACGTCGTCGGCCTCGAACTCTTCGACCTGAATCGCGGGAATGCCGTAGCCCTTGCACAATTCGAACGCGAGCGGAACCTGCTTGCGCAGATCGTCGGGCATCGGCGCGCGCTGCGCCTTGTAGCCTTCGTAGACCTTCTCACGAAAGACCGGGCCTTTGGGATCGAAGACGCAGCCGAGAAAGTCCGGCTTGAAACGCGACCGCACGCCCTTGAGCTGCAGGAAGAATCCGTACAGCGCGCCCGTCGGCGTTCCGTCCGTCGCGCGGCGGTTGGAAAACGCCGGCGTATGGTACGCCCGGTACAACTGGGCGTGACCGTCAATCAGGTAGAGGGCGGGGGCCTTGGAGGCCATGGTCGTTAAGGGTCAGGGGTCCAAGCCAGAGGTTTCGACGCCAGGGAACCGATCCATTCCGTATACGTTCGAGGTGTTTGGGCAGGAACGACCGCAATCCGGGGATGTTCGTGTGGAGCCAATTCCCGATCAAAAATTGTCACGCGTGAACGGCTAAGAAGGAGCGGAATTCGATCGGGAAGATCAAACGCCCTTGTAAACGCCTGACCCTTGAAGTCAAGGCCTTTTCGAAGTGCACCTTGCGTAGGGAACGCGGGAACTCAGGGAATCTTGGGTTCTTCGGGGATCGGCCCGTCGCCCAGCGTCATCTGATCGATGGTGAGCGTGATCGGCACGCCGTCCTTGCCGCCGAAGAGCATGATCGCCTTCACCGTCGCGCCTTCCGGCGGGGCCTTGGGCCCGTCCTTGGTCATGTTTTCCATCTCGGCGAACTTGATCGTGTAGTACTGCCACTTGCCCTGCGGCAGATCGAAGACGTGCTTCTGCCAGAAATTCGTGCCTTCCTGAATCTGGACGCAGAAGTTGTTGCCCTTGTCGAAGCGATACGCAAACCGTACCCACGCGTTCGGGCTAATGGGCAGGTGCTTGCCCGACCAGCCGCCGCCGTACCGTGTGCCCGCCGAGAACCAGTTGTTGGACATCGGCCCGAGCCGCAGGGAGGTTCCCGCGCCGCCGAAGGGGTTCTCCGCCGTCTTCGTGCCGTCGCCCCAGGACTGCATGTCCTCGTCGGTCTCGAACGCCGAGAAGTACACGACTTTCGAGTCGCCCGTCACCACCGGCGGCTTGGTCTCCGGCGGCGGCTCGACTTCGGGCAGCGTCTTGAGCAGTTCCGCGCCTTCCTTGCCGGCCTTGGTGGACGCGTAGCTCGCGACGAAACCCTGCAAATCCTTGCGGAACTGGAAGGCGCTGAGTGTCTTGGCCTTTTCCTTCTGGATCATCTCGTCGAGCACGCGGCGCGCGTAGCTTTCGCGGATGTCCCCGACGGAGGGTTCGTCCGTCTTGGGCGGAGCGGCGGGCGGCGTCTTTTCCACGCGCTGCGGCGCGGCGACCGGCGTGGCCGGCGACGGCGCAGGCGTGGAAACCGTCTTGGCTTCGGCGCGGTCTTCCTGCTTCCGGGCGGTGCGCGTCTCGGGCTTCGACGAACCGCCCGCCAGGATCACGCCGACGACCACCAGCAGCACCGCGGCGCCGGCCAGCACGGCGATCACCGTGGACTTGTTGCCGCCCGACGCGTTCGGCGCCTGTGGAGGCTTGCCGGGCTTGGAAAGCAGCGCCGAACGGCGGTTGATCGTCCGCGGGTCCGGCTTGAGCATCTCCGCGGAGGAATCGTGCATGAGGGGCTGGCGGGTCGAACTGGCCGGGCGCTGCTGCACCAGCGTGCCGCTCTTGGTCAGGGCTCCCGCCGCGGCTTCGACGGGCTTGGCTTCCACCGGCTTGTTGGCGCACGCGAAGCACATCGCGCCGCCTTCGGTCTTGCGCTGCTCTTCACCCGAGCGGATGCGTTTGCCGCAGGTATCGCAGTAGACGATTTCCATGAAGCCCGTGCCGCCTTTTACCCAATAATGGCGCGATCAATTTTCCGGCATGGGGCCGGTGCCCACGATCACTTCGTCGATCCAGACGTTGGCCGGCGTCGAATCCGAATGCCCAAAAATGGTCGAACCGCCGTAGCGCTCGCTTTCCCACGCGGGCACCTTGCCCTGCGTGCGAATGTCGCGGGGGCACTCGCTGAACTTGAAGCCCACCCAGGTCCATTCGCCGGTCTTGAAGCCCGCCTTGTGAATTTCCAGGATCATGTCGCCGACGCCCGAGTGGAACATCAGGTGCTTCACGCCCTCGGTCTTGACGTGGATGCGCAGCCAGCCGTCTTTCGGCAGCGCCTGGACGTCGGTCGCCACGCGCATCTTGGTCGAGATCCAGCCGGACTCCACGGCCTGCGACTTCCACGACCAGGCCTTGCCGGCGGAACTTTCCTTCTCGTCCTTGCAGCCTTCTTTCCACGGGTTGGTGTCGCCGTCGCCCTTCCAGCGGAAGAGTTCCTTCGCCGTGCCCGCCGCCTCGACGGGGGCGTGCTTGGCCGGCTCCTGCGCGGGCTTCCTGGCCTCGGGCTCGGGCTTCTTGACGGGTTCGGCCTCGGCCACCTCCTGCGGGAGATCCGCCAGCACGGCCTTGGCTTCCTGGCCGGCCTTGGTCGAACCGTGCGACGAGACGAGGTTCGTCAGCGCCTTGCGGTAGTTCGCAGGCGTGATCGCCTTGCTCTTGTTCTTGTCGTTCAAGTCGGTGAGCGTCCGCCGCGCGTAGCCTTCGCGGATGTCGTCCATTGACGGTTCTTTTTCGGCAACGGCGGGCTTGGCCGGTTCCGGCGGCTTCACGACCGGGCGCGTCTCGGCCGTGCTGGTCAGGTGCGCGTCGGTGGCGACGGGCGCTGCCGGCTTCGGCGTTTCGGGGCGTGCGGCGCTGACAGGCCGATCGCTCTTGCCGCCAAGCGCGAAGACGAGCACGCCGCAGAGCAGCAGCGCGGCCGCGACGATGCCCACGATGATCTTGGTCTGGTGGTTCGCGGGCGGCGCCTTGGCATGGGCTTCCGTGTTCCGGGCGTGCGCGTTGGCGCTGGAACGCCGGCTGCCGCCGGGCGTCTCGCGCGGAATCGCCTTGTGGCTGCTGCCGCTCTTGGGATGAACCGCTTCGCGTTTGGTGATGTCGGCGGGGATGGGATGGCTGGCGGTGGAGGCCGTGAGCGCTGCCGTGGCCTGCGCCGTCTTTTGGGCAAAGCACGTCGCGCAGTAGGGCTTGGAATCCCCGGCGGATTTACCTTCGCCTTCGCGAATGCGCTTGCCGCATTGATCGCAGTAGATGATTTCCGCCATGCGAAGAGTTCCCGGTGCCCCTACTAATTAACCATGTTGTATACACCTATATGAACAATATGGTAAATTTATAAACGTAGCGATAGAAGAACCTTATGCAATCAAAAAGTATATCCTCCATGTGATTTTAGTCCGTGGATGTAAGTAAAACCATAGCAGCTAAAACGTTAGACGCATACTGCTGCCCTAAAATGCTATTTTCATCATGATTACAAACCCCTTGCATCCCGATGAAAATCCTTACACTAGCACGCGCTCACCTGCCCGAAGAGGCTCCCGGCACTTAGGTGCGTGGGGGGAGTCCCGGACCTTTCGGTACGCAAGGGATGGCGTTTTGCCGATACTCTTACGGCAAGGTCCTGTATTGGACCGACTTGTGTCAAAGATTCGGGGAGGATTCGCCGGTGTCTAATCTGGACATTCGAGGCACTTCGTCGGGTGAGACCACCGCTGCGTCCACATCAGGAAAAGGAGCCCCCAGCACCATGCCCAGCCGCAACGCTGCGCCCGAAGCCGCGCCTCGCCGCCGCCCCGAAGTCAAGAAGGCCACGGCCCATGAAATGGCGGCAAGGCAGCGCGATATCTCGGTCGCGGAATTCTTCCAGAAGAACCGGCACCTGCTGGGCTTCGACAACCCGCGCAAAGCGTTGCTCACGACGGTGAAGGAAGCCGTGGACAACAGCCTGGACGCCTGCGAAGAGGCCGGCATTCTGCCCGACATCACGGTCAAGATCGAGGTCGCGCGCAGCGGCGACGGCAGCCTGCCCACCACGCCCGCGCAGGCCGAACGCTTTATCGTGACGGTGCAGGACAACGGCCCGGGCATCGTGAAGAAAAACATCGGCAAGGTCTTCGCGAAGTTGCTGTACGGCTCGAAGTTTCACCGCCTGCGCATGAGCCGCGGGCAGCAGGGCATCGGGATCTCGGCCGCCGGCATGTACGGTCAGTTGACCACCGGCAAGCCCACCAAGGTCATCAGCAAGATCGAGAAGGAAGACCAGGCCCACGTCTTCGAAGTCAGCATCGACACGAAGAAGAACGAGCCCGTCGAGCACGAGACCAAGAGCATCTCCTGGGACCGCGAGCACGGCACGTCGGTCTCGATCGAACTGGAAGGGCGCTACCAGAAGGGCAAGGGCTCGGTCGACGAGTACCTTGAACTGACCAGCATCGCGAACCCGCATGCGTCCTTCGCGTATCACAGCCCCGAAACCGCGGAGCCCAAGAAATATCCGCGCGGCGTGGAGGTGCTTCCGGCGGCTCCTCGCGAAATCAAGCCGCATCCGTACGGCATCGAACTCGGCATGCTGCTGAAAATGCTTCAGGACACCAAGAGCCACTGGCTGAGCGGCTTCCTGAGTTCCGAGTTCGTGCGTGTCTCCTCGGCGGTGGCGGACGAAATCTGCAAGAACGCCAAGCTCTCGCCGCGCGCACGGCCCCGCGACGTGATGGGCAAGGACGCGGAGGTGCTCTACAAGACCCTTCAGACCACCAAGCTGATGTCGCCCCCGACCGACTGTATCTCGCCCATCGGCGAGAAGGCGATCCTGGCCGGGCTGTACAAGGAAATCGACGGCGACTTTTACACCGCGGTCACGCGGCCGCCGTCGGTCTACCGCGGCAATCCGTTCGTGATCGAAGCCGGCATCGCCTTCGGCAACAAAGGATTTCTGCCCAAGGACGGCGATGCGCCGCCGGAGCCCGCCGCCAACGGCGAACTGGCGCTGGAAGAGGAAGGCGAAAAGTCCGGGAGCAAGCGCGCGCTCACGCTGGCCGAACTCCGCAAGGCCGCGCGCCTGAAGGAAAAGCTCGCCAAGGAAGAAGAACGCGGCCCGGAACTGGCGCGCCTGATCCGCTTCGCCAACCGCGTGCCGCTGGTCTACCAGCAGACCGCGTGCGCGACCTACAAGGCCGCGACGGAAGTCGGCTGGCGCAAGTACGGCCTCACGCAGTCGCGCGGTTCGCTGCCGCAGGGCTCGCTGTGCATCTTCGTTCACATGGGCTCGGTGTGGGTGCCGTTCACCAGCGAATCGAAGGAAGCGATCGCCGACTACGACGAAATCCGCAAGGAAATCCGCCTCGCCCTGCAGGAATGCGGGCGCAAGCTGGGCATTCACCTCAACCGTATCGCGCGCGCGAAGTACGAGATGAGCCGCCGCGACAAATTCGGGCTGTACATCAAGGAAGTCGCCGAGGCCTGCGGGAAGCTCAAGGTGAAGTACGGCAACGTCAACGTCGAGAAGCTGAAGAAGCAGCTCCAGGCCGTCGCCGAAAAGGTGACCGGCGGCGAAGAGACCGAAGCCGACCTGAACCGCAAGGAAAACGCGCCCTCGGAACTCGCGAACACCATCATCGTGACCGAGAAGGGTCTGGAAGGCGCCGTGCCCGAAGGGCTGCTGAATACCAAGCCGATCCCCGTCTCGCCGCCCGACGGTGCGCATCAGGCCGAAGCCGGTTCGGGCGAAGATGCCGCCGACGAAGCGCCTGCCAAGGGCGATGAGAAGGAAAAGGGGAAGGCGAAAGGAAAAGCGAAGGGCTCGGCAAGCGCCCAGGCCGCGCCGCCCGCGAAGGCGGCCAAGACCGCGCCCGTCCCCGACGACATCCCGATCTATTCCGGCGGCAAACAGGTCTCCGGCAAGAAGGTGAAGGGCAACGCCGGCGCCGCGCTGCAGCCGCAGAAGAAGGGCAAAGGCAAGGGCAACCAGAAGGAACTCTTCTAGCCGGCACCGCTTTTCGGAAACGAACCCTCGGCGTAAGGAGCTGATACATGGTCGCAAAGAAGAAGGGCAAGCGGGATCTGCCGGCGGCGCTCGCCAAGATGGCCGACGAGGTCATCGGATCGGCGAACAAGGGCAAGACGCCCACGCTCGACATCCCGGTGCGTTCGCTTGCCAACGTGCGCTTTAACGAACAGAAACGCTACATCGAGATGGGCAGCGCGAAGCAGGAACGCGAATTTTTCAACGTCAACATGGCCAAGAAATTCATGCAGACCATGTGCGTGGCCGCCGCCTGCCGCCAGTTGGAAGACGAAGGCAAGACGACCAGCATCCGCGATCTTTTCTACATGATCAAACACCGCATCGACGGCTCGAACGAGAACACCGTCGACGACCAGAGCGAATCCGACGCGGTGATCGAGGACCTGGAAGTCACCGCCCAGTTCATCCGCGAGGAACTGAACCTCTTCGCGGAAAACAAGGGGGCGCTCGCGGGCGAAATCACGCTCGTGGACAGCGGCGACACCATCGACGGCCGCGCGGTCGGTTCCGGCGGCTGGGCGATCCCGAGCATCGTCGAAGAGGACGTGATTCAATTCAAGAAGTGCACGGCCAACTTCGTCCTGCTGATCGAAAAGGGCGCGGTCTGGCACCGCCTCAACCAGGATAAGTTCTGGCGGAAGCACAAATGCATCATCCTCCACGGCGGCGGCCAGCCGCCCCGCGGCGTGCGGCGCCTCTGCTACCGCTTCGTGAACGAACTGAAACTGCCGCTGTACGTCTACGTCGATAACGACCCGTGGGGTTACTACATCTACTCGGTCGTGAAGCAGGGCTCGATCAACCTCGCCTTCGAATCGCAGCGCATGGCGGTGCCGAGCGCTCGCTTCATCGGCCTCTCGAGCTTCGACCCGGAAAAGTTCGGCCTCGACAAGAAGTCCACCGCCATCGGCCTCGACGAAGGCGACATCCGCCGCGCCAAGGAAATCCTGGCGTACCCGTGGTTCCAGAGCAAAGAGTGGCAGAAGGAAATCCACAACATGCTCGCCAACGGCGCCAAGTTCGAACTCGAAGCGCTCACTAACAAGTCGATCAGCTTCGTGACCGAAGAATACCTGCCGAGGAAGATCAAGGAGAAGGACTTCCTGGACTAGGCCCAACGAACCAACGGTGTTCAAAAGGCTCCGCTTCGGCGGGGCCTTTTTTATGTGCGCGCGCCGGATACGCTGGCGGTATGGCGGCGGCGACTTCATCCACTTTGCGAGCACGCTGGTTGGCCTTGGCGGCGCGGCACGCGCTGCCCGGTGCCGCGCAGGCCTGGAAACATCTGTGCGCGAACTACGCCGAACGCGGTCGCGCGTACCACAACCTCGCGCACGTGGCGGCCTGCCTGGCGCATCTGGATGCCTTCGCGCGGCGCGTTCGCGTGCCAGTGGGTGCGTTCGACGACCTGGAACTGGCGCTCTGGTTTCACGACTTTGTCTACGATCCGAAGCGCAAGGACAACGAGGCCCGCAGCGCGGCGGCCTTCGCGCGCGGGGTGGGGAAGGCCCTGCCGGCCGCGCGCCGCCGCCGCATCGTTCAATGGATCTTGGCCACGCGGCACACGCAGCCGCCCGCGGACCCCGGCGAACACCTGATCGTGGACCTCGACCTCGCAATCCTGGGCGCGCCGCGAACGATTTTCGATGCCTACGAGCGCGCCGTCCGAAAGGAATACGCCTTTGTTCCGGAAGAAGCCTTCAGGGCCGGCCGCGCGGCGGTGCTGAAGCACTTCCTCGCGCGCCCGCGCATCTTCGGGACGGCGTACTTCTTTGCCAAACTGGAAAAGGTTGCCCGCCGAAACCTGAGGCGGTCACTCACGGCGCTCACGCGAAAATAGATATGAAATGGTTGATTCGGTGCGTTGCACTGCTACTGCTGGTCTTATTATCCCAAAGGTTGGTAGCCATGAACGAGCGCTGGCATACACCTGCGCCAGCCGGCCGAAATTTTCTATACGATCGCGTGTCACAGCAGTACGCGCTCTGCGTTACAGCGTCCCGAGGCTGGCCATTCACCTATGAAGAGTGCGAAGTTTGTTTCTTAGTAGGCAACGTAGAGCTCGAAGACGGAGATACCATCTCGGAAGTTGATCTTTCAAGTCCCTCCAAGGTTCGCCAGTTCAAAGGCGTTCTGGCCTCGAATGCAACTGTTGGACTGCTAATCCTCGCGGCACTCGGCGCCTGCATTGAATGGCTCGCGCGACGCGGTACAGTCGCGCGGACATGAATCCTCGGCCCTGGTCGGTCCTCGTCTCCGGTCTTTGCAGCGTCGGCAAGAGCAGCGTCGTCTGCGCGCTCTGGGGCGACGCGGACCTTGCGCCTTCGGCCGTGCGCGACTGCACGCAGACCAACACGCAAATCCGCATGCCCGCGGACGGCGAGGCCGACCGTACTTTGCGCGTGGAGTACCTCACGCGCGACCGTGCGCTGGCTTACGCGCTCGGCGACCTCTCGTTCTACCGGCTCTCGCAACTGATTCTCGAAGTGCTCGGCCCCGCCGGCCCGCGCCTGGACGAAGGTCCGCCCGAAGACCGCCTGCGCGACTGCCTGGCCGCGGTGAAGAAGATCTTCGCCGAACGCCCCGACATCGCCGTCTTGCAGGAGCCGCTCAGCGACGAAGTCGAGAAGCTCGAGCAGTTCCTCGCCTTCCTCGATGCGCCCGCGTACCAGGCGGGGCAGACCGTGGTGCTCGACTGGGCGCGCCGCCGCGAAGAATTGATGGGCAAGCGCCGCGAAGACGGCCGCACGGTCGATGTCGGCCACCTGCTCTCGTACCGGCACGTCGAACTGCTGCGCGCTTCGGAACACTGGCCCGCGCAGAGCGACGCGCTGGCCGCCGCGCCCGTGCTGGTCGATTCGCCCTGGATTCCGACCTTCCACAACGCGCGCCGCGCCGACCTGATCCTCGAACAGGCGCGCAGCGCCGACGTGCTGGTGCTGATCTCGCTGCCGGACCGATTCACCCCTGAACCCTGGGTCGAGGCCGCTTTCAAGCGCCGCCCGGAACTCGCCCGCCGCACGGTCGTGCTCTTCAACCAGGTGGACACCGTGGACATCCCGCAGCTCTTCGCGCGCGGCGGCTTCGCGGAAGCCTTCGACGAGACCGCGCGGTCCCTGCGGAACCTGGGCATCCAGGAAGAGAACCTGCTGATCTCGTGCGCGCGCCTGCCGTTCCTGCGCCTTGCCGCGCAAGACGATCTTGTCCGCGAACGCATTGCGAAGCTCGAGGCCGTGCTCAAACGCGTCCGCAAGCAATGCGAATTGCGCAAGGAGTCCGCGTTCCTGAAGCGCCTGCTGGCCGCGTGCGACCCCGCCGATTGCGGCATCGAGACGCTTCGCACGCATCTGCGCAGGATGGTGCCGGCACCGGCGCCGTTTTAACGGCAGTGGTCAGTGAATAGTGAACAGCGAACAGTGAACAGCGAACAGTGAACAGCGAGCAGTGAACAGCGAACAGTGAACAGCGAACAGCGAACAGTGAACAGCGAACAGTATCCGGTGCGTCGTGGCCAGGATCGCTAGGCGGTTGATTTGGTCAAATTGGCCCGAAGGGCCATAGGATAATAGCCAGGGGCAACGCCCCTGGGCCATGGACACCCGATGATCGACCCTGAAAGGGTCGCGGAGACTTCCGCTGCCCCTTCAGGGCAGGTTGCTTCTGCGCGAAAACCAGGGGCGATGCCCCTGGCTATTTTCCTGCGGCCCTTCGGGCCGCGCACTGACCACTGACCACTGACCACTGACCACTGACCACTGACCACTGACCACTGACCACTGACCACTGACCACTGACCACTGACCACTGACCACTGACCACTGACCACTGACCACTGCCGTCACGTCAGCCGCAACTGCCTCCGTATATCCGCCTGGATTTCGTCGGGCTTCTTCGTGCCGTCGGTGACGACGACCAGTTCCTTCTTCTTGAAGAGTTCCAGGATCGGCGCGGTCTTTTCGTGGTAGTCCTTCAGGCGCGACGTGATCGCGGATTCGTTGTCGTCGCTGCGCTGGATCAGCTTGCCGCCGCAGACGTCGCAGGTGCCGGCGTTCGCGGGCCGGTGGAACATGAGGTTGTAGTCGAGCCCGCACTTTTCGCAGAGGCGGCGCGCCTGGATGCGGTCCATCACGACACGGTCGGGGACGTCGATCTGGATCACGGCGTCGATGTCGTAGCTTTCGAGAAAGAATTCGGCCTGGCGGCGGTTGCGCGGGAATCCGTCGAGGATGAAGCCGTAGTTCCAGTCGTGTTCGTCGAGGCGGCGGCGGACGATCTCTTCGACGACCTCGTCGCCGACCAGTTCGCCCGCGGCCATGATGCGCTTGATGCGCGCGGCCAGCTTGGTGTGGGCTTGGATGTTCCAGCGGAAGATATCGCCGACGGAGATGTGGACGAGGTCGTAGGCGTCCTTGAGCATCTTCGCCTGCGTCCCTTTGCCGCAGCCCTGCACGCCCATGATGATGTATTTTCGCATCGCGATGCCTCCCGAAGCCCGCCTCTATAATCGCATATGCTTATCCGGAATAAAGCGGAATCCGGCGCGCGGGCTCAGTGCGAACCCAGCCGCTTGACGTCTTCAGCCTTGAGCAGTGCGTGGGCTTCGGCCAGCGCGGAGGGCACGGCTGCCTGGTGCGGCGAACCGGCCAGCGCGGCGGCGAAGTCAAGCCCGGCGAGCTTGTCGGCCTGGTTGCCGGGGAACCAGTGGTCGCCCTTGCCGAGCAGGTTGTAGCGCATCTTGCCGTATTCGAGCATGTCGAAGGCCTTCGCGAAATTCCGCAGCCGCAGGATCTCGTAGACGTTCACCTGCCCGGGCGCCTTGCTCCATTCGGGCAGCCCGACGTGCCAGGATTCGCACCAGTCCCGCCCGAGCACGCGTTCCATTTCGGCGCGCATCCGCGCTTCGACCGGGGCCAGCAGCGCCCTGGTGTCCGCGCCCGGGACCAGGTGCTTCAGGGCTTTCACGTGTTCGTCGAAATCCGTGGGCCGCGCCGCGCCGATGCTAAGCGTGTGAATCTGCGGGCGCGCGAGGCACCAGGCGTCGTTGAATTCGATGGGCGAAAAGGGCGCGGTGAATTCGACCAGCTTCTTGCTCGGCGCGTACAGCTTCCCGCCCTTGTCCGAGGGGCTGATGATGAAGACGCCCATGTCGCGCCGGGTGGCCTCTTCGATCGCCGGCCAGTTGGCCTGAAAGACGTAGTACCAGTGCAGGTTGACGTACTCGAAGCGCCCGTCTTTGACCGCGTCCATGATCACCGGCAGGCCGGCGTGCGTGCTGAAGCCGACGTGCCGCACGCGCCCCTGGCGCTTCAGTTCCAGCGCGGCCTCCAGGCAGCCGCCTTCGCGCAGCGACCATTGCAGGCGTTCTTCGTTGTTGATGCCGTGCAGCGAAAACAGGTCCACGTAATCGAGCTTCAGCAGGGACATCGACTTTTCGAAGGTCTTGAGAAACTCCTTCGGGTCCTTGGACGGTCCGACTTTGGTCTGTACGATCATCTCCTGCCGCGGGAGCTTGGGAAGGATGTGCCCGAGCTGTTCCTCGCTGGTGCCGTAGCCGCGCGCGGTCTCGATGTGGTTGATGCCGAGTTCCAGGGAGCGGCGGATGCAGGCTTCGAGGTTGCGCTGGCTCTCGTCGGTGAACTTGTCCTTGTCGTTCCACGACTGCTGGTAGCGCATGCCGCCGCAGGAAAAGACGGGCATCCGAAGTTCGGTCCTGCCGAAACGGCGGTATAGCATGCGAAGCTCCTTGGCTGGATAAGGGCCTTATAGCACTTCCCGGCGCGCCAAACCAGCCGGTTGAGGTTGACGGGCGGCGCGCGAAGCACCATGATGCGGTTTCCATTTCGGAAAACGAGCGCGGAGTCCGCATGGCGATTCAGGAAGTCAAGGACGGCTGGATCTACCTCGATCGCGGCACGATGATCTGGCAGAAGAACGCCACGGCCGCGCAGGGCGTCTTTCAGCCCATCCACTGGGTGGCGTTGGGCCGCATGCAGGCCACCCTGCGCCTGGCGCCGTACGAAGGGCGCATCGCCGACATCGGCTGCGGGCACGGCATCGTGGCCGTGAACATGGCCTGGAAAAAGCCGCGCACCGAAGTGATCGGCGTCGATCCGGACGAAGGGCGCCTGGAGGTCGGCCGGCAGCTCCTGAACGAGCACGGCCTGCCGAACTGCACGTTCAAGCGCGGAACGATCGAAGCATCCGGCATCGAGCCCGGCACCTGCACGGGCGTGGTCTGCACCGAGGTGCTCGACCACATCCCCGACATCAAGCCGGTGCTGAAACAAAAGGTGGACGCCCTGATGGAACTGCTCAAGCCGGGCGGCCGCCTGATCCTTTCGATCTTCGATACCGAAGGCGCGTCGGAAGCCGGCATGGCGCCGCCGATCGCGCTCACCCTCGCGGACTTCGACTTCCTCAAGTCCAAAGTCATCGACCGGAATTGTCCGCGCTGGTGGTACCTCTTTTACGTCGATAAGCGCTAGAACCGCAGGTTCGCGGCGCGTAGCGGGAGTCTTCATGGCCAAGCTGGATTCGCTGTTCCCCGACGACATCAAGCCCGCGCCGAACGGCGGGGGCAAGGCAGCCAAAGCGCCTTCCAAGGGCGCGGTGCAGGCGCTGGCCGCGCGGCCTTCCGCGCCGGCAGCCAACGCCAACGGTGGCGGGCCGGGATCGACGGGGCTGCCGCGCACGTTCATCTCGGAATTCCAGCCCGGGCAGGAGATCGACGGGATCTTTCTCGTCCAGGACGCCTCGATGCGCGCGGCGAAGAACGGTTCGAAGTACATCCAGGCGAGCTTCGGCGACCGTTCCGGCATGGTGCCGGTGCGCCAGTGGGACGCAAACGACAAGGATTTTGAGGCGTACAAGCAGGGGAGCTACATCCGCGCGCGCGGTCGCGTGGAGACCTATCAGTCCCGCGCGCAACTGATCGTCTTCCGCGTCGAACCGGCCGACCCGAACCTGGTGAACGCCTCCGACTTCCTGCCGGTCTCCACGCGCGACCCGAAGGAGATGGAAGCGGAACTCGACGCGCTGCTGGCGAGCTTCACCGATCCGGACTACAAGCGCCTGCTCGGGACGATCTTTTCCGACGCGAAGGTCCGCGCGGCGTATCTTAAAGGGCCCGCGGCCAGTTCGATCCACCACGCGTGGGTGCACGGCCTGCTCGAACACGTCCTCTCGGCCTGCAAGACCGCGCAGTCGGTCTGCGAGCAGCGCCCATTCCTGAACCGCGACCTGCTGATGGCCGGCGTGCTGCTGCACGACATCGGCAAGATCGAAGAGATCGACGCGGGGCCGGGCTTCGGCTACACGGACACCGGACGCCTGTGCGGGCACATCTCGCTGGGCTCGCTGATGGTGGAACGCTTCATCCTCAAGCTGGGCGATTTTCCTCCGGCCAAGCGCGACCTGATCCAGCACCTGATCCTCAGCCACCACGGCGAACGCGAGCACGGTTCGCCGGTGACGCCGTGCACGCTTGAAGCCGTGGCGCTGCATCACATCGAATGCATGGACGCCAAGGTGCAGGGGATTCAATCCATCATTGAGCGCGAGGCCGCCAGCGGCAACTCGAGCGCCTGGTCCGATTTCTCGCGCGTGGTGGACGGACGCATCTACAAGGGCAAGAAGCCGGAGTAGCCGCGCGCCTCGCACGATTCAGGCTAAGGGTTGGCTTTCAGCAGGCGCTCGAAACGCGGATCGTTGCGCAGCGTCGCGAAATCCGGATCGTTCCAGACCTCCTCGAAGCTCAAGTGGCGGTGGTTGGGCGTCTTGAAAAAGGCCTCGAGCATCCGCAGCGCGCCCTCGCGATCGTCCCGCACTCCGTAATACCCCGCCGCGTTGTAGAGCACGCAGCAATGCACCGGCTGCGCGTGCGAACCGTCGGGTTCCAGGCGTGCGATGCGCAGCGCTTTCTCGAAATCCGCGCGCCCTTGCGCCAGCCGGCCGGCGCGCTGTTCGTGCGAAGCGCAGAGCAGGAGCGCGATGGGATCGTCGGGGTTCAGGTCCACGGCCTTGCGCGCGTGCTCGGCGGCGGTGCGCAGGTCGCCGCGCGTGCCGTACAAGTGCGCGAGGGAACGATGCGTGTCCGGAAGGGGCCAGGCGGAGAGGCTCCGGTCGAGCAGCGCAATCGCGCCGGTCGTGTCGCCTTCGTGCCGGGCGATCTCGCCCAACCCGCGCAGGGCGTAGGCACGGCTGAGCGGGTCGGCGTCGGGCAGGGCGAGCACGCGGTCGAAGGCGCGCCGGGACGCGGGAAAATCGTGCCCGTAAAAGCGCAGGTATTCGCCCAGGCTGGCCCAGGCCCGCGCGCTTTCGGGGAAGCGCTCCGCGGCTTCGCGGTACAGGCGGCCGGCCTCGTCGAACCGGTCGGCGGACTCGGCCGATTCACCGGCCTTCAGCAGGTCTTCCAGACCCTTCGCGCGCGCGGGCGTCGCCGCTTCGCCCGCGAACATCAGCCCGGCGGCGGCTGTGGCCAGCAACAGCCCGGCGCATGCCATCCCGAGACGGCATGCGCCGGACCTGCACGGGGCCGTGAAGGGCTTGCCCATGGTTAGCCCTTGGCGACGTATTCCCGGTACTGCTTCATCTGCTCGTTGCTCAGGATGTTCGCGAGCGCCGACGCGAAGCGCGCGTTCGGGTCGAAGGCCTTGAGCGCCTGCGCGGCGTAGGCGACCTTGCCGGCCGCGGCGCGCGCGGAGGCTTCGCAGGAGCACTTCTGGTAGGCCGCGCGGGATTCGTCCTGCGCCTTGGCCAGGCCGGCCAGTTCGTCCTGGAGCTTCTGGCGCGCGGCGGCGATCTTGTCGGACTGTTCGCTGGTCAGGTCGATGCCGCGCTTGAAGGCATCCCACTTGGACGTGTCGAAACTCGGCGCGGACTCCGGCGACGGCAGCGCCCACTTCTTGAAGCTGGGTTCCGCCGGCTTGCGCGAACCGTGCCCGCCGACGCGCATGCCCGAACCGCCGCCCCCGACGCCGCCCCCGACGCCGCCTCCGCCGCACATCGCCAGGGCGTCCGCCGAGAAAGCCGCCAGCGCGAACGCGCAGGCCATACCCAGTACCCAAGTCCTCATCGTTCTTCTCCTTTTTGAGCCCCTTGCCCGCGGCCTCCGACGGGAGCGCGGAACCTAAGGTTTGGCGTTTGAATGCGTCCTACGGTTAATCAGGCGGGGGAAGCGCAGGGGACTTAGCGGGGATGCCGAAAGTGCCACGAAGTGTGCCGGAATCTCCACGGGAGGTCTATACCACGTGAATATTTTCGAGTTGGCGCGCCCCGTCGCGGCAGGCTCGTTCCAGGCCGGCGTCACGCCAAGCGCTCCGGAGATGGGCGTGCGAGCCCGCGGGACGCTCGTGTACGTCGCGGCCGGTCAGGGCGAATGGTCCGTCGGACCCTGGAAAGGTCCGTTGCGCGCGGGCACCTGGCTGGCGGTGCCTTCGGGCGAATTATTTCTGGCGCTCGCCATGCCGCAGCCGCCGCTCGCGTATTTCTACGCGACCTTCGATCTGCCCGGCGCCGCGCCGGAACTCGCGCATGCCCAGTTGACCTGGCCCTGGGAGATCGGCGGCCCCGCGCCGTCGGTGCCCTGCGCCTCGGAGGCCTGCAAGCCCGAAGTGGTGGTGCTCTTCCGGCAACTGATGCACGAACTGCGCCGACCGCACCGGCCCGGGGCGAGCCTCGCGGCGCGGTCGCACCTGGCGGTGCTGGGCGTGATCTTCGTGCGGGTGCTCCAGCAGCAGAACCGCTCGGGCGCGCGCCGTTCGACGCGCATGCTGGCGCCCGCGCGCCGCATCCCCGAACCGCTGGCCCTGCTGCTCGATTTTCTCGACGCGAACCTCGACCGCGAACTGGCGCTCCCGGACCTGGCGCGCGCGGCGCGCTACAGCGAACGGCGTCTGGTGCAGCTCTGCCGAAAATACCTGGGGGCTTCGCCCATGGCGTACGTGCGGGAACGCCGCGTCAAGGAGGCGCAGCGCTTGCTGTCCAACGGATTGTCGGTGAAGGAGACGGCCGCACGGCTGAACTTTTCGGACGCGCAGCATCTCAGCCGGGTCTTCAGGCAGGTTACGGGCATCACGCCCACCGAATTCGGCGCCGGCATGCTGCCGCGCCAGCGCGAATCCGGTACCTACGCGCCCACGGCGCGCTAGCGCTTGCTCTCCTGGCGGTGCTGCTGCAGGCCCTCGAGATGCTGCTTGATCAGGTCGGGCTTGTGCTTGATCAGCGCGCGCTCGATGTTGTAGCCGTCGATGCTGTGCTCGGTCTTCTTGAGAATGTTCGCGGCGCGCTGGACCTTCTCGGCGCCTTCGACCAGCAGCTTCCAGCCTTCTTCGGCCAGATCGTACCCGTTCTCTTCCTTGCCTTCGGCCATGTGCCTTCCTTTCGCGGCTTGATTCCGGTTTCGTAAGGATGAGCGCAGCATGAGCACGCGCCCGGGCGATCTATCCTTTCCGTCCGGCAAGCCATAACCGATAACGGTTGGCCTTGCGCCGCGCAAGCGCCTTGCCGCGACCCCTGGGGACACCGCGATGAACTCCGAGACCCGCCACATGCGCCTGCTGGAACTGACCGGGGCCCTGATGCGCGCGGTCCACGCCGGACAGATTCATTTGCAGCATCGCGCGAAGACCCCCGGCGATCCCGCGCTGTACGCGCCGCGCCTGGTGACGCTCGAACAGGCCGAACGCTTGCGCATCGCGGGCGAACGCCTGGCCGCGCTCCCGTCCGAACACCTGGTCGCGTGGGCCCACGGCCACGCCTCGAGCGAAGCCGGGCGCCTGGTCGCCGCGCTGGCCTGCCCCGTCTGCATGGACGATCCGCGCCTGCCGGTGAACGTGATGCGCACTTTCCTCGAAGCCAACGGCGTCCGCGACGAACCCGCCGTGCGCGCGACCGCCAACCTCTTCCAGCTCCTGATGGAAGTGCACCGCGACGGCGACTGGCTCCAGGACCTTTTCCGCGTCTACCTCTGCCTGGGGCTCCCGGTCTCGCTTTCGCAGCTGGGCCTGGCCGCCGGCGACGCCGACCTGGAACGCTACGGCCGCGAGCTGAGCCCGCTGATCGGCGCGAGCCCGTTCGAGACCACGCCGCTGGCCGTCCACATGATCCTGAAAAAGCTCGAGATGTGGGGCGAGAAGAATTCCGGCCGCCGCGACAAGTTCGCGATCGCCCACGAACTGCTCGACGATCCCGCCGTTACGCCGCTGCTGCCGGCGCTCAAGGCCCTGCCGCCCAAGCGCGTCGCGGTCTTCGGGCATTCGATGACGATGAGCCTGCACTGGGCCACGCACGGTTCGTGGATCGAGATCGCCTGCGAAGTGATGCGCCACCTGCAGCCGAAGACCCAGTACCGCGGCTTCCAGACCGGCGGAATGGTGGCCGTCAACGCCGAGAAGTGGCACATGGCCAACATCCTGAACTACAAGCCGACCGAGACCGTGATGCTGATGGTCGTGGGCAGCGAGAACGACCAGGCGGCTTACGAGCGCATGATTCCGCAGCTGAAGGACGCCGGCAGCGCGGTCTGGTGCGTGGACGACGTGCGTCCGTTCCTGGACGGCAACTACATCACGTACGCCGAAGCCCATCTGCCCGCCGTCTGCGAAAAGACCGGCGCGCGGATGCTCGCCTTCAACCAACTGGGCAAGCAGGCCCCCGGCTGGGAGAAGTGGCAGGCGCTGGGCGGCGATATCCATTCGGTGACGGCGAGCCACATTTTTTACGCGAAGGAAATGCTGAAGGTCTGGGCGCGCCCGGCCTGAGCCCGCGCCATCCCAACTTGATTCCGCCCGCGTCCGCGTCACGATCATGCGGATGCCCGCTCAGATTCTGCAGAAAGCGAAGGCCCGCGACGCCGAACGCGTGCTCCTGATCGGCGGCTTCGAACCCGGCCTGTACGAATCCCTGCGCGCCAAGCCCTGGCAGGTGGAAGAGATCCTCGACGGGCGCGCTGCGCTGGCCGAGGCGCCCCGCGGCACCTACGGCGTGGTGCTCTGCTCGTTGCGCATGGACGGCGCGTGGGGCATGGACGTGCTCGACGCCATCCTCAAGGCCGACCCGCTCACGCCCGTCATCATGTCCACGCACGAACAGAGCCCCAAGATCGTCGTCGAAGCGATGCAGCGCGGGGCCTTCGACTACGTCATCGAACCTTTCGCCGACGTGGCCTACGTGATCGGCGTGATCGAACGGGCCGTGCGCCGCCGCGGCGCGCTCCGGCAGGGCAAGGCCCTGCGCGAGGAACTCAAGGCCGGCGGCGGCTTCCTGGACGAACTGGTCGGCCGCTCCCCGGCGCTGCGCGACCTCTGCGAACGCATCCGCCAGGTGGCGCCCGCGCATTCGCCCGTGCTGGTGGAAGGCGAGAGCGGCGCGGGCAAGGAACTGGTCGCGCGCGCGATCCACCACGGCAGCCCGCGCCGGCACGGGCCCTTCGTCGCCGTACACTGCGGCGCGATCGCCGAGAGCCTGCTCGAGAGCGAACTCTTCGGGCACGAGAAAGGCGCCTTTACCGGCGCGGACGCGACGCGCGTGGGCGTCTTCGAGGCCGCGCACGGCGGGACGCTTTTCCTCGACGAGATTGGCCTCACCTCGGCGGCCTGCCAGGCGCGGCTTCTGCGCGTACTGGAAAGCGGCGCGGTGCGGCGCGTGGGCGCGACGCGGGAGTTCCCCATCGACGTGCGCGTCGTCTCCGCGACCAACGAACCGCTCGAAGGGCTGGTCGAAGCGAAGCGCTTCCGCGCGGACCTCTTCTTCAGGCTCAACGTCGTGGCCCTGCGCGTCCCGCCGCTGCGGGAACGCCGCGAGGACATCCCGCTGATCGCGCATTTTTTCGCCGAACGCTTTGCGAAGGAGGCCGGCAAACCCTTCGAAGCCTTCTCGCTTGCCGCGCTGGAGGCGCTCCAGGCGTGGAGTTTTCCCGGCAACGTCCGCGAACTCCGCAACGTGATCGAACGCGCCGTGGTCTTCAGCCGTGGCCCGGTGATCGGCACGCCCGAACTGCCCGAAGCGATGCGCGTGCCGCAGGCGCGGGCGGCGGACGGTCCGGCCGCCAGCGAAGCCTGGACGCCCGCGAATGCGCGGGAGGCCTACCTGGCGCTGAGTTCCGGGGATGCGCGCGGGCTGGACGAACGCCTGGAAGCGGCCGAGCGCGCGCTGGTCGCCGAGGCCCTGGCCATGTGCGGCGGCAACCGCAGCCGCGCGGCCAAGCTCCTGAAGATCAAGCGCACGACGCTGCTGCAGAAGATCGCGCGCCTGAAGCTGGCCGGTTCCGAACCGAAAAAACGCCGTGGCGCGACGCATGCGCGGAAGTCCGCACGCAGGAAGAGGGCCTGAATGGATTTTCTCAACCATTGGATTCTGCCGCCGGGCTACCACGGCGAACCCTGGGTCTACATGCTCACCGCGTTCGTGGCGCTGATGCTCACGG